>DASSOX010000019.1:0-9464 GCA_035700125.1 Gemmatimonadaceae bacterium
CTGTTCGGCCATCATGGCGGCGGACCAGACGGGGAGGCCGGCGGAGGCGGAGGCGACGAAGTCGAAGTCGATGGGGGGAGAGGGGGGTGTGGCAGGGCGCATCGCGACAACGGGTGCGAAGCGGATGTCCTGGACGGGACCGGTCCAGTCCAGCAGCGCGGCGGCGAGGAAGCCGGCGGCGAGCATGCCAGTGGCGACGGCAATGAAAGAGCCGACACCCGGACCACGGTAGACGGCGGCGCGTGCGTCGGCCTTCTCGAGCTGGTAGAGCTTCGCGTTGAGGCGGTCGAGGAAGTCGGGCGCGGCCTCGATCGGCGCGAGGTTCCTGAGTACCAGGAGCCCGCGACGCACCACGGTGTCGTAGCGGTCACAGCTCCTGCATTCGGCCAGATGGAGCTGCATCGCCATCTGCTCCTCGTCGCCGAGAGTGCCATCCGTGAAGGCGAGGTGATGCTTTCGAAACTCTCGACAATTCATGCTGGCAGATGACTGTAACGGGGTGAACGGTGTTACGACCACCGCGCCGCGCGGCGCGGTTGCAAGCGTGCATACCCGGCGTTCACGGGAGGGTTCCGGCCCCTCGACAGGCGTTCCGGCAGACTCCTCCGACGCTGCCTATCGGGCAGACTCTGCGCTCGACGCGTTGCGCGCCGCGAGTCGGTAATATTTTCCGCTCTGCATGCGAAAGGTGCGATAAATGCGACGTTTATCTCCTGCGTCACGCGGGCGGCAGGGCGTGGCGCACGACGGTAGAAAATACCGCCAAACCGGCTGACAGGTAGGCACTCCTGTAGCGGTAATCGGTAGTTCGATATACGAATGAACAGGCGAACACGCACCGCCCGGTTCGCTCCGAATCAGGCGACCAGTAACTCGCCAAGGCCAGAACGTCGTATGAGGAGGGCATTGCCTGCCGTGGTCCGGAGTGACTCGAGCGATCGTGACAGGAGGACCACATGAGCACTCAGATTGGCATCACTCACAGAGATCAAACGGCGGTTCGGGAGATCGAGGGCGGTTCTACCACCGAGGCCATAGGAGGCGCCGCGGCAATAGTGCTGGCCATCCTTGGCCTCCTGGGCGTGCTCCCCACGGTGCTGGCCTCGATCGCGTCGATAGCTATAGGCGTGGGGCTCATCGTGGCGGGTGGGGCGATAGCCGCCCGCTACGAGAGAGTGCTGGCCGCGCCAGAGACCACGACGGCCAGACGCGAGGTGGCCGGCGGAATGGGGATGGAAGCGTTCGCCGGGGTAGCCGCGCTGGTCCTTGGGGTCCTGGCGCTGCTCGGCATCTCCCCCATCACTCTCCTCGCCATCTCGGCGATCGCGGCAGGCGCGGGACTTCTCATGGCGAGCGGCTCGATGGCTCGTCTGGAGTCGCTCGTCCGCTGGGAGACGGCGCACGACATGGAGTCGAAGATGCGCGACACCGTCTTCGCCGCCTCGGGCTCCGAAGTGCTGATCGGCGTCGGCGCCATCGTGCTCGGCATTCTCGCTCTCACCGGGACCGACTCGTTGACGCTGGTACTGGTCGCGCTCCTGAGCATCGGCGCGTCGCTCCTCGTGAGCGGCTCCACGCTCGCGGGGCGCTTCTTCAGCATGTTTCATTGATCCGTGGCCGTCGGGTTCGTAGCGGCTGCGGATGCTTGGTCTGCGAGGGAGAGGGCTACCCGCGGTTCACGCGGGTAGCCCTCTCCCTCGCAGACCAAGCATCCGCAGCCGAGATGAGCCCCTACGATGCCCCTACCTGAGATCCGGCTCGATGATCGCCGCGAAGGCACTCCGCGCGCGGTTGAGCCGCGACTTCACCGTGCCGAGGTTGCACCCCGTGATCTCGGCGATCTCCTCGTACGACTTCCCTTCCAGCTCGCGCAGGATGAACACCTGCCTGTGGTGCTCCGGAAGTTGCGCCACCGAGCTCTCTACCAGCGACTTGAGGTGCCGCTTCCGGTAGAGATCATCCGGCCTGGAAGCCGTGTCCTCGAACTGGAGCGGACGCTCCTCGTCCTGCCAGTTCTTCTTGATAGTCTGGAAGAAGACGAGCGGGTTGCGCGAGCGATTGCGCAGCTCGTTCTTAGCCAGATTCGACGCTATGGTATACGCCCAGGTCGAAAACTTCTTCGACCGGTCGAAGCGATGCAGGTGCCGGTAGACCCGGATGAACACCTCCTGCACCAGATCCTCCGCACGCTCGCGATCGCCGATCGTGCGGTAAATGAAGTTCAGGAGCCGCGTCTGGTAACGCGAAACCAGCTCCTGAAACCCCCGCTCCTCGCCGTCGAGGAATGCGGCCACCAGCTCTGAATCGTCCAAGGCGTGCAGCCGCTCTCGAACGACCGCCCCCGGCGACGGCACCATTTCCTTCAGCGCGACGTCAGCCATTATTCCAGTCCCCCAGCTCAAGGGTGTGCTCACTGACAAGACGAAGCGGAATCGTTCCACCTCCTGGTCGTCTGCACCAGTGAAAAAGGCATGGGCCATGCCGACCGCGCCTAACCCGTCAGGGCCAACCTAACTGGCGAACCATCAACGGCTTATGCGACATCCAGCAACCGTTGAAATATACCAGAGCCAGGCCCTGTTGTCTACTTTGGATGACGGTGTCGAGGACGCAATCGTTAAGAAGACACCCACCGCAGCCACCCCGGCCACCCACCACGGGCGTTGGTTCTTGGACCCTTCTACCAGGGAAAGGGTTGCCAACGAGCTCGCCATCTGTCATCTGTGTGCCCGAGGCGGTACCGTCTCCAACTCATCAGACCGCGATCTCCCATGTCGCCAGGCTGGCCGCTAACCCTCCGCACGGTCGAGCTACCGAAGGTCCCGTTGCTCCTCCTCATGGCGCTCGTACTCGGTGCTGCCCCGGCCCGCGCGATCGCACAGGAGACGGCCGCCAACGGCACATCCCGGCAGGGGAGCGTCGCGGGAACCGTTTACGACAGTCTCTCTTCCCGCCCGCTTCCCGGCGCGCTCGTTCAACTCGTGGGGAACGGGAATGGGGGCCGCGTGCTGAGCGACACGAGCGGCGCGAACGGCGAATTCGAGATCGCCGACGTTCCACCCGGGTCGTATATCATCGGCTTCTTCCACCCGGTCCTCGATTCGCTCGGACTCGGCGTGGCATCCACCCCGCTGGAGGTTGCGGGCGCCGCGCCCACGCACGTCGCGCTCGCCATCCCGTCGGGGCAGACGGTTCGAAGGTTGATCTGCACTCCCACCTCCGGCACCGGAGCCAGTGCCGATTCCACCGGATTGCTGATCGGCTTCGTCCGCGATGCGGACAGCGGCGCACCTCTATCCGGCGCCAGCGTGGTGGTGATCTGGCGCGAGCTGGTGATCGACAACGGCATCCGCAACGAGAGACGCGAGATTCCCGCGAAGGCCAACGAGCTCGGTTGGTTCGCGCTCTGCGGTCTTCCCACCGACGGCCCGATCACGGCGCGCGCGGAGCTGGGGAGCGACGCGACCGGCTTCATCGAGATCTCCATCCCGCCGCGCGGCCTCCTCCACCGCGACTTCAACATCCCTCGCGGTGCGGCCGCCACCGTCGTGGCGGTGACCGACAGCGCGCGTGCCGCCGCCGGCGAAACCGTGCGCCGCGGAAGCGCGCGCCTCACCGGCAGCGTACGCGATGAGAGGGGGCGGCCGCTCTCGGGTGCGCAGCTCATGGTGTGGGGAAGCGGAGTTACCGGCAGCACCGGCGAAGACGGCACCTTCGCACTCGCCGAGCTCCCCGCCGGCAGCCAGTCGCTCGAGGTGCGTTACGTGGGGTACGCACCCGCGCGGGTGACGGTGGATCTCGTGAGCGATGCGACGCGAACGGTCGCGGTCACGCTCGACAAGCGCGCCGACGTCCTCGATCAGGTTACCGTCTACGGGAAGCGCTCGAAGCGCAGCAGCGATTTCACCGGCTTCCTCCAGCGCAGCAAGAAGGGCTTCGGCCGCTTTCTCACGAGAGCGGATATAGAGAAGCGACACCCCTTCCAGGCGACCGACATCTTCCGCATGATGCCCGGCTTCATGGTGGTACCCGACAGCGGCTTCGGTTACACGATTGTCTCCACTCGCGGCGGCGGCATCTCCGACAGATGTCAGCCGAACGTGTACGTGGACGGGATGAGACTGTACGACCTCGGTGGCCTCGATGGCATGGTCCTGCCCAACGACATCGCCGCCGTCGAGGCGTACGCGGGCTCGGCTGGCGTGCCGCCGCAATATCCCTCGGATGGCTGCGGCAGCATCGTCATCTGGACGGGCACGGACCTCCACGTCACGCAGAACTGATTCGCGAGGCCGATCCGCCGTTCACGATCGTCTCCGCTCGCGCGCGCCGCCGTTCGGCCCGCTCCGAGTCGCGCCGTACCACGCTCGCTGCCACCTCAACGGGACAGCGGGCGACATCCAGCGTGGACAGTATCATCGGCCAGGGCGCGCTCGAGCGGCTTGCGCGCCGGCCCGATTGCTGCTCGATTGCTCGCGCGCGTAGCAGCAGCACCCAGTCGCAGCCCTGAACCGCCGGCCGACACTCGACACCCTCGCCAATGCTGCCGCACCGACCAACAATCCTCTCGGGCCTCGTGGCCGTGGCGGTATCCGTCGCCCTGGTCGCATCGCTCTCCGCGGGGGCTGCCGCTCAACAGATCTCCGACGCCGGGCCAGCGGGCAGCGCACCGACGTCGGCAACGGTGTCCGGCGTGGTCTTCGACAGTCTCACCGGGAAGCCGCTCGCCGGCGCACTGGTGCAGGTCGTAGCGCGGGGAGAGAACGCGAGGGCGTGGAACGCGACATCGGGCGCCAGCGGTGAGTTCGAGATCACTGCTGTACCGCGTGGGCTCTTCATCGTCGGCTTCATGCACCCCTCGCTCGACTCGCTCGGCCTCACCGTGCAGCCGCGCACGATAGAAGTGAGCAGCGACGCACCGGTTCACGTGACGCTGGCGATTCCATCGGCGCGCACCATCAGTCGACTCCTCTGCGGCGGCGCGCACCAGAGTGACTCGACGGGGCTCCTCATCGGCTTCATCCGCGACGCCGACAGTGGAACTCCCCTTCCGGGCGCGATGGCCGTGGTCACCTGGTCCGAGCTGGTGGTGGACAAGGGGATTCACACCGCGCGTAGACAGATACCGATAAAGTCGAACGACGCGGGGTGGTATGCGCTCTGCGGCGCGCCCGCTGATGGACCGATCACCACGCGCGCCGAGCTGGGGAAGGATGCGACAGGCATCATCGAGGTGAACGTTCCGCCGCGTGGAATCCTGCGCCGAGATTTCTACATCCCGCGTGGCGCGGCGGCGGTCGCGGTGGATGACAGCGACGAGAGCGGCGCTCATGAGAGCGACAGCGCCGGAAACGCCTCGGCGCAGCTCGAGATCCGCCGCGGAAGTGCGCGCCTCTCCGGCGTGGTGCGCGACGCGCAGGGGCAGCCGCTCCATGGCGCGCAGCTCATGATATGGGGAAGCGACGTTACGGGAAGCACCGGCGACGACGGCACGTTCACTCTCGCCGGCCTCCCCTCCGGTACGCAGTCGCTCGAAGTGCGCTACGTGGGCTACGCTCCCACGAGAGTCGCGGTGGACCTGGCGAGCAACCAGACCCGCTCCGTGGATGTCACCCTCTCCGAGCGCGCCGACGTGCTCGATCAGGTGACGGTGTACGGGAAGGCTCCCAAGCGACGGCTGGACTACACGGGATTCCTCGAGCGGCGGAAGTCGGCGGGAAGCGGCCGTTTCATAACGCGAGCCGACATCACCGAGATGCGTCCAGTGGACCTGACGGACATCCTGCGCAGGGTGCCCGGACTGAGGCTGGTCCCCACGTCGTACTTCGATTACACGATCCTCTCGTCGCGCGGTGCGACCACCAACCCATCCGGTACCTGCCAACCGCTGATCTTCGTGGATGGCGCGCGACTCCTCGACGACACGGGGCTGAACGGCATGATTCGCCCTGGCGACATAGCAGCGATCGAAGTCTATGCGGGTCCCGCCGGTGCACCGCTCCAGTATTCGGGCGGCGACTGCGGGAGCATCCTCATCTGGACGGGCCCGGAGCCGGGCAAGTAGGGAAGCGTCTCACACACGATCCAAATGCTACCACACCGACCAGCAGCCATCTTCGCCACCGCGGCGATCGCGGCGCTCCTTGCGTCGCCGCTGGAGAAATGCGAAGCGCAGCAGAGTGACAGCAGCGGGTCGCTCGTAACAGTGTCCGGTACCGTTTACGACAGTCTGAGTGGCCGCCCGCTCGAGGGTGCTCTGGTGCAGCTCACGACGAGCGACCTCCGGGGGCGCGTCTTACGCGACACGACGAATTTGCTGGGGAGCTTCAGCATCTCGGACGTGAAGGCGGGTGAATACCTCATCGGCTTCACTCATCGGTGATCGTCCAGAGTGATGCTCCGTCATCGCGTGCCGGGACGAGTCCCGGCGGCGCCGGCGGCGGGAGCCAGGGGAAAGGAAGCGACGATGCAGGCCACAGCGTGTTCGTCGGCGGCGGCGGTATGAACGACAACGACTTCGTTTCCGTGAACGATCTCGTGTGGCTGGATGACGTCGTTGGTGTCGAGGTCTACTCCAGCGGGCTTTCCGCGCCGGCCGAGTTCCGCGGAGGCGGAATCAGCGGGTGCCCCGTCGTGGTGATCTGGACGTCGATGGACGCCGACGCGCTCGATCGCGCCGAGAAGGGCAGCGAGTAGCGCCCAGGCTCGCCAAGAAGCGCTCGCTCCAGATCGCTCGAGCTCGCTTGCGCCTCGCTCGGGCGCTGCCTGACTGCCGCGGTATCCTTCCGCTCAGGCGGATCTGTAGCCAGTTTCTCTTCCACTCCGATGCTGCAACATCGCCCGCTGACATGCTTCCGCATCGCGGCATTCGTCGCGCTGCTCGCATCGCCTGGGACCCGCGCCGCGGCCCAACAGGCGACGCACGATAGCGCATCGCTCGTCACCGTTTCCGGCGTCGTTTACGATAGCCTGAATGCGGAGCCGCTCGAGGGTGCCCTCGTCCAGTTGGCTACCAGCGATACCCGAGGGCTGGTGTACAGCGGCCGCACCGATCCGCGCGGGCTTTTTCGCATACCCGGCGTGCGCGCCGGCGACTACATAATCGGCTTCACGCACCCATTCCTCGATTCGCTGGGGCTCGACGTACCGCCGCTGAAGTTGAAGGTGGACAGCGGCACACCGCGGCTGGCACTCGCCATCCCGACGCAGCGCGCTGTGCGCTCACAAATCTGCCCCGTCGCTCAGCCAACTGATTCCTCGGGCCTCATGCTCGGCTTCCTCCGCGATGCCGACACCGGGGCTCATCTCGACAGCGGCAGCGTCGTGCTCGAGTGGACCGAGGTCATGGTAAGCGAGGATGGAAAGTCTATCGTCCCCCAGCGCAGGTCGGCCAGCGCGGAGGCGACCGGCGCGGGGTGGTACGCGATCTGTGGCGTACCCACTGCCGGCCCGGTCGCGGCGCATGCAGTGATCGCCGGTAGATCCAGCGGCATCATCGATGTGCGAGTCCCGCCTGGCGGAGTACGCCATCGCGACTTCCTCATCCCTCCGCGCGGCGCAGTGGTGGCAACGGTGGACACTGGGAGCAACGCCACCGGCGACACGGTGCGCCGCGGGCGCGCACGCCTGACGGTGACGGTGCGCGGCAACGATGGGAGGACGCTCTCGGGATCGGCGCTCATCGTCGAGGGAAGCGGCGTCACGGGGACCACCGATGACGATGGAAAAATCACCCTCGCCGCTCTTCCCGCCGGGACCCGCACGCTCGAGGTGCGACACCTCGGCTACGCACCCGTGTATGCGGTGGTGGATCTGGCGAGCGATCGCACGGCATCCATCACGGTCACGCTCGACAAGATCGCCGAAGTGCTGAGCGAGGTGACGGTCTACGGAATGGAGAGCAGCGCGAGCAGACGCCTGGCCGGCTTCCGGCAACGCATGCATGCAGGCTTCGGTCACTTCATTACCCGCGCCGACATAGAGAAGCGTGCACCGCTTCGCTTCACGGACCTTCTTCGTGGGGTCCCCGGTGTAGTCGTCGAGCGCGCCGGGGGCTTCGACTACAGAGTGGTCCCATCCAACCCCAGCAGCCTCTGCTCCGCCGCGGTGGTTTACATCGACGGACACCGGGTGATGAGGGCCTTCAGCAAGAGCGACGAAAATGCCCCTTCCACCGCGATGATTCAGGTAGACACTTCGTCGGGCGGCGGTGGGGGTGCACCGACGCAGAGCGGGAGCCCGGACGCGCAGAAACTCACCGGTGTGCAGCAGATGCTCGTTGCCGGCGGGAACATGACGGACAACGACTTCTTCCCGATCAAC
This sequence comes from Gemmatimonadaceae bacterium, assembly GCA_035700125.1. Taxonomy (GTDB): domain Bacteria; phylum Gemmatimonadota; class Gemmatimonadetes; order Gemmatimonadales; family Gemmatimonadaceae; genus JADGGM01. The sequence continues at coordinate 8,323 of DASSOX010000019.1, forward strand.
GATCTGGTGTGGCTCGACAACGTCGTGGCGGTCGAGGTGTATTCCAGCGGCCTTTTCGCACCGGCCGAATTCAGCGGCGCCGACGACTGTCCCCGGGTAATCGTCTGGACTTCTCCGGATGCCGACGTGCTCACGCGGACGAAGAACGACGAAAGCTGACGGGAGACTGTACTCGCTCAGCAACCCGGCACACTCGGCCGACTCCGCGCCGGCCCCTCATCCCCACTACATCCCCAGCTTGAACCCCGCCGCGTACATCAGCGTGAGCGCGGTCTTCGCATCCACGATCTTCCCCTCTCTGATCATGTCGAGCGCGCGTGACAGCGGGAGCGAAATCGTCTCCACGAATTCATCCGACTCCAACGAGCTCTCACCGCGCGTGAGATCGCTCGCCATGAATGCATGGATCTTCTCGTCGGTGAAGCCGGGCGTGGTGTAGAAGCTGTACAGATGCTCGATGTAGCCGGCGCTGCACCCGGTCTCCTCCTTCAACTCTCTCGCGGCACACTCCTCCGGTGTTTCACCAGGATCGAGCCGCCCCGCCGGCACCTCGTACACATACCCCTCGGCGGCGTAGCGGTACTGGCGAATCAGGAGCACCTGCGGATCGTCACCACCGGGATCGGTGAGAAAGGGAAGTATCGCGCTCGCGCCCGGATGCCGAACCATCTCGAGCTTCCCCACCGATCCGTCGGGGAAGCGCACTTCGTCCACGTCCACGTTGATGATGCGGCCCGTGTACTTCCTCGTGCCGCCTACCTTACCCACTCCGTCGGGAGCAGAACCGACCGCGGCGTCGTCCGTACCCGCGGCCACGCCGTCGCCGCCGACCACCTCTCCTTCGCGACCCGTCGCACCGTCATCATCCGGCCCGTTCCCTTCGCGCGCGTCGCCACTCATCGGCCGCCATCCTGCTCGACCGTTTCGAACTCGCTCTCCTCGATGTCGGCGGGGAGCATCTCCACCGGGCCGAAGTGCAGCGCCTCGAGCGGCGCGCGCACGACTTCCGGATCGCCCACCACGAGCAGTTGCAGCTCGTCCGGATGCAGATGCCGGTCGGCCGCCTGCAGCACGTCCACCTTCGTCACCGCGCGCACCTTGTCGCGGTAGCTGTCGAAGTAGTCTTCCGGCAGCCGGTATGC
>DASSOX010000020.1:0-89574 GCA_035700125.1 Gemmatimonadaceae bacterium
GGTGCCGGTCCCTGCGGGCTCGCGGCCGCGGTGGCCGTGAAGCGCGCGGGGCTCGATGGAATACTCATCGACCGCTCCGCTCTGGTGAGCGGAATCGCCTCGTACCCGCCCTACATCAGCTTCTGCTCCACCGCCGACCGACTCTCGATCTCCGGGATACCGTTCGTGGTTCCCACCGAGAAGCCGACGCGTCGCGATGCGCTGGCCTACTACCGCGCGGTGGCGAAGTACTTCGGTGTTCCGCTCCGTCAGTACGAGAACGTGGTCGCGGTGGAGCGCCGCGGCGATCGCTTCCGTCTGCGCACGGTGGACCGCTTCGGCCAGGAGAGCGAACTGGATGTGGGCGCGCTGGTGGTGGCTACGGGCTATTTCGGTCACCCCAACCGTCTTGGAGTTCCGGGCGAGGATCTGCCGCATGTCACGCACCTCTTCCAGGAGGGACACTGGTCGTTCGACCAGGACGTGGTGGTGGTGGGTGGCGGGAACTCGGCAGTGGAGGCCGCACTCGATCTCTACCGCGCGGATGCGCACGTCACGCTGGTGCACTTCGCGCCGTCCATAGATCCGAACGTGAAGCCGTGGATCGTTCCGGACATCGCGAATCGCATCAAGGACGGAAGCATTTATGCCCGCTTCGAGTCGCGCGTGAGCGCCATCGAGCCCCACGAGGTCGTGCTCGATACGCCGCGCGGCGCCGAGCGCGTACGAGCGGAACAGGTCTACCTCATGCTCGGCTATCAGCCCAACAACGATCTGCTCGTGCAGCTCGGTGTGCCGATAGATTCCGACACCGGTGTCCCCAGGCACGATCCCGAGACGATGGAGACCGCCGTCCCTGGAGTGTTCATCGCCGGTGTCATCGCCTCGGGCTACGATGCGAACAAGACGTTCATAGAGAATGGACGCCACCATGGAGAGCTGATCGCCCGGAAGCTCACCGGGTCGGTCACTTCTGTTTTCTCAACCTCACCAGCTGAATGACCAAGACATCGTCCCCCGACGTCCTCGAGCGCCTCGTGTCGCTGTGCAAGCGGCGCGGTTTCATCTTCCAGTCGTCGGAGATCTACGGCGGCACCGGATCGGTGTGGGACTACGGCCCGCTGGGAGTGGAGCTGAAGAAGAACATCAAGGACCGCTGGTGGCACTCCATGGTGCGCACGCGCGATGACATCGAGGGTCTCGACGCGGCGATCCTCATGCACCCGCGCGTGTGGGAGGCGAGCGGTCACGTGAGCGGCTTCGTGGATCCGCTGGTGGAGTGCACGAACTGCAAGCGCCGTTTCCGCGCCGACGATGAGCGCATCAAGGGCGAGCCGGGCTCACCGGATGCGCAGTGTCCGTCGTGCGGGATGAAGGGCACGCTCACTGCGCCGCGGCAGTTCAACCTGATGTTCAAGACGTTCATGGGGCCCGTGGAGGACACGGCCGCGGTGGTGTACCTGCGCCCCGAAACGGCACAGGGGATCTACGTGAATTTCCTGAACGTGCAGCAGGCATCGCGTCAGCGCATTCCCTTCGGGATAGCGCAGATCGGGAAGGCGTTCCGCAACGAGATAACGCCCGGGAACTTCATCTTCCGCACGCGCGAGTTCGAGCAGATGGAGATGCAGTTCTTCGTGGAGCCGGGCACGGACATGAAGTGGTTCGAGTACTGGAAGGAGCAGCGGCTGCGCTGGCACGAGTCGCTCGGAATAGACTCCGCGCGGCTCCGCTTCCACGAGCACACGAAGGAGGAGCTGGCGCACTACGCGCGCGCTGCCTTCGATATCGAGTTCGACTTCGGCGGCTCGCTCGGCTTTCAGGAGATCGAGGGAGTGCACAACCGTGGTGACTTCGATCTCACGCGCCACCAGGAGTACTCGGGTAAGAAGCTCGACTACTTCGACCAGCCCAACAACAGGCGCTACGTGCCGTACGTGGTGGAGACGTCGGTGGGTGCCGACCGCACCACGCTCGCGATCCTCGTGAACGGCTTCCGCGAGGAGGCGGTGCCAGGCGAGGAGGAGGGGCGCACGGTCATGGCGTTTCACCCGGCGCTCGCGCCGATCAAGGCGGGAGTGTTTCCGCTGGTGAAGAAGGACGGGATGCCCGAGATGGCGTCGCGGCTCGCCAACGATCTGCGCGCGTACTTCCCGGTGTTCTACGACGAGTCGGGCGCCATCGGCCGGCGCTACCGGCGGCAGGACGAAGTGGGGACTCCATTCTGCATCACGATCGATGGAGAGTCGGTGAGCGACGGCACGGTGACCGTTCGCGATCGCGACACGCTCGTGCAGGAGCGGATCGCGAGTGATCGGGTGCGCGACTACGTGCTGGAACGGATCGCGGCGTGAGCGAGCTCTCGCTGGAGCGGGTGCGTCGCGGCGGCGAGCGGCTCATGGAGGAGCTGTCGCGCGAGTACTACCGCGCGCAGGCGGGACTCCAGTCTTCCGCGGAGCTGGCTCCCATCTACGCGCGCTACTCCGACGTTCTCAGCGACGACTCGCTGCAGATGATGCGCGAGCTTTTCCGGGGCGCGTCGTCGGGCTCGCAGGAGCTGCACTCCGCTCGGGTCCTGCTCGACTGGCAGGCCGAGGGGCTCGTGTCGCGGACGCTCGCGCCGTTGGACGAGCGAGAGATCGCCTGGGAGGGATCTGCCATGGTGAACGTCGCCGACGGTCGGAGGATCCCCTTCCAGCGGATTGCCATCGAGATCGCCAATACGACCGACCGCGGCGAGCGGCTCTCGCTCGAGGCGGCGAGAGCGAAACTGGTGGCCGCGGAGCTGGCGCCTCTGAGGCGGGAGCGCTTCCAGCGCGAGCGCGACCTCACCGAGGGACTCGACATCGCGCCGAACTACAACGCCACCTTCAATGCGCTGAGCGGAATCGAGCTGGCGGGCCTCGTGGATCAGTGCCAGACCTTTCTGCGCGACACGCGCGAGATGTGGGAGGATGTCTTCCGCGCGCGAGTGCGCCAGCAGCTCGGAATAGACCCGCGTGATGCGACGCGCGCGGACGCGCTGGCACTGATGCGCGCGCCCCAGTTCGATCCCTACTTCCCGAGCTCCGACATGGAGCGCGAGATTCGCCGGCAGACGGAGGAGATGGGAGTCGATGCGCACGCGGACGGGCGGGTCATCTTCGACACCGCAGAGCGGGAAGGAAAGCGCTCGCGCGCCTTCTGCGCGCCGGTGCGAGTGCCTGATGAAGTCTACCTCGTGCTCCGCCCTCACGGCGGCCAGGCGGACTACCGCACTTTCCTCCACGAACTGGGGCACGCACTCCACTTCGGCTACACTCGCTCGGATCTCGCATTCGAGTTCCGCTGGCTCGGCGACAACTCGATAACCGAAGGGTACGCGATGCTCTTCGACCACCTGATGCACGACTCCGGGTGGCTGCTGCGCTACACGGGGCTCGGACGTTCGCGCCTCCCCGAGTTCCTGCGCGCGGTTGGATTCGAGGAGCTCCACTTCCTGCGCCGATACGCGGCGAAGCTGATCTACGAGTATCAGCTCTATTCGGGCGAGGTGCCGTGGGATTCGCTTCCCGATCTCTATGTGGCCACGCTCTCGGACGCGACGAGCTTCTCGTACAACACGGCCGATGCGTTCGTGGATGTGGATCCGCGCTACTACGCCGCGCGCTACCTCCGTGCCTGGCAGCTGCAGGCGCTCATCGCGCATACGCTCGTGGAGCGCTTCGATGAAGACTGGTTCAGGAATCCCAGGAGCGGCCCCTGGATAGTGGAGCACCTCTTCGCCGAAGGGCAGCGCGAACTGGCGCAGGAGCTCGCAGAGCGCGTGGCGGGCGAGCCACTCTCGTTCGCGCCGCTGCTGCGCGCCACAGAGGCGCTGCTGGTATGAGCGGGGCACCGCGCAGGGGGACGGCCGTCATCACCGGCGCCTCCAGGGGAATCGGACGCGCGATCGCGCGGCGGCTCGCCGCCGAGTGGGAGGTGATTGCGGTCGCGCGTTCGGCCGCTGAGCTGGACTCGCTGCGCAGGGAGATCGAGGCGGCGGGAGGCGACTGCTCCACCGTGGAGTTGGACGTCACGGATGCAGCCGCGGTGCAGCGCGCGCTTTCGGGGCTGGACGCCGAGGTGCTCGTGAACAACGCCGGCATCGGGATAATGAAGCCGCTGCTCGAGCTCACGGTGGATGATTGGCGCTCCATGATGGCCGTGAACCTCGACGCGGTTTTCTACGTCACGCGAGCGCTCCTCCCGGGAATGGTGGAGCGTGGGCGCGGTCATGTAGTCAACATTGGCTCGCTTTCAGGGCGCGGCGCTTTCGTGGGCGGAACTGGTTACGCAGCTACGAAGCACGCGCTCGTGGGCTTCAGCGAGTCGCTCATGATGGAAGTCCGCGACTCCGGAGTGCGCGTCTCGCTCGTGATGCCGGGTTCGGTGGACACCGGTTTCTCCGGCAGCAAGGGAGATGCGAGTTGGAAGCTCGCCGCTTCGGATGTGGCCGACGCGATCGCGTACACGCTGCAGCAGGCGGGCAACGCCCTCGTATCCCGTGTAGAGTTGCGGCCGCTCAGGAAAAGCTGATCGGCGATCGCGTTCCAGCGCCATTCCCTGCGAGAGGTCGAAGAGATGCTCAGACGCGTACCGGATCCTCATCCCCTGGCGACTCCCTACCCGCCGCCTCTCGAAGGCGCGCGTCCGGTATTCGCGGTGATGAGCGATCTGCTTTTCAGGTCGAAGATAGACGACGCGGCGCGGCGCAATGGGCTCGAGTTGCGCGTGGCGAAGTCGCTGGAGCAGCTCGAGCGGCACCTCGCGAAGAATGAACCGGCGGTGGTGTTCGTGGACCTCGAGGCCGATTCGCCAGATCCGGCGGCGGCCATCCGTGTTCTTCGCGAGCGGGCCGGCGAGAACACGGTGCGCATCATCGGCTTCGCCGGACATACGAACATCGGGGCGATCGAAGCGGGGCGCGCGGCCGGCGCCACCCTGGTGCTCGCGCGCTCGGGACTCACTTCGCAGCTTCCCACGCTGCTCGAGCGGGTGGCGGAAGCCGAGCGAGCGCGCACGTCCAGTTGACTAAATCACTCGGCTATGGCCTCGGCCCGGAGAGCGTGGCTAGATTGACCGGCGTGATCGAGACCCGCCAGGAGAGTCCGCCGCCCGCCGCAGACAACGCGCTCCGCGAGCTCGTCGCAGTGCGCGAGATCGCCCACGCATTCCTCACCGCCGATCGGCCGGAGGAGGTATTCCAGTACGCGCTCGAGCGCGTTAGCCCCCTCGTGGGAGCCACCTTCGCGTCCATCTATCTCGTTGACGACAACGACGAGGCGATGCGGCTCGTGGCCGCCTGCAACTGGCCCGAGCGCTTCCGCCCCTTCCTCGGTCAGATGCGCGTGCGGCTCGGTGCGGGGCCCAGCGGAGAGGCGGCGAGCGAGCGACGCATAATCCAGGTGCCCGACGTCTTCGCCGACGAATCGGTGGCGGACTGGCGCGAGGTGGCGAGCGAGCTGGGATTCCGCGCGCTGGTCGCCATCCCGCTCCAGACGCACGGCATGGTGCTGGGCGCGCTCACCTTCTACTTCGCCGAGGCGGGAGGCGCGAACGCGGAGGAGGGCGGTCTTCTGCAAATAGTGGCCGACCAGCTGGCCGCCACGGCGGAGAAGGCGCGGCTCATAGACGATCTCAGACGCGCCAACGCGGCGCTTCTGGAGTCGAACGAGGAGCTGGAGCGGCAGTACGTCGCCGCGCTGGAGGCGCGACGGCTCAAGGATGAGTTCCTGGCCAACATGAGCCACGAACTGCGCACTCCGCTTACCGCGGTGCTCGGATACACCTACCTGCTCCAGGAAGGGATGTCGGGGCCGCTCACGGCCGAGCAGCGAACGACTCTCTCACAGGTGACCAGCTCGAGCGAGCGACTGCTGGTTCTCATCGAGGACCTCCTCGAGCTGACCACGCTCAAGCGCGGCGAGTTGCACGTGAGCGTGGAGGCATTCGATCCGCGCGAAGCGATGCGGGAGGCGCTCGCAGTCACGCGCGGGAGGCCCGCGGCCGTGGCGCTGAGGGTAGATTTCCCCGACGGGGAGATCCGCTGGATAAGGAGCGACCGGAAAAAGGTCGTCAAGATTCTCTCCAATCTGCTCAGCAACGCGTTCAAGTTCACCGCGCAGGGCGAGGTGAGCGTGAGCGTGGAGTCGCACAACGAGAGCGCGCGTTTCACCGTTACCGACACGGGGATCGGCATCGCGCCTGAGCTGCAGCAGCTCGTGTTCGAGGAGTTCCGTCAGGTAGACGGCTCGTCCACACGCCAGTACGGTGGTTCCGGACTGGGGCTCGCGCTCTCTCGTCAGCTCGCGCGGCTGCTGGGCGGGGACATCGACCTTCGATCGTCATCGAGCGAGGGCTCGTCGTTCCTGCTGGAGCTGCCGCTGGAGTACAACCCCGATCTCAGGCGGGAGCAGTGATGGCGCCGGAGAGCTTCATCCTCGTGCGTTCATCGCAGCAACCACTATCAGACTTTCCATGATACTCGAAACCACGACTTCTCACTCGCCAGAGGAAGTACTGGCCGCCGCCAAGAAGTTCTTCGCCCGTCGCAACCCCATCTACGGTGCATTCCTGGAGCAGGAGAGTCCGGTGCACATGACCTTCCGCGGTCAGGGGATCGAGGAGATAGCGATTCGGGCGGAGCGCGCGGAGAGCGGCGCGACCATGGTGCGCGGATCCACCTACCTGTTCGACGCGCAGGTCAGGCGCTTCTTCACCACGCTCCCGCCGTACTCCGAGGCCGAGAAAAAGGAGGTAGGATGACCTCGATTCCCTTCGTGTCCACGCTGAGGGCCCGGCCCGAGAGCGTGCTTCTGGGGCCGCAGGATGGCGAGACGATAGACATACGCGTGGAGATCCCGGAGATATGGGATGTCATACGGATTGTGACGTCGCCAGGCGAGACGGTTCTCGCGGTGAAGGTTGCCGCGCTCGCCGCGCTCGACCCGCGCGGCGATCAACGTGACTACGTCATGAAGCTGCGCGGCTTCGAGATGCTCGACGAGCAGCACACACTCGCCGAGGCCGGAGCGATCCAGAACTCGACCTTCCTGCTCACGCATCGTCGTCGGCGGCCGGTCCGCTGAGCCAGCTGGCGTGGCGCTCCGAGCACGCACCACGCTCGGCGAGTCGACCGGGCCCGCGCGGCTCACCGAGAGTCCATCAGTGAAGATCGCCTTCATCTCCCACTCGGATTGCGGGAGACACGACACCGGCTGGGAGCACCCCGAGCACGTGGGGCGCCTGCGCGCGATCACGCGCGCGCTGCGCAACCACCCGGAACTCTTCCACGAGCTGGAGCACGTCGAGGCTCGCCACGCCACGCCCGACGAGCTCGCGCTGGTGCACGATGGCGGCTACGTGCGCCACGTGGAGGGTCTGGCGCGCTCGGGCGGCGGGCGCCTCGATCCGGATACCGTAGCAAGTGAAGGATCGTGGGCCGCCGCCACGGCGGGAGCTGGCTCGGTGCTCGATGCGGTGGACATGGCGATGGATGGGAGAGCGCTGCGGGGCTTCGCCGCGGTTCGGCCGCCCGGACATCATGCGCTGCGCGATCGTGCGATGGGCTTCTGTCTCTTCGGCAACGTGGCGCTCGCGGCCCGCTACGCGCGCACGCGCCACGGACTGGATCGCGTACTGATCGTGGATTGGGACGTACACCACGGCAATGGGACGCAGGCGCTGGTCGCGAGCGATCCGGGGATTCATTTCGTCTCGATGCACCAGTGGCCCTGGTACCCCGGTACTGGCGCGGCGAGCGAGAGGGGCGAGCACGGCAACCTCTGGAACATCCCCATGCCCGCCGGTCTCCCGGCCGAGCGCTATGTGGACGCGCTGAGGCGCGGAGTGGATGAAGCGACCGCTGGCTTCACACCGGATCTCGTTCTCATCTCCGCTGGCTTCGATTCGCTGCGCGGCGACCCGCTGGGTGGCTTCACGCTCGAGTACGAGGATGTCGCTCTGCTCACACGCTTCCTGGTGGAGCGTGCCGAGTCGTGGTGCGGGGGGAGGGTAGTGAGCGCGCTCGAGGGCGGGTACGCGCCAGACCGTTCGGGCGAGGCGGCGGCGGTGCACATGGAGGCATTGAGAGAGTAGTAGCCGGGCGAGCCATCTGGCGCGTGGGCGCCGGGCGCGCCAGAATTGGCGCCATGCCCAGAACCCCACTTTTCGGCCTGGTCCAGCGCTCGCTGCGCCTTGCGCAGCTGGCGGCGGTTCGCGGCGAACCGCTCGACGAAATTGCCGACCGGGCTCTCAGCGCTTCTCGCCGTCCCAACGACATCACCCGCCGCCGCTTTCTCGCCGTCACGGCCGCCGCGTCGGCTGCGATCGCGCTCGATGGCTGCATGCCGCGTCGGCGCGCTGGAAACCCGCTACCCGAGCCGCGCGACGACGTGGAGCCGGTTCTGATAATCGGCGCCGGGATCGCCGGGCTCACCGCGGCGTATCGCCTGCGGCAGCACGGCGTGCCGGTGCGCGTGGTCGAGGCGCAGCAGCGTGTGGGCGGGCGGATGTACTCACTCCGCGATACCTTCGCCGACGGGCAGCTCTGCGAGCTCGGTGGAGAGTTGATCGACACTGGCCACTCCAGCATCCGTGCGCTCGCGGCCGAGCTGGGGATAGAGCTGGACGACCTTCGCCAAGTGGACGCAGGCTACGATCCGGACGTCTGGTGGGTGGGCGGCGCTCGGCGGAGCACGACCGAAGTCGTCGCCGCGCTCGCCCCGGTGGCGGCCCAACTCGATGCCGACCGTGCATCGTGGCCCGAGGACTTCGATCCAACCTACAGGAATCCACTCGGCGCACAGTCGCTCGATCGCATGACCATCGCGTCGTGGCTCGATGGCATGGGTGCTTCCGGCTGGATTCGCGAACTGCTCGATGTGGCATTCACCACCGAGTACGGGATGCCGCTCGACGAACAGTCGGCGCTCAACATGCTCACGATGCTCAGCGTACGACCGGACGGTCTCGAGATGTACGGCGAGAGCGACGAGCGCTTCCACGTGCACGAGGGAAACGACACGATTCCCCTCACCCTGGCTCGCTACATGGGAGACTCGATAGAGATGGGCACCGTACTCGAGGCGGTATCGCAGCGCGGCGACGGGAAGTTCATATGCTCACTGCGCCGCGGTTCGTCGAGCGCGGATGCCACCGCGTCGCATCTGCTCGTCGCGATTCCATTCACCACGCTTCGCAACGTGCGCCTCGACCTTCCGCTCCCCGAGGTGAAGCGGCGCGCGATAGAGGAGCTGGGCTACGGGAAGAACGCAAAGCTCATGGTCGGTTTCTCCGATCGCGTCTGGCGCACGCGCTATCGCTCCAACGGGAGCGTGATGACATCGCTCCCGTTCCAGACGACCTGGGAGACGAGCCGCGGACAGTCGGGGAGCGCGGGGATCCTCACGAACTTCACCGGCGGCGCGCACGCGCTCGAGCTGGGGCGCGGCACCGCAGAGGAGCAGGGCCAGACCATGGTTGCAGATCTCGACCGTGTCTTCCGCGGTGCGCGCGCCGCGCACGTGGGGATGAAGTCGGTGCGCTTCCACTGGCCATCATTTCCCTGGACGCTGGGCAGCTATGCCGGGTACCTCCCCGGACAGTGGACGTCAATTCGCGGCGCGGAGGGCGAGTCTGTGGGGCGACTGTACTTCGCTGGCGAACACTGCTCGCTCCCGGCGCAGGGGTTCATGGAGGGTGGGTGCGAGACTGGTGAGGCGGCGGCGAAGGCGATCCTCACGAGTCTGCGCGTGGCGGCGGCACCAGGGATGGGGCGCGGAGAGCCCCGACGTCTGGCGACGGGAACCGCGGGGGCAGGTCTATAATATCGATCGGGCCGAGTCGTGAAACTGCTCAGCCTGCTCGAAATTAAAGCCCTGACCTCGTCGTTCCCCACTCCCTTCGTCTCCGACCGTATCGTAACTTGTCAGTCATGTCCTCCACTCGCGTACCGCCGGTCCCGGCGGTACTCCGGCTGGTACAACGCGCCGTCCTAGGGCGTTGGCGGGCGACTGGGGAGGACCTCTATCGTGAGGTCGCCCGGATCGCCGAAGCAGGCCCAGCCCGGGAAATACTGGTAAGTGGCTGCGGAACCGGGGTTGCCGCCGAATGGCTGGCTGCCAGAACCGGTGCGTCGGTGACCGGGGTCGATCCCGACCCCGAGAGCATCACGCGCGCCGAGGCGCACGCGCGCGAGCTCGAGCAGCGCCAGCTCCTGCACTACGAGCAGGCCCCGCTCGACGACCTCCCGCACGAGGACGAGATGTTCGACATCGCCATCGGCGAACCCCCGCTCTCGGCGGCAGCCGATCCCCAGCGGGCCGTGTCCGAGCTTGTGCGCGTCACCAAGCCGATGGGCAGCATCATCCTTCTGCAGCCCAGTTGGACTTCGGAGATCCCCTCCGACTCGCGCGACCTCATCGTGGAGCGCCTCGGACTGCAGCCATTTCTCCTCGTGCGGTGGAAGCAGATGCTTCGCGATGCCGGAGTGGTGGAGCTGCAGGTCCAGGACTGGACCTCCGGGTCTCCGGGAGGGCGCGGATCATCGGGCGCGGACACCAACGGGGAAACGCCCAGGTTCAACCTGCGCCAGAAGGCGCAGATCATCGGGCGTGCCTGGCGACGCTGGGGGTTCGGCGCTGCGCGCGGGGCCGTGGAGCGCGAGACGACGCTGATCCGCGAGCTCTCACGCGAGCGCACGATCGGGCTGCAGCTCATCAAGGGCGTCAAGTGGCCGCACGAGAAGGAAAGCTGAATGGGTGCCGGCTGTACGGTGTGGCGCTGCTCACGCGAGCCAATGGAGGCGATCCCTCTCGCGTTCCGACCGGTGTGAGCGTCCTCCGTTTTCGCGACATCGGAGCGCTGGTGGAGCAGGCCGCCTTCAGTCACGCGGCCAGCGTCCAGTGCGACCTGGACCACCATCGTGGAGTGATCGAGCGGGTCTTTCGCGGTGGTGCCGTCCTCCCCGCGCCGTGCGGAACGCTCTTTCGCGGGACTGATCACGTGCGCCGGTGGTTGGAGCAGAACTACATAGCGCTCAACGAGGGGATCCACTTCGTGGCGGGGCGGTGCGAGGCGCGCGTGCATGTTTCCCTGCGTACGCCCGAGGAGTCACTCTCCGAGGAGGAGGTAGGCGAAGCGGAGCTGGCAGTGGCCGAGTGCTTCCGTCTCATGCGTCGCGGCGCGGTAGCTGCCGTGTCGCTGCCGCTGCACGTCCACTCGACTATCATGAGCGGCGCGTTTCTCATCGATCAGGCGCGCTGGTCGGAGTTCGCCGAGCAGGTTCGGGCTCAGGCGCTGCGCCGTCCCGATCTTCTCTTCGCGAAGACCGGCCCCTGGCCACCGTACGATTTCGTCCGCATGGACTTCGGCTCCTGAATCATGTTCTGTCCCGATTGCGGCACCTGGAACCGGAGTGCCGGCGTCACCTGCACCCGATGTGCGTCGGAGCTCCCGGAGCTGAGCGACGCGCCGCGCGAACGCCCGGACGAGGAGATAGACCAGCTCCGGCGCAGCGCCGGCTGGCACTACCGCGTCTACCGCCGCCTCGCCACCGGAGGGATGGCGAGCGTCTACGCCGCGCGCCACGCGCGACTCGGGAGGCCAGTGGTGATGAAAGTGCTCCTCCCGCACCTCGCGCGCGACGCCGAGATGCGCGAGCGCTTCCGGCGCGAGGCAGAAGCAGCGGCACAGCTGGTCCATCCCTACATCTGCCCCATTCTCGACTACGGCGAGCTGGAATCCACCGTGTATCTGGTGATGCCGTACATGTCGGGCGGCTCGCTGGCAGACATGATAGTGAAGGGCGGCACGGTGGCTCCGGAGCTGGCCTGCGCCATCTGCGCGCAGATCGCCGTGGCGCTCGACCACGCGCACCGCCATGGCGTGGTGCACCGCGACGTCAAGCCCGACAACATCCTCTTCGACGAGGACGGCAACGCGATCATCACCGACTTCGGGATCGCGACGGCGCGCTTCCACAACCGGCTCACCGCCACCGGACGCGCGATGGGGACGCCGCATTACATGTCGCCCGAGCAGGCCATGGGGAAGCTGGTGGATGGCCGGAGCGACATCTACGCGCTGGGAGTGATGCTGTACGAGATGCTGGTGGGCTTCCCGCCATTCGACGGCGCCGATTCCTACTCCATCGGCTACAAGCACGTTCACGAGACGGCGGCGTCGCCCGACGTGGTGGATTCGCGTACGCCCCCCGCTCTCGCGGCGATAACCATGAAGTGCCTGCAGAAGAACCCCTCCGATCGCTACCAGCGGGGCAACGACCTGGCCGACGCGGTGATAGATTTTCTCTCTCCGGCGCACGGCCCCGAAGAGCATCGCACCGCGCGCATCGCCCGCCGACTCGGCATCACCCCTACGTCATCATGAAGCTCACTCACGAGATCATTGCCGTCCATACGAAGCACGCGTTCACCATCGCTCGTGGCGGTTCCAGCGACTGGCGCCTCGTCACCGTGCGGGTCACCGACAGTGATGGCTGCTGGGGATGGGGCGAGGCGGCGCCGAGCCGCTTCTACGGCGAAACGGCCGACACGGTGCCGGCGATTCTCTCGCAGCTCGCGCCCGTGCTCGATCGCGCGGATCCCTGGTCGCTCGAGACCATCGAGGCCGAGCTTTCGCGCGTGGTACGCTTCAACGGTGCGGCGCGGAGCGCGGTGAGCGCGGCGCTGCACGACCTCGCCGCGAAGAGGCTCGGAGTACCGCTCTACAGGATGTGGGGGCTCGATCCGGCGAGTGCGCCGTTGTCGAGCTTCACAATCGGCATAGGGAGCGAGGCGGAGCTGCGACAGAAGGTGAAGGAGGCGGAGCAGTATCCGATTCTCAAGGTGAAGTTGGGCACCGATCGCGATGAGGACATCGTGCGCGTTATCCGCGAGGAAGCGCCCGAGAAGACCCTGCGCGTGGATGCCAACGCTGCCTGGACGCCCAAGCGCGCGGTGCAGACCATCGAGCGGCTGGTGGACTACGGAATCGAGTTCGTGGAGCAGCCGTTGCCGCCGCACGACGTGGAAGGACTGCGCTTCGTGCGCGAGAGATCGCCGCTGCCCATCATCGCCGATGAGTCGTGCATCATCGCGAGCGACATTCCCCGCCTCGAGGGCGCGGTGGATGGGATCAACATCAAGCTCTCCAAGTGCGGCGGCCTGCGCGAGGCGCAGAAGATGGTGGCAACCGCGCGCGCCCACGGGATGCTCGTGATGATGGGGTGCATGATCGAGACGAGCCTGGGCATCAGCGCCGCCGCCCACCTCTCGCCACTCCTCGACTACGCCGACCTCGATGGCGCGGCCCTTCTCGCCGACGATCCGTATCGCGGTGCGAACATAGGCGGGGGAAGGATCTCGATCCCGACGCGGCCGGGACTCGGTGTAGAGAAGGCATGAGCGCGGAGCGACTCGTAGAGGTCGCGCTCCCGCTCCCGCTCCACCGTACCTTCACCTACTCGGTAAAGGAGGAGCCGGCCAACCCGCTCCTGCCCGGCTCCCGCGTGGTTGTCCCGCTGCGCGGGGGGAAGGCGATAGGCATCTGCCTCGGCCCGAGCGATGGCGAGGGGGTGAAGTCGCCGCGTCCGGTCATCGACGTTCCCGATGCCACGCCGGCGCTCAGCGAGTCCATGCTCGCGCTCTGCCGCTGGATCTCGGACTACTACGTGGTGCCGATAGGGCTCGTGGTTCGCTGCGTGCTTCCGGCGCTCCTCACCGGCGTGGCAGCGCCGAGGCCCACGCCCAAGACGCGGCGCGTCGCGGTGCTGGCAGTGGAGCTGCCGTCGCTTCAGGAGCGCGACAGGATCTTCGCGCGGGCGAAGCGGCAGCGCGAGCTGTACGAGGTGATCGAGCAGTTGGGTGGGCGGAGCGAGGTGGGCCACCTGGTGGATCAGCTCGGATTCTCCAACGACGTGATACGCAAGCTCGTCGCGCGCGGCTCGATTCGCATGGAGCACGAAGTGGTGGCGCGCGATCCGTTCGCTGCGCGTCCCGCGGCGAAGCCGGATCCACACGATCCCACTCCCGCGCAGCGCGCCGCGATAAGCGCGCTCGAGGCGGGGAAGGGGGGCGATGTCTTCCTCCTCCACGGTGTGACGGGAAGTGGGAAGACGATGGTGTACATCGAGCTACTGCGCGAAATCGTGGACAGGCGCGGCAAGACGGCGATCGTGCTCGTTCCCGAGATCGCACTGACGCCTCAGACGGTAGACCGCTTCCGCGCCGTGTTCGGGGACAGGGTGGCGGTGCTGCACTCCGCGTTGAGCGACGGCGAGCGCTACGATGCGTGGCTGGCGCTCCAGCGCGGTGAGAAGCGGATCGCTGTGGGTGCGCGCTCCGCCGTCTTCGCGCCGCTTCGCGACCTCGGCGCGATCATCGTGGACGAGGAGCACGAGGGGAGCTACAAGAACGGCGAGACGCCGCGCTACCACGCGCGCGAGGTTGCGGTGGTTCGGGCGCAGCACGAGGGCGCCGTGGTGGTGCTCGGCAGCGCCACGCCGAGTCTGGAGAGCTGGCACAACGCGCAGGCGGGGAAGTTCACGCTGCTCACGCTCCCCGAGCGAGTGGGTGCGGGCCGGCTCCCATCAGTGGAAGTCGTGGATCTGAGAGCGCTCGACAAGCGCTCGCGCGAGGGAATGGGAGAGGGCGAGGCGCGCGCGGCGCACATCGCCTTCCGCCGCGTCTTCAGCGAGCCGCTGGAGGCGGCACTGGGCGAACGGCTCCAGCGCGGGGAGCAGAGCATCCTGCTCCTGAACCGCCGTGGCTACGCCTCGTTCGTACAGTGCGATGAGTGCGGCGACGTGAAGAGCTGTCCCAACTGCAGCATCAGTCTCACCTACCACACGAGCCCCGAGCGACTCGTCTGCCACTACTGCCTGCACGAGGAGCCCGCCGCGCACGTGTGCACGCGCTGCGGCGGACGCACCGTGCGACAGCGCGGGCTGGGGACCCAGCAGGTGGAGCGGCTTCTCTCAGAGCGCTACCCATACGCACGCATTGCGCGGATGGATGTGGACACCACCAGCGGGAAGTGGGCGCACGCGGAGATTCTCGATCGCGTGGCGGGCGGGGAAGTGGAGATCCTCCTCGGCACGCAGATGATCGCCAAGGGACTCGACTTCCCCAACGTGACGCTGGTGGGCGTCATAGACGCCGACGTGGGAATCAACATGCCCGACTTCCGAGCATCGGAGAGGAGCTTCCAGCTTCTCAGTCAGGTAGCCGGCCGCGCCGGCCGCGGTCCGAAGGGTGGAGAGGTGTTCATCCAGACGCGCGTCCCCGACCACCACGCCGTGCGCTGCGCGCTGACCCACGATTATCACGCCTTCGTCGGGATCGAGCTTCCCTCACGCAACGAGCCGCCCTACCCCCCGGCAATCCGTCTCGCCAATGTGATCTTCAGCGGAACCGCGGAGGATCCGACGGTGGATCTCGCCATGGCCGCCGCCGACTGGCTCCGCCAACTCCTCGCCACGCAGGGAATCGAAGACGTGTGGGTAGTAGGTCCGGCGCCCTGCCCGATAGACCGTATCAAGCGCCGCTGGCGCTGGCACCTCTTTCTCAAGGCCCATCGTCCCACCCCCCTCGTCCGCGTCGCCCGCTATTTCATGGAACGCTTCCCCATCCCCACCTCGCACGATCTGCGGGTGGCGCTCGATAGAGATCCGGTATCGGTGCTCTAGGCAGGAAGGAGAGCAGGAAGCAGAGAGCAGAGAGCAGAGAGCAGGAACTGCGAGGGGTCAGGAGGCAGGGCGGGAACTACAGGGTTCAGGAGGCAGGGTTCAGGGTTCAGGTACTACCCCGGCGGCAGGATCTCGATCGCTGGGTGGTTCCTGAACCTTGAACCCTGCCTCCTGAACCCTCGCAGTTCCCGTCCCTACCCGTCCTCCATCGCCCCCGAAACCAGGTCATCGATTCCTCCATCGCCGGGCTGGTCGCTGATGTTGGCGACGGCGGGGTGGGTGGAGGACATGCGGGTGAGGATGGGCGGCGGGAGGAAGGTGGAGACCATCACCATGAGGGCGATGGCGCTGAAGAGACCCACGTCGAGGGCGCCGGTGGAGAGGCCCATCTGTGCGAAGATCAGGCCGACCTCGCCGCGCGGGATCATGGCGACGCCGATCATCGCCTTGTTCCCCTCGAACCACCAGGGGGCGAAGCCGGCGACGAACTTGCCGAGTAGTGCCACCACAATGAGCGCGCCGCCAATGAGCGCTACCTGAGGGTCCACCAGGGTGCGGAGGTCCACCGCGGCGCCGACGGAGGCGAAGAAGATCGGCACGAAGAAGTGGCCGAGGGTTGTGACTTTTTTCTCGATGTCGCGACGCTGCGGTGTGCGATGGAGAACCAGACCAGCGGCGAAGGCACCGATAATCGGCGCCGATCTGGCTTCGGCCGCGAGCCATGCGAGGAGGAAAGCGAAGCCGAGCGCCAGAAGTCCGAGAGCGCCTGATGTCTCGAGGCGGTCTATGATCCTGAAGAGCGGTGGAGCTAGCAACCCGCCGAGCAGCAGCGCCGCCACTATGAAGCCGACCGATACGGCGATGTTCACCCCCACGCCGGCGAGAGAGACGCTCGCACCAGCGGCGACGCCGCTCACCACGGCCAGGATGATCAGACCGGCGACGTCATCGAGCACCGCGGCGCCGAGCACCACCTGCCCTTCCGGCGTATCGAGCTGCCCGAGATCGGAGAGGACGCGCGCCGAGATGCCGATGGAAGTGGCCGTCAGCGCCGCACCACATACCACGGCGGGTATGACGGGAAGGCCGATGAGGTGCGCCACCCAATAGCCCAGCGCGAACGGGACGAACACCCCCACCAGCCCCACCAGGAGCGCCGAGCTTCCGACCTTCAGCAACGACTGCAGATCCGTGTGCAGCCCGATCTCGAAGAGCAGCACGATCACACCGATCTCGGAGAGCGCCGAGATGACAGGATCTCCCGGATCCAGAATCCCGAGCAGCGACACACCGAGCACCACCCCCGCAATCAGCTCGCCGAGCACCGCCGGCTGCCCGATTCTCTGCGCCGCCTCACCGAGCAATTTCGTCGCGACGATTATCGCGACGAGCACCGAAAGGAGGTGAGGGAAATCGTGCACGATGGCAGACTAGAGGTGGCAGTAAACAGGAAGCGCGGAACAGGGACCGGCTCCTGTTCTCTGTCTCCCGTGACCGCGCTTCACGCTCCCTCTCCCTCGAGATACGTATATCCCTCGAGCCCCGCCACGTAGTCGGCGATGAAGGCGTTGGCTTCCTGGCGGGTGAGGGTGTTGGCGGCGCTCACCTTCCGGCGGAAGGTGGCCAGGAGGTCGGAGGCGCGGAACTGCACGTAGGCGAGGACTTCGGTGACGGTGTCGCCGTGAACGAGGTCCGTCACGGCGTAGCCGTTCGGCTCGAGGCGGACGTGAACGGCGTTGGTGTCGCCGAAAAGATTGTGGAGGTCGCCGAGGATCTCCTGGTACGCCCCGGTGAGGAAGATTCCGAGGATGTAGCGCTCGCCCTCCTCTACCGGGTGCAGCTCCAGACTCGGGCGGCCGTTTCTGCCGCCGGTGAAGCGGTCGATCTTGCCGTCGGAGTCGCACGTCACATCCTGCAGCGTACCGCGACGCACCGGCTCCTCGTCCAGACGATGGATGGGCATGATCGGGAAGAGCTGATCTATCGCCCAGCTGTCGGGGAGTGACTGGAAGACGCTGAAGTTGCAGAAGTAGCGATCCACGAGCTGCGCCTCGAGGTCCTCGATGATGTCGGCGTACTCCTCGCGGTCGCGCTGTGCGATGCGCGCGACCTCGTTGAGGGTGGCGTTGTAGAGCTGCTCGCCCATTGCGCGGCCGCGGAGCGAGAGCACGCCGCTGTTGAAGAGCGCGTGCATCCGCTCCTTGAGGAACGTGGCGTCGTGGTACACCTCGCGCGCCGACCTGCTGGAAACGGTCTGGTAGCCCGCCTCGAGCTCGTGCAGTATGGCGTGGTCCTCGTCGTTGAGTACGGGGAGGTGCCGCTCCTGCTGCGACTCCACATCTATCACATCGAGGAGCAGGAGCGCGTGGTGCGCCGTGAGCGCGCGACCCGACTCCGAGATGATGTGCGGCATGGGAAGCTCCAGCTCGCGGCACGCCTCGCCGAGCGTGTACACGATGTCGTTGGCGTACTCCTGAACGGAGTAGTTGACGCTGGCCGGAGTGGTGGATCCCGACCCATCATAGTCCACGCCCAATCCGCCGCCCACGTCCACGTGCGTCACGTTCACGCCGGCGGCGTGCAGCTCGGCGTAGAAGCGGGCGACCTCCTGGAGTCCGCCCTTGATGTAGCGGATGTCGGTGATCTGCGAGCCGAGATGGAAATGAATGAGCTTGAGCACATCGAGCCGGCCGGCGTCGCGCAGCTTGTCTACCACCGTCACCAGCTCGCTCGCGGTCAGGCCGAACTTGGATTTCTCGCCACCGCTCTCAGCCCAGCGGCCGTAGCCGCCCGAGAAGAGCTTGATCCGCACGCCGGCCGTGGGCACCACACCCATCTCGTCGGCCACGCGAAGGAGCACTTCCAGCTCGCTCACCTGTTCGATCACGATGAAGACCTGGTGCCCGAGCTTCTGCCCCATGAGGGCGAGGCGCATGAACTCCTCGTCCTTGTAGCCGTTGCAGACGATCATGTGCTCGGTGCTCTCACTCAGCGCGAGCACGGCCTGGAGCTCGGGCTTGCTGCCGCACTCGAGCCCCACTCCGCACGATGCGCCGAACTGTACGATCTCCTCGACGACGTGTCGTTGCTGGTTGACCTTGATCGGGTACACCAGCGTGTAGCCGCCCTCGTACTCGAACTCCTCGATCGCGTTCCTGAAACGCTGACTGATGGTCTCTATGCGCGACCGCAGGATATCCGAGAAGCGCAGGAGCATGGGGAGCTTGACTCCCTGCTCGTCGAGGTCCATCGCCAGCTCGTAGAGATCGAGCTCGCGTTCCGGATGCGACTTGTCGGGGCGCACGACGACGTGCCCCTCCGAGTTCACGTCGAAGAAGCCGATTCCCCAGCTCTCGACGTTGTAGAGCGTGCGCGAATCTTCAGTGCTCCACGCAGGTGCGCTCTGGTCCTGCGCCTGATCAGCGACTCTGGTTGCCATGGTCGCGAATTCTAGAAGGTTGCTACACGGAGCTGTAGGGGCGCGCGGAACGATCGTCGATCGGCACGCTCACGGGTAGAGTCTGGTCACGCGCCAATTTCCATCCGCTCGCTCGTACACCAGGCGTTCGTGCAGACGGAAAGCGCGGTTGCGCCAGAACTCGATCCGCCTCGGTACGACGCGAAAGCCGGACCAGTGCGGGGGGCGAGGAACCGTTGCCTCCGCGAAACGCTCTTCCATCGCGTGCACGCGCTCGTCGAGCTCGGCGTCGCTCGCGAGCGGTCTGCTCTGCTTCGACGCCCACGCGCCGATCTGGCTGAGGCGCGCGCGCGTCGCGAAGTATGCATCCGCCTCCTCGGGAGGAACGGGCTGCGCGTCGCCCTCGATGCGCACCTGGCGCTCGAGGAGCTGCCAGTGAAAGCAGAGCGCCGCCTTCGGATGAGCGAGCAGCTCGCGCCCCTTGCGGCTCTCGTAGTTGGTGTAGAAGACGAAGCCACGCTCGTCCACCGACTTGAGAAGCACGACGCGCAACGATGGCTGGCCGTCGTCGCCGACGGTAGCGACCATCATCGCTGTCGGCTCGGGAAGCACCGAGCGGTCTATGGCCTCCGCCTCGGCGAGAAGTGCGCGGAAGCGCTCGATCGGATCTTTCACGTCCTCCTCGTGGGAGGAGCCCTCAGCGGTTGTCGCCATCGAGTATCCCGCCGAGCATTCCCAGTACACTTCCCTCTCCCTGGCGACTGCCGCCGGCGCGTGGAGCCGCGGCGATGATACGATCGGCGAGGCGCGAGAAGGGGAGCGTCTGCAGCACCACACGTCCAGGGCCGGTGAGGCGCGCGAAGAAGAGCCCTTCGCCGCCGAAGAGCGCCGTCTTGATCCCCGGCACCATCTGGATGTCGTAGTCCACCGACTGTTGCATCGCGACGAGGCAGCCGGTGTCCACGCGAAGTTGTTCGCCGGCGGCGAGCTCGATCGTGTGCAGCGTGCCCGAAGCATGTATGAAGGCGAGTCCGTCACCCACCAGTCGCTGCAGGATGAAGCCTTCTCCACCGAAGAAGCCCGCGCCGATCCGGCGCGAGAACGCGACGCTGACGTCTATTCCGCGCGCGGCGCAGAGGAAGGAGTCCTTCTGGCAGATGACGGTGCCGCCCCAGTCGTCGAGATCGGTCGCCAGTACCTTGCCGGGAAATGGCGCCGCGAAGGCCACATCGCGACGGCCACGAGCCTCGTTGGCGAAGAGCGTCACGAAGAACGAATCGCCGGCGAGGATGCGCTTGCCGCCCGCGAGCAGCTTGCCGAAGAGCCCTCCGCCACGCCCCGTCATGTCGAGCGTGGTAGCCATGCCGATGCCGTCCTGCATGTACATCATCGCTCCGGCCTCGGCCACCACGGCTTCACCGGGATCGAGCGTGATGATGACCGCCTGCAGGTCGTCGCCGATGATCTTGTAGTCGATCTCGTCTGCCATTCAGTCCTCCGAGCATCGGGTGGTGGCGTGTGCCGGGATCAGTCGAACCCGCGCCGGGAAGATAATCGCTCGCGATCAGGGCTTGATCCCTCGGCGCTCGAGCTCCTTCTTCGCCTCTTCGTATCCGTGGCGCGCCGCCTGGCGGTACCAGCGTACCGCTTCGTCGTCGTTGTGCCGTACACCGCGGCCGTTGGCGTACATGAAGCCCACATTGTACTCGGCCTGCGCATTTCCGTTGGTCGCCGCCTGTCGGAACCACTTCAGCGCTTCGACGTCATCGTGGGGCACGCCCTTGCCGTTGCCGTAGAGGAAGCCGATGTAGTTCTGCGCCCACGCGTCGCCCTGCCCAGCTGCCTTGCGATACCAGGTGAGCGCCTCACCCATATCGGCTGTGACGCCCTTTCCCGCCTCGTACGCCTTCCCGACTTTCACCTGCGCCTCGCGATCGCCGAGGAGCGCTGCTCTGCGGTACCACGAAACGGCCCGTGCATCGTCTTCGGATACGCCGCGCCCGCTCTCGTACATCGCACCGAGCTGGTACGCCGCGTCACGGCTGCCCGCCTCCGCCGCGGTACGAAGCCACTCGGCCGCTTTCGCGGGATCGCGCTGAACGCCCACACCACGGTCGTACATCACGCCGATGTTGCGCTGCGCGGTCACCGTACCGGCGCGCGCCTCGCTCGCGCAGAGCGTTGCCGCCAGCGTCCACTCCTTCGCGTCGAACGCATCCTGGCAGCTCCGCGCCTGCGACTGGGCCGCGGCCACCACTGGGGTGTCCGCCTTCGCTGAAGCCACCTTCTTCGCCGGTGCGGTCGGCTTCGAGCTCGGCTCCTTCCTGGCAGGCTCGTTCGACTCGGCCACCTTCGTCTCTGCCGCCGTCCCCACCGCCGCAACCAGCGATGGAATCCAGACGAGTGTCTGCCCCGACTCGAGGGTGAGACGTTCGGCAACGCTCACGTAGCCTGGAGCGCTCGCTGCGAGCACGTAGTCTCCAGGAACGAGCGTCACGGACTCCTGCGGCAGCGGGAGTCCATCGATGGTGATCTTCGAACCCGCGGGAAGGTCGCCAGCGATGCGGATGAAACCGGAGTCCACGTGCGCGACGCGTGCGCTGTCACTCGTTGCCGGCGGGGCCGTGTAGGCGATGCCCATACCGCCGGATCCTATGCGCGCCTCGGTCCCATCGGGCTGCGAAGCGCGCGCCTTCACGAAGGCCGCCAGACCGATTACCGCCGCAGTAACCACCACCGCAGGCGCAACCCACCGGCGCGGCGAGGCATCGGGAGGACGCGGTGGGAGGCGATCTTCGGGCGACGCCAACTCGTCGGAGGGGAGGAGCACCTCCTGTGGCGCCCCGCGATAGGCGGTGGGTTGCGCGCGTGGAAGCGGCTGGGCCTGGTGCTCCGGCTCGGGCAGCGGCTCGGCGACATGCGGTGCGCCGGGCGGCATCGCGGTGAGCGGCCGGAGCGTGTGGAGAATGCGCGCGGCGCGCAAGCTGGCAGCTCCACCAGCAGGGAGACGCGGCGGCGGCCCGAGAGCGACCACACTCCCGGTGGCGAGCTCGCGGGCGAAGACCACGTCGCCCGCCCCCTGCCCGCCCGCGCGGGGGAGGCTGCCGAGGATCTGGAAGCCCTCGGGATCGGCGGCGCGCGCCGCAAACGAGGGACCTTCCGGTGAATGAGCGTACAAAGTGTCACCGGGCGCGAGGTCCGCTCCGCAGGTGGCGCAGTAGCGCCCCCACCCGACCGCGGCGGCGCCGCACTCCGGACAGGGGGAGCTTCCACCCGGCATGGTGGCGCTCACCTCCTCCAGCGCGGTGAGCACGGCCCCCTCTCCACTCCGACTCGGATCGAGCTTGAGGACCACGAGGCGAGAGGAGCCGATTTCGCGCGCAAGGTACGTGATCGTACCCGCCACCCCGCGACCCATCTCACCAAGTATTTCGTATCGGCCGGCAACGGCGGCCAGAACAGCGCGCAACGTGGCGTCACCGGAACCATCACTTCCGGACACCCCAGTCATCACCCGGGTGCTACCGGTCTCTCGCAGCATATGCGTCTCCAGCGGATGATACGGACTGTAGTCCTACACTATCCCCGGAGCGCAGTGATGGAAAGTGCGGGCCGTCCGTACGAGCGCCGAGTCCGCTTATGGCTTCTTGAAATCGGGCGCCTTGACCGTGATGGTCTTGCGCCCCAGAGAATCGGCCTTCGCCCGGGCGTTGTCGCCAATGGCCGAGGTGATTCGGTCCACGTTGGCCGCCGGCATGGCCGGGGCATGGGGCTCGAGGGGGCTCGCCGTGTCCGCGGGCACCAACGCCGAGTCGCGAGCGATCGCTCGCGCTGCTGCCCGAGCGGCTTCGTAGGGGTCAACTCCTGACTCGCCGCCGGCCGGGAGTTGATCGATGTTGGATGGTGGATCATCGGAGTACGCGGCCGCGGGCGGCTTGCGTCGCTGGGGCGGATCATTGCCGTACGATGGGTCGGGACTCGCGGTGAGTGCACTGGGATTGGCAGCCGGGGCGCCAGGCGACTGATCCTTCCCCTCGGCAGACAAGGGGTCGAGCGCAGCGCCGGCCGATGACGTCACGCGACCGCCGGTGAGGTAGACCCAGGCACCGCCCGCGCACGCGAGGAGGAGCGCAGCCGCGATTACGAATCTAAGAGGGGAGCGACGCCGGGGGAGAGCTCTCGCACCTTCGTACGCTTGGCGGCGCGATTCGCGAGAGGGTTCGCGGTACTGCGAACGACGCTCCTCACGGTACTGGTCACGACGCTCCTCACGGTACTGGTCACGACGCTGCTCACGGTACTGGTCACGACGCTCCTCACGGGGCGGGACGATCGGCTGGACGAGCGGCCCGCGCACCGGGCCGGTCACAGGCTCGGGAGTCGCCTTCCGCACGGGTCGTTCGGGGGCCCGCGGGGGGGCGGGCGGTGCGTACTGCGCGGCAAAACGCGGTGTGGCGCGGCCAGCGGGAGGTGGGCTGGCGGATCGCGCGACGGGCGGGGCAATCTTCGAGGGCGCCGGCGTGCCAGGCGTGCCAGAGGAAGCTCCCACGGGTCCGGTGGTGGCAAACGGGCGCGGCGCTGGCCTGCGCAGAGCCGGTGACGTGGGTGGCTCGATCCAGGGAAGCGAGGCGGAGCGCGTGGTGCGGGCGCGCGCGGGCGGCGTCTCAGAAGGAGGCGGCCCGCTCGGCGGCGCCGCGTGGCCGGCCGACGACTGTGGCGCTGAAGGCGGCTCGCTTCCCTCGACCGGGCGCACGGCTGCGAGTGAGGCGCCGCGGATGTCCGCGATCCGCTTGCGAAGGCGCTGCTCCTCCTCGAGGAGGCCGCGAGCCGCCAGCACGTCTGCGAGGGTGTCCAGGCTCATCGCCACGGCTGGATCGTTCGGCTTGTGGATTTCCTCGCGAATGAGGAGCGCCCTTCGCGCGAGCTGCTCCGCATCCTCGTACTGCCGCTCGGCCAGCCGCACCTTCGCCAGACTGGTGAGGATCACCGCCACTTCCGGATGGTGTGCGCCGAGCGACTCCTGCTTGATGGCGAGGAGTCGCATGAGCAGGGGTGCCGCCGAGACGAAGTCGTTCCGACGGAAGTAGAGTCGGGCGAGACTGTTGACGATGAC
This sequence comes from Gemmatimonadaceae bacterium, assembly GCA_035700125.1. Lineage (GTDB taxonomy): Bacteria > Gemmatimonadota > Gemmatimonadetes > Gemmatimonadales > Gemmatimonadaceae > JADGGM01. The sequence continues at coordinate 24,220 of DASSOX010000020.1, forward strand.
GGCTACCTCGGGGTGCTTTTCGCCGAGGTGCTTCTCGCGGATCGAGAGCGCTCGCTTGAAGAGAGCTTCGGCCTGCTCGATGTCTTTCTGCAGATACTTGATCTGCGCCAGACTGGCGAGGCTGGAAGCGAGGCGGAGGTCATCCTGGCCAAGCGCGTTTGCCTCGCGCATGGCCGCGATGAACTCCTGCTCGGCGGCGGCGTAGTCGCCCTGGCTGAAGAGCCGCCGGCCGGCTTCGTTTCTGGTCTCCCAACGCGTCTCTGCGGTGTCGGTCATGCAGGCGTCCTCCCAACGGATGGACGCGGTCGCGCGCGGGATCGTAACGGTTCGGGAGAGGCGGCTGCCGCGCTGGCCGGCGCGTTGGGAGGGAAAATTTGGCGAGAGCGCCCGACGTTCCGCGATACGTCAGAGCGCTAACTATTCACATAACAGACGATTGGCGACCGCCTACTAAAGTACCTTAGCAAGGGTGTTCCAAGTGGTGCCGGACTTTCAGGCGGCGACCTGCGACCTGGCGTCGCGAAAGAGAACCCGAGCGTAGACCAGGTGCGAGATTATCACGACGAGAAGCAGCAGACCCACCGATATCCACGACAGGATCGCTTCGGTGCGGTCTATCCCTTCCCCATCCGGGAAGCTCAGCCAGACGAAAAAGGCGTAGAACGCCACCAGCGCGACGGCAACGAGCACAGCGCCGACGGCCGCGGATTTTTCGATCGTTTCCTTCTTCAGGGTGCGCATCAGCTGTCCCTCTCTTCATGGGTAGTCTGGAGCCGAACATCACCGATGGCTGCACGAGTCGTGCGAGCCAACCTCGCGCCCGCCGTCAGGGGCGATAGCTCAGCGCCACGTAGCCGCGCACATCGCCCTTCGTCGGCTCGCTGAGCGAATAGCCCACGCCGCAGGTGAAGAGCGTGCCAGGAAAGCCGACTGACCAGAGCCCTTCGAAGTCGTACGTCCACTCGAGCCCCGCCACGTGGTGCCAGTCGCGCAACTCATCACCGACGCTCGCGCTCCAGAAATACGGCCTGATTCCCTCACCCGGAAGTCCTATCCTGTACGATGCGGCGCGGCTGCCGAGTGAGAGCCCTGCTGGAAGCGCCGGCATCACCACGCGCTGCGCGAAGAGCGCCGGATCGAAGAGCGGAGGGAGCGAGCCGCCGAGCGCGAACTGCTCCACCGGCGGCGCGTCGCCGTTCACCGCTCCGAACATGGCGTCGGCGCGGATTCCGAGCTTGCCGTAGCTCACCACCGTACCGCCGCTCACCACGCCTCGGGTCCAGGACGCACCGGCCGTGCTTCCCACCTCACCAAGCACGCCGAGGCGAGGCGCTATGCTCCACTCGCCGGGCGTGAAGAGAACCGCACCGCGATACTCGGCGAAGCCCAGCGAGCGCGATGCCCAGTCGCTCGCTGCACTGTTCATCCTCCCCGCCGATGCACCCAGACGAAGACGGTGAACGTTGGTGAGGTTGTGACGCTGCAGTTCCACGCGCGCGAGACCGCCCCAGTAGTCGATGTCGAGCGCGGGAGGTGCGGCGAAGCCGCCGTGCTGGCGAGATGCATGGTCTTCGGCGTAGAAGACTGACGCGCCGATGAGAGGCCGCGTCCCGCGCCACGCGGCGCCGAGGGAACCGCCGCGCCAGGTGCCGCGATCGCCATAGCGGGCATTGGCTACCCAGGTGAGGCGGCCCACCGGGTCGGTGCCCGCGATGGCTAGCCCCAGGCTCTTTCCTTCAGCGGTCCAGGCGAAGGTGGGGAGGATGCGCTGGACCCGCGGGCCCATCCCGTACGGCTGCGGCTTGCCCGGGGAGGCGGAGATGAACGTGTCCGCCCGCACGGGCGGGATACGCGTCGCCGGCTCGAGCGCTGGTGCCGCCGCCAGCATGCCCGCGACTTCAGGCCGTGTCACATCCAGCGGGACGACGTTGAGGTCCAGACCCTTCGCATGCAGCCGGAGGAAGTACACCGAGCCGTGCACGCGGTCCACGTCGGGCGCGAGGGCAGCGCCAGTAGCGAGTGTGAGGGTGCGTGCAGTGCCCTCCGCAATGTTGACGACCTCGATGTTCGGTATCCCCGTCGCGTCGGAGGTGACCGCAAGCGCGGTGTCTCCCGGAAGGAAGGATGGGTCGTAGCGATTCACGCCATCGTCGGGATCGGCGAAGCGCGGCGCCACCACCGGAGGACCGTCTGCAGGCAGGATCGCCACGCGCCAACGACCCGAGAGCTGCACCGCCACGGCTATTTTGCGACCATCGCTCGAGTAGCGCGGGCGATCGTAGACGACGCGCGGTGATCCATGCATCAGCACCGTTGATGCCCCCGTGCGAAGATCCACGCGCACGACGTCGCAGATCCCCTCGACGCAGCGGTCGCCCACGGCGTAGCGGCCATCGGGCGACGGGTCCGCGTGGCGCAGTCCGGCGCCGTGCGTCACGCGGCGCACAGCTCCGCTCCTGAAGTTCCAGATGAAAAGATCGGGACGCGTGGCGCCATCGCCTCGACCCACGGCGCGCACGAGGAGTATCTCATCGCCGCCGGGAAGGAAGCGCGGCTCATCGTACGGAACGCCGCCGCTCGGATAGAGCACGGCGACCGCCTTCTTCGGGGGCGGTCTCCATTGCACCGCGGGTACGTCTTCGGGATCCAGTTCGAGCATCCGCTCACGAGCACGGATGGCCGCCGAGTCTGGCGCTTCCTCCGCCGTCTTCCACACCACCACCCGGGCAGGTCTGTCCTTCGCCCGCACCACGAGCGCGATCAGATTTCCATCCGCCGAGACCGCGGGCGCGCCGGTATTCCAGCTAAGAGCCTGCACCGTGTGCCCCACGCCGGAATCCGGCGCGGCGGCGAGCGCGCTGTAGATCGCCTTCTCGGCTCGGAGCGCCTTCCCCGTGAGCTCGGCGCTGAAGCGGCCGTACAGGTCTGCCGGGTAGCCCGCGAAGACGCCAGCGAACGCGTCGTCGAAAGTTCGATTCCGCCGCGCGCTCATGCGACGCCAGAGGTGTACGAGACTCGAATCGTCGCCGCTCCGCTCCACGAGCCAATCCAGGTACGCGGATCCCACCAGATAGGCCATCGAACCGCCGTAGTAGCGGCGATCGCTGCTCATCTGGCCGTACGTCGGAAGCTTCCCTTCGAGAGCCCACTGCCGGAGGATCGCCGCGCGCCACGCGCCATGCGGGCGTCCGGAGCCCGTGAGTCGGCCCTCGACCCAGGTGGCGTACCCCTCGGTCACCCAGCGCGGCGACTTAGTGACGAGAGGTCCGATGCGGACCGGCGATAGGCGGGCGAGGAACTCGCGCAGCGGACTGCGTGTTGGACGAGTGAGGTGCGCGATGTGCGCGTACTCGTGTACCGAGAGGATCTCCGCCCACCCGCGGCTATCGGCGATTCCCGAACGTGGTCCGGGAGGAGTGGGCCAGAAGAAAATCACGGGCTCGCGAATGAAGGGGATGGCGAAGCCGTTCGACTCGTTCCCGGGATCCTCCACTATCACGGTGACACGAGCGCCGGGCGCGCTCCCCACCAGCCCGGTCACCGCATCCCGCACCGACTCGATGCGCGTCGCCATATCCAACGTCCACTCCTCCGCCGATGCGGGGTAGTGGATGTCGAAGTGCTCGGTGCGGATCGTTCGCCAGTCGAGCTGCGGTATGGTGAGCTGTTGGGCGCCGATGCTGCTCGCACCGGACACGGAGGCGAGGAGAGCGAGCGCGAAAAGAAAGCGAGTCATTCGTTGTCGCAGTAGTGAACGCTGCGCCGCCCACGGTGCGGCGCCTCGCCGAATGATGGGGCGTTGTCAGGCTTCGAACAACGCGCCCTATTCACCTCGAGCCGATTTCATGCGATAATGCGCGTGCCAACCAGCCAGGGAGATACCGTGGAAGAGCAGAACAGGTTGACGGAGGTACTCGGAGGCATTCCGAATGCGGCGTGCCCGATGCCCGGCGTGGCCACGGCCGGCCAACCTTCGGCGGCCGCATGGTCGCAACTCGCGGATTCCGGATACCGAACGGTGGTTGATCTCCGAGGGGCCGAAGAGCCCAGGGGACACGACGAACCGGCGTCCGTGCGCGCAGCCGGTCTCGACTACGTCGCCATTCCGGTCTCGCAGCCGACGCTCGGCAATGCGGAGTTCGATACATTTCGCGATGTGGTTCGCGCACCTGAGCGGCGGCCGATCTTCGTGCACTGCGCGACATCCAACCGAGTGGGAGCGCTGCTGCTGCCATACTTCGCGCTGGACGAGGGGATGCCGCTGGCCGACGCCACCCGCCTCGCGCAGAGTGCTGGCCTGCGCAGCCCGGAACTCCAGCACATGGCGGTGGACTACGCGCGCCGCCACGGCGCAAAGTGAGAGGTACAACTTCTCGATCACACATCTGACGAGGGCCGGTGTTTCTTCGACGCTTCTACAACGAGCCGCTGGCGCAGGCGAGCTACATGGTCGGATGCCAGGCCGCGGGACTGGCGTTGGTGGTGGACCCCAACCGCGATACGGCGCAATACCTCGTGGCCGCGCGGGAAGAGAACGTTCGTATCGCCAGCGTGACCGAGACGCACATCCACGCCGACTATCTGTCGGGAAGTCGCCAGCTCGCGCGCGAGGCCCGCGCGCAGCTGCTGCTGTCGGCCGAGGGCGGCCCGGAGTGGCAGTACGGCTTCGCGGACACGGACGGCGCGGTGCTCCTCCGCGACGGTGATCACTTCGATGTCGGCTCCGTGCGCATTGACGTGTTGCACACGCCGGGGCACACGCCCGAGCATCTTACATTTCTCGTGACCGATTCGGCAGCGGCCGATCGGCCGCTGGGCGCACTCACCGGCGACTTCATCTTCGTGGGTGATGTAGGCCGTCCCGACCTTCTGGAGCGCGCCGCCAAGCTGAAAGGTACGATGGAGGCGAGCGCGCTGGCTCTCTTTCGTTCGCTGCGCCGCTTCGCGGAGCTTCCCGACTACCTGCAGCTCTGGCCGGGTCACGGCGCAGGGAGCGCGTGTGGCAAGGCGCTCGGCGCGATGTCGCAGAGCACACTGGGCTACGAGAAGATCGCAAACTGGGCGTTCGCAATAAGGGATGAGGACGACTTCATTCGCGAGGTGCTGGCCGGCCAACCCGCTCCACCCAGCTACTTCGCCATGATGAAGCGCCTCAACAGAGAGGGGCCGGCGATTCTCGAGCAGCGACCCGCGCCGAGGGAAGAGGGGAGCGCCGCGTTGGGGGAAGTGCTCCGCGAGGGCGACCTGGTGGTGGACCTGCGCAACGCGGGCGCATTCCGCGCGGCTCATGTGCCGGGAACACTCAGCATCCCCGCTGGCCGATCCTTCACCGGCTGGGCGGGCTGGCTGCTTCCGTACGACCGCGACATTCACCTGGTAGCTGGCGGCAGCGGCGACGAGGCGCGCGCCAGTGCCGAGCGCGCGGCGATGGACCTCGCGCTCATCGGCATCGATCGCGTGCGCGGATATTTCACGGAAGATGCGCTGGCGAGCTGGGAGCGCGAGCACGGCGCGCTGGAGAGTATCGAGGGCGTGGGTGCCGCTGCGCTGCAGGCGAAGCTGAAGAGCCGCGCCGTGCAACTCATCGACGTCCGCGCGCGCTCCGAGTGGGAGGCGGGCCACATAGCCGGAGCACGAAACATCCCGCTCGGTGAGATCGCCGACAATGCTGCAGCGCTGGCGAGCGCCGGTCCGCTGGCGTTGCAGTGCGCCAGCGGCGCGCGTTCCACCATCGCCAGCAGTATCCTTCTCGCGAACGGCATCCGCGATGTGGTGAATCTCGAGGGCGGGATAGACGCCTGGCGCAACGCGGGTCTCGCTCTCACGAACTCCGAGTGATGCCACGACACCGGGGCAACACGTCCCTGCCACGACTCGTACGCGTTCTGCCACCCCCTCTCCCCTTCCCCTCCTCTTCGTCGTGACAATGCGCCTGATCGTTTTTCTGCTCGCGATGATGGCCGCGCCGCTCCTCGCGCAAGGCAGCGACAGCAGCGCCAGCTATCTCCTCGTGCCCGACCGCGTCTTCGATGGTATTTCGCCCGAGCCGCACGAGGGCTGGGTGGTGCTGGTCCGCGGCGAGCGGATAGCCGCGGTGGGTCCGGCGGCGCGCGTGAGCGCGCCGGCGTCCGCTCGACGAATCGAGCTGCGTGGAGCGACGTTGCTGCCGGGCCTGATCGACGCGCACTCGCACATGTTCCTGCACCCGTACAACGAAGCATCGTGGAACGACCAGGTGCTGAGGGAACCGCTGGCTCTGCGCGTGGCGCGCGCCACCAACCATGCGCGCGCCACGGTCATGGCGGGCTTCACCACCGTACGCGACCTCGGCACGGAGGGAGCCGGCTACGCCGACGTCGGGCTGAAGCAGGCGATCGAGCAGAAGATCATCCCCGGCCCGCGCATGGTGGTGGTCACGCGCGCGATCGTGGCCACCGGGAGCTACGGCCCCAAGGGGTTCGACCCTCGCTGGGATGTGCCTCAGGGTGCCGAAGAGGCGGACGGCGTGGATGATCTCACGCGCGTGGTACGCGATCAGATCAAGCACGGCGCCGACTGGATCAAGGTGTACGGCGACTACCGCTGGGGGCCGCACGGCGAGTCCGAGCCCACTTTCTCGATCGACGAGATGCGCCTGATCGCGCGCACGGCGCACAGCAGCGGACGTTCGGTCGCCGTGCACACCACGACGCCAGAGGGGATGCGCCGCGCGATCCTGGCAGGCGTTCAGACCATCGAACACGGCGACGGCGGCACCCCGGAGATCTTCCGCATGATGGCCGACAGCGGCATCGCGCTCTGTCCCACGATCGAAGCCGATGAAGCCATCGCGAGCTACGGTGGCTGGAGGAAGGGTGTGGATCCGATGCCGGAGCGCGTGAGGCAGAAGCACGAGAGCTTCAAGGCGGCTCTGGCGGCTGGAGTGACCATCTGCAACGGGAGCGACGTGGGCGTCTTCACCCACGGCGAGAACGCCAGGGAGATAGAGTTGCTCGTGGAGTACGGGATGACCCCGGCGGCCGCTCTGATGTCCGCCACCTCGGTGGATGCGAAAGTCCTTGGCATGGACGACAGAATCGGCTCGGTGAAGACTGGACTTCTCGCCGATCTGGTAGCGGTAGAGGGTGATCCCACCGCCGACATTCACGCGCTCGAGAAGGTCCGTTTCGTCATGAAGGGCGGCATGGTGTACCGCGCGCCCTGATCGCGGTTGCATCACGCGGCAGTCGGTCGTCGCCGGGATGAAGGCATTCCGGCGAAGCACAACCGCCGCTCAGGTGTAGCACCGGCATAGAACCACCACCGAGGGAGCCGCGTCCATGCTGCAGATCGTGCCGACGATATGCTTGGCCCTTTCCATGGCCTGCCCCTCCGCCCCGGGACCCGCGCACGCGGAGGCCGCGGTGCCGCCCGGCTACGTAGCGGCTGCGCGGCTGGAGTCCATAGACCACGTGGTGGAGCTGGGACTCGAAGCGTCGGGCTTCGCCGGTATGTCGGTGCTGGTGGGTCGTCGCGACACCGTGCTCTGGCGGCACGGCTACGGGCGGCTGACCTGGGGTGACGCCGCATCGCGCGTGAGCGCCGATCGCACCATATACGATCTCGCGTCCATCACGAAGGTGGTTGCCACTACCTCGGCGGTGATGGTTCTCTTCGATCGCGGGAAGCTGCGCCTCGATGATCGTGCATCGAAATTCCTGCCGGAGCTGCGCAGCGGCTCGAAGCGAAACATCACGATCCGCGAACTCCTGGAGCACCGGTCTGGCTTCCCCGCCGGCCGCGATCTCTCTCGCGCGCGCGGCAGGCGCGAGGCCCGTCGGATGGTGCTCGCCACGCCGCTCGCGTACTCGCCCGGCACCCGCCAGATCTATTCCGACCTCGGCGCGGATGTTCTCGGGTTCGTTGTCGAGGCCATCTCGGGCGAGCCGCTAGACGTGTTCGTACGCAGGAACGTCTTCGCCCCGCTGGGGATGACGTCCACCATGTTCCGCCCTGGCGCGGCGCTGCGCTCGCGCATCGCGCCGACCGAGCGGCTCTCCTCGCGCGGCCCGCTGCGAGGCGAAGTGCATGATCCGGCGGCGTATGCGATGGGAGGAGTGGCCGGCCACGCGGGGCTCTTCGGAACCGCCGGTGATCTGGCAATCTTCGCGCGGGCGATGCTCGGCGGAGGGAGCTACCGCGGCGTGAAGGTGTTCAGCGACTCGGCCGTGGCGCTCTTCACCAGGCGCAGCGCCGGGACGCGAGCGCTTGGCTGGGAGACCTGCGCCGGCGGCGCGAGCTGCGGCCAGCACATGGGCGAGCGCGCATTCGGCCACACCGGTTTCACCGGAACCTCGATCTGGATAGATCCCGAGCGCGACCTGTTCGTGATAGTGCTCAGCAACCGGATCCACGAGCTCCCCGGCGGACGCGTTCCGCCAGGAGCCGTCCTTGCCGACGTGCGGGCAGACATCGCCGACATCGCGGAGCTCTCGCTGCCGCGAGGCGGCGTTCTCTCGGAGATGCCGGATCGGCTGCGGGCCGATCGCGCGATAGGTTGGCCGACGCGCCCCGCCTTCAGCGCTTCTTCGAGCGAGGCGGAGCAGTCATCTCGCGAGCGGTTCTGACCGACCTCCGGAGCGACGCCACGAACTGATCGGCCTCCGCCCTGCTCACGTCGAACGGGAAGCCCCCGAAGCTGGAGTTGGCGAAGAAGAGCCGATATGTGGATTTCCCGTCGCTGATCCGGCGTGTGAAGGAGATTCCCGCGCTCGTCTCCCTGTTCACGATTCCGCTTCGGTAGGTTCGCGGCTTCGCGGATTTCGGAACGCGACGCGCGAGAAGGCGAGCCGTAGAATCCGCGAAGATCCTGGCTTCAGCTGCCTGGAACGGAGTGGCGATCGTGCTATCTCCGGCGGACGCGCCGACAACCACTTTGCCGTCGCTGTGCGCGTCGATCACGATGAGCCCGTGCTCGAAGGGGAGCGTGGCGACGTTGCGTCTCGCGACGCTCCCCTGAGCGCCGCTCTCCCTCGGCGCCAGCAAGGCGAAGGCGCCGAGGAGGAGAGCCGCGCAGATGCGCGCCGCTATCGGGAGCGACGCGCGGGCAGCAGCGCCGTGCATTCGCGACACCCGCAACGACTCCTGCGCTCAGCGGCTCGGTGCCGGCACACCGGCGAAGAGATCCTGCTGCGTCTCGCCCTTCCGGATGATATCCAGCGCCCGCACGAGCTGAACGTCATCGCTCAACTCGCGGCGCTTGGCAGTGGAGTCGCCGAAGGCGAGCCGCGCCACGCGATCGCCGATCAACCGGTCCACCTCGGTGGATGCCGAGTCGTAGAGCGGCCGCTCGATCTCCACGCCGGCCCTGGTGACGCGCTTGAACAGCTCGTCGCGCCAGGCCGGCTGCACGACGAAGCCCGGCTTCACCGTGCTCTTGAGCTGGAAGGCGTAGTCGTACAGCGCCACGTAGAATTCCTGCGATTTCTGCGACACCGTCCGGAGAAAGCGCTGCTCGATTTCGTTGAGCGTGTCCGGCCGCACGATGATGTCTGGCGTTATGGCGCCGCCCCCGTAGACGACGCGACCAGCATCGCTGTGATAGACGGGGCGCGACTTGCGCGCGGAGTCGGTCTCCATCGAGTCCACCACCTCTACCAGGCGGCCGTCCACGAGCTTTCGATCCTTCTGGATGGATCGGCCGCTCGGCGTGTACCACTTGGCGGTGGTGAGCTTGAGCGCCCAGCCGCCGTCGAGCGGAAAGAGCGACTGCACGAGCCCCTTTCCGAAGGAAGTGGTGCCCACCACCAGCGCGCGGTCGTGGTCCTGCAGCGCGCCCGTCACGATCTCGCTCGCCGATGCCGTGTAGCCATCCGTGAGGACGACGAGCGGTATGGTGGGCGCAATGGGATTCGTGGTAGCCTCGTAGATCTGATTCTCCCCGGCGCGACCACGTACGCTGGCGATCTCCTGCCCACTCTTCAGGAAGAGGTTGCTGATGGAGATCGCCTGGTCCACGATGCCTCCGCCGTTGCCACGGAGGTCGATCACGAGACCGCGCGCCCCCTCGGCCGAGAGCCGCTTCACCGAGCGCTCCACCTCATCGGCGGCCGTCTCGTTGAACTGGAGCAGTGGGATGTATCCCACCTTGCCATCGAACATCATGGCGTACGGCACGGCCGGGATGTGAATCACGGCGCGCGTGAACTCCACATTGATCGGCGCATCCACGCCGGGGCGGTTGAAGGTGACGCGCACCCTGGTACCCGGCTCGCCCTTCAGCGAGTCGGTGACCTGAGCGAGTTTCCAACCGCGCGTCGGCGTCCCTTCCACGCCGACGATCCGGTCGCCTTCACGCACACCGGCGCCTTCGGCCGGGGTGTGCGGGTAGACGCGGCTCACCACCACCACGCCCTGCTGATCCTCCACCATCATTCCCAGGCCGCCGTAACGTCCGCCGGTAGTGAGGGTGAATGCGCGCAGCTCCTCGGGAGAGTAGAGCGCCGCGTACGGGTCCTCGATCTCGCGAACCAGTCCGCGAGCGGCCCTCTCGTAGAGCGAGCCGGCGCCCAGACTGTCCACGTAGCGACCGGAAACGAGCGTCAACACCTGATCGAATAGCCGCGCTCCCCGCCGGTTATCCACCGAGTCGTGGAAGAACGCACCTGCGAGAAGTGGCAGGATGAGGACGCCGGCTACGGCGGCGCGCTGTCGTGTCGTCATTCGGAGGATACCCGGGATAATGGCTTGGGAAGGACCGGTGATGCCCGCCGGCACGTCGTAGTGTAGCGCCGCGATCACGGAAGGGGCAACGTGCCCCGCCCCTACCATGACCGTCGAGCCCTCCTTCGAGTTACACCGTTGGCGGCAGCGCGTTCGACCAGCGCTCCACGATCACTCCGCGCGGAGCGAGGTGGCGGGGTCTATCGCGGTGGCCGCACGAGCGGGCAGGAAGCTCGCGAGCGCCGCGGCCAGGGCGATGACGAGAGCTACCAGAGCGAAGGTCACCGCGTCGGTGGGTCCGACGCCAAAGAGCAGCGATCCAAGAAGACGCGTTACGGCGAGCGCCCCCGCAACCCCTATAGCGATCCCGACGAGTGAGAGGGTCATTCCCTGCCGCACCACCATCGCCAGCACCCTGCTCCGCTGCGCGCCGAGCGCCATCCGGATCCCCAGCTCGCGCCGGCGCTGTTCCACCGCGTAGCTCAATACGCCGTGTACGCCGATCACGGCCAGCACCAGCGCCAGCGCCGCGAAGGAGCCGAGGAGGAGCATGGTGAAGCGCTCCTTCCCGATGGATCGCGACAACACTTCGCCCATGGTACCCAGATCGTACAGGGCGACCTGGGGGTCGAGCGCCCGCATTTCTCGCTGCACCTCCCGCGCTGCCGTGGCCGGATCGCCCGTGGTGCGCACCAGCAGCGATACGGAGGGTATCGGCACCTGCCAGAGGGGCGGATACACCGCGGGCGGCGTCTCGGAGGCCAGGCCGGCGAACTTCTCGTCCGCGACGATGCCAACGATCTCGCGCGATGCTCCCCAGAAGCGAATGTGCTGGCCCACCGGATCGGAGTGAGGGAAGAAGCGCTTCGCGCCCGCCTCGTTGATCAGGAGTACCGGCGGCGCCTCGGCATCATCGCCGTCGGCGAGCATGCGTCCGCGGAGAAGGCGCACGCCTGCCGTAGCGAAGTAAGACGGGCTCGCGCTCCGAACGTAGATCTCGGGCTGGTGCTCCGCCTCGGCCTCGCGTCCGACGATCACGAAGCTGTTCGTGAACCCGGTTTCGAGCGGATCGCTCGCGGACACCGATGCGGACTTCACGCCGGGGATCGTCTCCAGACGCTCGATGAGGCGCCGATGGAAGCCCTGTACCTCGGTCCATGCGGGGAACCTGGAGAAGTCCTGCGGATAGCGCGAAGGCGGCAGCTGGTAGCGAGCCTCGAGGAGATGCTCGGGCTGGAAGCCGGGATTCACATTGCGAAGCGACCAGACGGTGCGGATCATGAGCGCCGCACCGATCACGAGCATCACCGACAGCGCTACCTCGAGCACCACGAGCACACCTCTGAGGCGCGAGCTCGCGCGATTGCCCGATGATCCGCGGCCACCCTCTTCCCTCAGCGCGCTCTGTACGTCCATCCCGCGCGAGACGATGGCGGGGAGCAGACCAAAAACAACTGCCAGACCGATCGCCACGAGCATCGTGAACGCGAGCACGCGCGGGTCCAGCGAAATGTTGGATGCTCGCGGGAGGTCGGCTGGCGCCAGCGAGAGAAGCGCGCGCAGCGCGAGCGCGGCTACCCCGACTCCCACCAGCGCCGAGGCGAGGGCGAGGAGCAAGCTCTCGACGAAGAACTGCACAGCTATCCTCGAGGCACCGGCACCGAGTGCCACGCGCACCGCTACCTCGCGCCGGCGCGCCGCAGTGCGCGCCAGAAGCAGATTGGCGACGTTGGCGCAGGCTATGAGCAGCACGAGGCCCACCGCGGCGAGGAGCACCGCGAGCGCCGGACGCACACCGCGCACCAGTGACGACTGGAGAGGCTCGACGAAGACTCCGCGCGCCCGGTTGTCGCGTGGGTACTCCGTCTCGAGCTGAGCGGCGAGCGCCGCCATCTCGTTCTGGGCGCTCGCGGCGGTGACGCCGGGGCGGAGGCGCGCCAGAAGAACGACGTCGTGGCGCGACCGTGGCGAGGAAGCGGGCGTGGCGGCGAGCGGGAGCCACACGTCCACGTCGCTGCTCAACGAGGTGAAGCCGGGCGGCATGGACGGGAGGTCCAACCCATCGGGGAGCACGCCGACCACGGTGTAGCTGCTGTCCTCCAGCACGATCCGTTGACCGACGGCAGACTGTGACGCGGCGAAGCGCGAACGCCAGAGGTGCTCGCTGATCAGCACTACCGGTGGACCGCCCGGCGCCTCTTCGGCCGGTAGAAAGCCGCGCCCGAGGAGCGGCGACACTCCTATGACGGGGAGGAAGTCGCGCGTCACCGCCGCAGCGGAAAGCAATTCGGCGTCGGCGCCGGGCGAGGATGCGGTGAAGTTGAGAGCACGCGGCTGCAGCCCCGCAATACCGGTGAATGCGCGGCTGCGGGCGGCGAAATCGAAGTAGTCGGGCACCGATGCGGGCTCTCGTACGGTGCCGCTGTTGCGGTCATTCTCCCAGAGCATCACGAGGCGCGAAGCGTCGTGATACGGGAGCGGCTGCAGCAGCACCGCGTTCACTACGCTGAAAATGGCGGTGTTCGCGCCGATCCCGAGCGCGAGGGTGAGCACCACCGCGGCAGTGAACGCGGGCCGCGATGCCATGGAGCGCAGCGCGCGGCGAGTGTCGCCCTTCAAGGCGCCGATCCAGGCGACGCCGTCGGTACTGCCGTGCTGCCGTGTCATCCTGCCTCCCGTCGAAGTTCGCCGGACTTGGCCCTCCGGTCGCGCCACGATGCGACCGGCCAATGAATCTTGGACCACCTGACGGCTACGATGGTTGGCGGCGCGGCGCAGTCAAGCCCGCGCCAGCTCGCCGATGCTCGTGTGGAAAGGAGTGAGCAGCGTGGCGCCGCGATCGCCGAGCGCGACCACGTCGCAATGTCGTATTCCGGTCACGCCATCGAGGTAGACGGCCGGCTCGATGTTGAACACCATCCCCGGCTCCAGGATGTCAGGGGAGGCCGGGTGAACTCGCGGCATCGCGTTGTGGTTTATGGCGGCGAACCCCACGCCGTGACCGGTGCCGTGGGTGAATGCCCTCCCGTAGCCGCGTCTCTCCAGAACCGTACGCGCCGCGCGGTCTACGTCGCGGGCGCGCGCGCCTGGCCGGAGTGCGTCGAGTGCCGCGGCGCGCGCCTCGAAGACCGCGTCGTACACGTCCTGCGCGGGCGCATCCGGCGCACCGGCGCAGTAGCAGCGGGTGATGTCCGTCCAATAGCCGCCCACGTGCGAATTGCAGTGGACGAGCGCCACTTCTCCCTGCTCCATCTCCCGCGCGCCCGATCTGGCGTAGGCCTTCCCGGCTCGAGCCGCGTCAGGCCCCGACATGCAGAAGACGAAGCCGCCCGAGCGTTCCTCGCCGCGCGCTTCCACCTCGAGCCCCGCGGCGAAGGCGGCGGCGATGGCGCGCTCGGATGCGTTGGCCATGACATGTGTAGCGCCGGCGCTGAATGCACGCTCCGCCACCGAACAGGAGCGCGCGATGCATGCGATCTCGCGCCGAGTCTTCACCGCGCGAAGACGCGCTATGAGCTCCGATCCGTCGGCGAGCTGCACGCCCCGCATAGCGTTTTCCAGGAGAGTACGCATGGCACCGCCGTACACATGCAAGGATACGTACGACGCCGGCTCCATCGCTCCGCCGCCCTCGAAGGCGACGCGCGCCTTCACGCCGCCGAGCCCCGCCGCACGGAGAAGCGCGGCAAACGGTTCGGCCGCCGCCGTCGGCACGTCCACCAGCTCCGTGAGGCCGCCCGGCTGGAAGGTGCGGAGATCGTCGGCCCAACCGGATTCCGCGAGATCGCGCTCGTCGGCGGGAGCGAGGAGCGCCACACGACCTTCGCGTGTTACCACCGCGATCGCGCTGCCGATCACCGGCCAGTAGCCGGAGAGGAGGAGGACGTTCGCGGGGAGAGCGCAGACGAGCGCGTCGAAGCCACCGTCCTGCAGGGCGGCTACGACGCGCTCCAGCCGATCGACGTCGCGCTCCACGTTCAACGGCTCCGGCTCGCGCTGCCACCCGAAGGCCGCGAGCCGGTAAGGGTCAGCTCCCGCCCGGGATCATCACCTCGGGCGCCTCGTCCGGACGGACGCCGTGCACACCGGCGTTGTGGGCGTTGCCGAGGTACATCCCGACCGCTACGAAAAGGACGCCGAGGATGAAGAGCCCAGTCCCGATCCCGCCTTTCCGTCCACCCACGCCGACCGCGAAGCCGTAGACGACGAGGCTCGCGCCTATCGCCCACATGGTGATGTAAACCCAGAGCAAGTGATCCCCCTGTTGTCGTTAGCGTTGCTCCGCGCCGCTCGGGCACGGCACTCCGAGGTCGGAAACTGTGCTGATGTTGCGGCCAGCGAAAGTGGCCGCCCACCAGCCCCGCCTCGAAGCGCCAGTCGATCATCCGCCCTTTCCTATCTCGATGTTGACCACACGAGTGCCCTGCAGCTGCGGCGTGTACACCAGCAGACTGAGGACGCCGCCCTTCGCCGCCTCTATGGCCTTCCGCAGATCTTCCACCGTGCGAACTGGCTGCCGGCTCCCACCGCCCAGCGTGGCCTCGATGATGTCGCGCGGAGCGAGCTGGCCGGCCGCGAGTCCGTTCGGGTCGACGTCCGCCACCGCCAGGCCGGTGATGCCGGATGGGAGTCGAAGCTGCTGAGCGATGGTCGGTGTCACGCTGGTCACGGAGATCCCGAGCACCTGCGTGGGGGACTTCGCGCCGCCAGACGTGTTGCCCGCTTCCGCTAAAGTACTTTCGTTCGGCAGCGCACCCAGGGTGACCTTGAAGGACCGGCGCTTCCCGTAGCGCATGACGTCGAGGGTGACAGTTTCGCCCGGCTTGTAGGCGAGCATCATCCCCTGCAGCTCCGAGACGCGAGTCACCGGCCTCCCATCCACCGCGAGGATGATGTCGCCGGGCTCGAGCCCCGCCTTCTTCGCGGGGCTCGTGTCGCTCGTGAAGCCGCCCACCATCGCTCCGGTGATCTTGTCCAGTCCTGCGGCCTGCGCATCGGCCGGCCCCACGTTCTGGATGGAGACGCCGAGGATCCCGCGGTGAACCTCACCGAACTGCTTGAGATCGTTGGTGACGTTGCGTGCGATGCTTATCGGAATCGCGAACCCGTAGCCCGCATACACACCCGTAGGACTCGCGATGGCCGTGTTCATCCCGATCACCTTGCCCTGCATGTCCACCAGCGGCCCACCGGAGTTGCCGGGGTTGATCACCGCGTCCGTCTGCAGGAAGTCCACGACGGCATATTTCGCGTTGAAGAGATTGGTGAGCTGATCGGCGCGTCCCTTCGCGCTGATGATTCCGGAGGTCACCGTGAAATCGAGCCCGAGTGGGTTGCCGATTGCTATCACCGGATCGCCCACCTGCACTGTGCTATCGTTACCGAGCTGCACGGTCGGAAAGTTGGAGCCCTCTATCTTGATCAGCGCCACGTCGGTGGAAGGGTCGTGACCGATGATCTTGGCAGTGAAGATCCGGTGATCGAGCAGCGTCACGCGCACTTTCGAGGCACCGTCCACCATGTGGTTGTTGGTCATGATGTAGCCATCGCTGCTTATCAGGAAGCCCGAGCCGGTGGCGCGTACGGGGTTCTCCTGCTGCGGCTGTTGCTGTGCCCCCGGCGGTAGAAATCCCGGTGGGAGGAAGCCCGGCGGGATCTGTTGTTCGCCGCCTTCCATGCGTGCCGCGACCTCGGGGCTGAACTCGGTGGAGATGGACACGACCGCCGGCGTCACGCGCTTGGCGATCTCGGCGAAGCGACTGTGGATCGCCGGCAGGGGCGTGAACGACTCTACTTCGCCAGTACTGGTGTCCGAGTGGACGGCGCTCGCCTGAGCATTGCTGGTGGTGTCTTTCGTCGTCCGCTGTGCGCAGGCGGCGCCGGCGTTCAACAAGGCGTAGGCAACTACGAGCGCGGTCGTGAGCGAGGCACGACCGCCCCGGCGCGCGAGCGCTCGGCTGCTGATCTTGCAGATCATATTGTCTCCCATACGTTTTATAGGTCGGTGCACAGCCTGTTAGCAGCAAGAGTCGGGCGAGCGATTCGAGAAGGCGGAACTCGGAATCGCCTTGCTCGCTGACCGCCCGGCACTCGCGAACCCTTCCTTGCCCGGCACCGGCACGACCGGTTAGCATCCATTGATCGAAGCGAGCGCTGCTGTGAAGCACCATGCGCGCTCCCGACCAGGTCCCGAGCCGTCCCCCCCCCGACACCTCCTCGAGCTACGCCGATGCCGCTCACTCGACTCAGCACTCCACCGCTCGCAGCCGCACTTTTCGTGGCCCTCTCTCTGGCGAGCACCGCTCCGGCCCGTTCCCAGGCGGCGCCCGCCGCGCAGAGCCCGGCAACGCCCCGGCCGTCCGCCGCAGACCTGGAACGCGCCAAGCGCGTCCTCCGCTCGACTCCCCTGATAGATGGCCACAACGACCTTCCCTGGGCCATCCGCGAATCGTCCAAAGCGCCGCACGACGTGCAGGCGTACGACCTACGCAAGACCGCTCCTGGCCATACCGACCTCGCGCGTCTCGGCAAGGGGATGGTCGGAGCCCAGTTCTGGTCGGTCTACACGCCGGGCGAGTACGCCGATTCCGGCTATGCCAGGGTGCAGCTGGAGCAGATAGACATAGCGCGCCAGGTCATAGCCAGGTATCCGGAGACGCTGCGCCTGGCGCTATCCACGTCGGACATCCGCCGCGACTTCAGGGAGCACGTGATCGGTTCGCTCCTGGGGCTCGAGGGCGGTCACGCCATCGAGAACTCGCTGGGTGCACTGCGCGCCTACTACGACCTCGGCGTACGCTACATGACGCTCACGCACAACGTGACGCTCGATTGGGCCGACGCCGCGATGGACAGCGCGAAGCACGCGGGCCTCACGCCGTTCGGCGAGGAAGTAGTACGCGAGATGAACCGGCTCGGAATGCTGGTTGACCTGGCGCACGTTTCGCCGGCCACGATGAGCGATGCGCTGAACGTGTCGGAGGCGCCCGTCATCTTTTCGCACTCGGCCGCACGTGCGCTCACCGACGTTCCGCGCAACGTTCCCGATTCGATTCTGCGCCGGCTTCCGAAGAACGGCGGCGTGGTGATGGTGCCGTTCGTGCCGGGCTTCGTTTCGGCCCAGCTCGCGGCTCACGAGAAGGAGGCATCCGCGGTCGCTTCTCAGGCACGCGCCGATCACCCGGGTGACGAGGCAGCTCAGCGCGCCCAGCTCTCCGCGTGGCGCGAGTCTCATCCCGCGCCGCGTGCCACGATCTCACAGGTCGCCGATCACATCGAGCACATCCGCGATGTGGCCGGGATAGATCACGTCGGAATCGGCAGCGACTTCGACGGAATAACCGAAGTGGTCGTGGGGCTCGAGGACGTCTCGAAGTTCCCCGCCCTCTTCGCCGAACTGGCGCGCCGCGGCTGGAGCGACGAGGACCTGAAGAAACTGGCCGGCGAGAACGTGCTGCACGCATTCGCTCGCGCCGAAGCGGTATCCGCGCGACTGCGCAAGGAGCGACCGCCTTCCAACGAAACGATCGTCCACCTCGACGGCGCCGCTACGGCCAGGTAAAGACGTCGGACGAGAGCGCGAGGGATCGCGCTCTCGCCACGTCTCGCGGCTCGCGCCAGAGACCGAGGATCGGCGTCGTTATCCCCGCTCGCACCTGAAATCCGGTGTGCGGGGTTCGCACCACCGGCATCGCGAAGTCGACTCGCATCAACCGGCGCGACTGCTTCGGGACGGCGGCCATCAGAGAGAGCCCCACGCTCGCCTCGATCTCGCTGTTGGTCCCGTACGGCACCTTCCCGGCCCACATCTTCCCGGCGTCACCGAAGGCGGCGATTCCGATGTTGTCGAAGCGGGTTATTCCGCCCAGCACCCAGCGGCGTTCCAATCGCATCACCAGCCGCCTCGCCCCGGCTATTCTCGCGCCGTGGTAGCCGCGGAGGCCACCCTGCCGGTCGCCAAGCGTGAGCTGGAAGGGCGTGCGCTCGCGCCATCCTCCGGAGAGCTCCAGACTCGAGATCCAGGTCCCGTGGTCCGATGGCTTGTAGTACCATGCGAGTCGTCCGCTTCCCACGATGTCGCCCCAGTAGCCCAGCTCCGGTCTCCGCTGCGTCTCCCACTGCGTGCGCAGCGCCAGGAACGAAGTTTCGGAGCCGACACCCATGTACAGGTCAGCGCTCGCCGCTATTCCGTGATCTCCGGCGCCCACGCCGCGCCCCAGGAGAGCGGCCATCTGGATTCCCTTCCCCATGTCCTGCGGACCGGTGAGCGCATCGAAGCCGTACGCCTTCAGGTATTTCAGGAAGCGCATCCCGACCACCGCTGCCAGTCGCGTCTCATCCTGCGTGGGGTAGCGACCGTCCAGTAGCGAATCCGGATTCATGACGAAGCCGGTGTCGGTGATGATGCGCGCGACGGCATCGGTGGTGATCCGCTGCTGGCTGATGAGCGGACCGGCGAAGAAGTGCCCTCGCCCGCCGCCCACCCGGAACACCCCGCCAAGATCCCACTGGGTGCGAGCGGTGCCGAGCGAGAGTGTGAGATCGTGCGGCCGGATGAACGACACGTAGTCGGTCGTCCTGCGAACGCCGCCGTACCACCCCATCCGCTGGAACTGCGTGTAGAAGGGGTGGGCGAGCATGGCAGCATAGGTGCTCGAAAGCGGAAAGCGCTCGACTATGAGGCTCGCGGCGTTGGCTCCGTGGAAAGCGTGGTAGTTGGTGAAGCGTGCACCGAAGCCATCGCGGTAGGCGAAGCCCTGCCGCCACTCCGCGGCGGCATAGATACCATCGCCCATGATGTTGGAGTTGCCGTAGGTAAGGCGCGAGAGCTGGCCATGCGACACACCGACGTTCAGCACCAGCGGCACCTCGTCCACGGTGGTGACTTCCACCAGCACGCCGCCGCTGTCATCGGGGAACGCATGCACCTCGGCATCGGCGAGGTACGGTTGAGCACGTAGTACACGCGCGGATTCCGCGAGGCGGAAATCCGAGCATTCCTCCCCCTGCTGTACCTGAAGGAATGGCGTGATGGCGTCTGCCTTCGTGTTGCGGTGCTGGATCGCGACGGCGACCGCCGGCCGGATCCACGCGGGCTTCACCTTCGAGAGAATCGTGGGTGGCTGGCGGATGACGAGGATTTCGGAGATGACTTTCCCGTCGCACGAAACCGGGGAGCGTGCGGTATCGGTGGGTACGATGGTACTGGTGGCCGCGGTGTCCTGGCCCGCGACGATGCGAGTCGTGTCCTGGTTGGGCACCACCCTGGCGCTGTCCTTCTGTGCCCGGGCAGTGGCCAGCGACGTACAGACGAGAAGCACCGCGACGCCTGAGCATCCGAGAAGGCGCCTGCCTCGGAGCGCGGCACCCCTCGGAAATGGCGCGGGTACGCTCGGCACCCCGCGCCGGCCACGTCGTTCCGGTAGTTCATCCACCATGCACTTCGCTCACCTCATGAGCAGTGACCCGGCCACCAGCGCCCCCACTCCCGCCATGACGACTCCCGCCGTGACGAACGAGATCCGACGCGGGAGCGGCGTCCCGCGCGCCTGGCGGTACACGATGGGAAGCTTGACCAGTGCGCTGACGATGGACGCCAGCACCACCGCCGCTGCAGCGGTCTGTGCAGAAATCTGGCCAGCGGCCGCGAGCGCGGCAGCGCTGGCAGCGGTTCCGGCGCTGCTCACGACTCCGCCGAGCACGCCCACGACCACGAAGCCTACCCCGCCGAGCGCACGCTGTGCCATGGCGCCGGCTACGTTCAGGATCAGAAAGAGCAGCGCGAAACGCACGACGTGCGAAAGCGAAATCGGCGACGAGAGCCGCAGCGACTCGGCGGCGCCATTCCCACGGCGCAGCCGCCGCCAGGCGAGAGCGGCGGCCACGATGATCATCGCGAGCAGCGCCGGCAACGCGAGCAGCGCCGAAGCGGAAGCGAAGATCGCGAGGATCACCAGGTTCCGCACGAACGTTGCCGCATTCGCCACGAGCACCAGAGCCACCAGCCGGGCGCGCAACGCCTCACTGGCGTCCGCCTGGAGCTCCTTGTTGACCAGCGATACCAGCTCCGCTACCGCGGCCGTGCTGTTGACGAAGCCGCCCAGCAGAGCGGTCCAGAAGAGTCCGCGCGTCCCGTACAATCGGAGAAGCACATAGTTCAGGAACTCGATACCCGCGATTACCACCACGATCACCCACGCCTGTCGCGGATTCAGGAGCTTCCAGGGATCCACGAAGCGATCCGGCAGGAGCGGGAGGATGACCACGCTGATGAGCCCCAGCAGAACCGCGCCGCGAATCTCCTCCGGGCGAAGTTCGCCCGCAAACTGCCGAAGCTCCGCCTTCCAGGCGAGCAGCATCGTCATCAGGACGGCGGAGGTAACGGCGGTGAAGTACTGGCTGTGTCCCACCAGTGCACCGAGCAGGAAGATCGCGATCAGCGCGCTCGAGGTAGTGAGCTCGAGCGCGTTGTCCTTCCTGAGACTCTGCACGTTGAGCAGTATCACGAGGAGCACCACGCCGATCAGCGCGGCGACCAGCAGCGCTGTGCCGAGGAGCGACCCGAGCAGCCCGACCAGCGACACCACGCTGAAGGTGCGCACACCGATCTCCTTCTGAGCCCACTCGCGCTCCAATCCCACCAGGAGTCCGAGCCCGACCGAGAGGACGATCTGCAGTGCAACTTCAGTATGCGGGAATGTGGGAGCGAGGACAGTGGGCGACACCGGGGGCTCCGTTGGGATCGCTGAGTGACTGGGCTATGGTATTACGAGAACCGGCCTGCTCTCGGAGGACGGTGCCGGCTCATGCCTCGTCACCCCAACCCACTCCCACGAAATGGACCTGGATGTCGGAGCTCTTCGGCCGGACCTCGACCGACTCCAACTCTTCCTTCTGGGAATCGTAAGAATCGCTGAGCGCGGTGATCTCGGACTGCAGCTCCTCTTCCAGTTCGACGATCTGCTGGCGCACGCGTTCGGCGCTGTCCTGCGCGCGAGTGACGTCGCCGGCCTGGTCGTACGAACGACCGGCACGGCGGATCGCGGTTCCCATGCGCGAGGCGTTCGTGACACTCATGCGCTTCCGGCCGAGTAGCATACCGAGAACGGCGGTACCGGCGGCGACGATGGTGTCCATCTTCGCGGACCCGGCCTGCGCGCGCTCGCGCTCCACGCGCTGGTCTGCCTTCGCGAGGCGTTCCTCGAGGGTAGCCGTCTTCGCCGCGTACTTCTTCCGCAGCTCTTCCACGCCCGCGTCGCGCTCCTCGCGCGCGCGCAGTTGCAGGCGCGCGCGGAACGCTCCCTCGCTCTCATCCGGATCGGACACGAGATTGAACGCGGGGCTCCGGAACAGCGTGACCGACTGATTGGTTCGGAGCCAGCGCTCGTAGAGCCTGCGCCAGGAGGCCACGGAGTCGGCCGTGACAACGGTTGGGCAGGGTGCGAAGGACGCTCCGGGGAGCGGCTCACGATCCAGGTCGTTCGGGTCGAGTTTCAGCTCCCTGGCCCCCTCCCAGTTCACAGGGAGCGCACCATCGCCGATCGCTGTACGATGCATGACCCTCCGCGTGGCATTCACGCCGTACTTGGCGTTGGTCAGCGCTACGTCTGCCGCGCCCAGGGCGCCGGCATGGTAGACTGGCTGCGCACTGGTCGAGGGAAGTGGAACGAAGAACTGCTCCACCCCTCCCGGGAGAACGGGGCGCGCCAGCACCGAGGCGGTAGTGTCGGCCGAAGATGCGGCGCGCGCAGCAGGAGCGCTTGCCGCCTCGGTCGTCGCGGCGGAAGTCCTCGGGGGAGCAACGGTCGCGCCGGCAGCCGGTGCCGCAGCGTCGGTGGCTGCCGCCTCGCCCGCGAGCTCGTCTCGCTTCGCGGCCATCAGCTTCCTTATCTGGTCGCGCGTCATCGGGCCTGCCAGATACGACATCGCCCAGCGAGTCTCGAAAACGGTGGGTACATCTTCGTGGACGTTGTGAAGGTAGAAGACGCGCTTATCCAGCCCCGAGATGCGCGTCTCCGTTGCCTTGCGGTCGAAGCCGGCCGAGCCACCGCCGGCTGCGGCGCCTTCCAGACCGTCCATCACTCGCGCCTTGTCGCGCTCGGTCTGGAGCCGCCCGATCAGCCACGTCCCCGCGTTGGAGATTGCCTTGTAATCGAGATCCACCGGGTTCTGCGTAGCGAGCACCACACCCACGCCGAATGCGCGCGCCTGCTTGAGCAGCGAGAGAAAGAGCGGCTTCGACGGCGGGTTCGCTACCGGCGGCAGGTAACCCGCCACTTCGTCCATGTAGAGAAGCGCGCGCAGGCTCCCCGTCCCCGGCTGCGCGCGCATCCACTCCACGATGTTGGTGAGGAGCATCGTGACGAAGAACATCCGCTCGGCATCGGAGAGGTGCGCGATGGAGATGACCGAGACGCGTGGCTTCCCGCTGCCGGTGTAGAAGAGTCGCTGTGCGTCGAGCGGTACGCCTTCGCGCCATGCTTCGAAGCCGGGCGAGGCGAGAAGATTGTTCAGCCGCATCGCGAGCTTCGCGCGATCGGCCGAAGGGAACGCGCTCTCGATGTCCATCACGCCCAGCTTCGCGAAGGGCGGCGTCTGGATCCCCAGGATCAGCGACTGCAGGTCGAGATCCTTCCCCGCATCCCAGGCATTTCTGAGGAGGTTGGCGATGAGGATGTGCTCGCGACTGGTGAGCGGGTCCGCTTCGATGCCAAGAAGCGCCAGGAGGCTCGTCGCAGTCGCGGCCACGTGCTCGAGGTAGCGATCGGTTCGCGCGCGTGCATCCGCGTTCGGCGCGGCGAACGACCGGAGCACGGATATCGGCACGCCCGCGCTGCTGCCGGGCGTGTAAATCACGAAGTCCGCTGCCTCACGGAGTCGGGAGATGCGCTCCGGCGGCTCGTCCCAGCTCTCCAGCCCCTTGCGCCACTTCGCGGCCTCCTCGGCTGCGAACGCGTCGGCCGAGAGGCCGGCGCGCTCCGCGGCCTGCACGTCTATCCATGGCCGAAAGTCCTCGGGACGCAGCTCGGGAAAGGTGAGCAGAAGGTTGGCAAGGTCGCCCTTCGGGTCGATTGCTATGACCGGGACCTTGTCGATGGCCGCCTCCTCGATCATGCCGATACCGAGGCCGGTCTTCCCGCTCCCCGTCATGCCGATGATGATCGCGTGCGTGGTCAGATCGCTCGAGTCGTACAGCGTCAGCACGTCGGTGGTTTCGCCGGAGGCGCTGTCGCGCTCCCTGCCAAGGTAGAAGCTTCCGAGCTTCTCGTAGCTGGTCATCGCTTTCGGGCCATGGATGTCGTTCCGGAGAAATCAGGGCCGCCCCACCGGTGCGGCCGTTGGCGCTGTCCACTTGTTGTTCGAGCGATCATCATCGATGAGTCGGTGGTCGGGATCCAGCTCGATGCTCGCTAGCGTCTCACCAGGAAAGGCGTATCGGCGGACGTACATCGAACCCGCCATGCTCCAGACCTCGGCGGGATAATCGTAGTTCACGCTCTTGCCGTCGGTGAAGGTGAAGCGCACGCGGATGGGGAGCACGCCGCGGTCCAGGTTCCCGTACCCCACCGCTACGAGGGTGGTATCTCCCTGCTTCCTGGTGACGACGGTGTCTATCGCCTGATCGAAGTGCGCGTCCTCGATGAACCACTCGCGCCAGAACCAGTCGAGGCGATGGCCCGAGACATCTTCCATGGTGCGATAGAAATCGGCGGGCGTGGGGTGCTTGTACGCCCAGCGCTCTATGTACGTGCGGAAAGCGGCGTCGAAGGCCTCGGGACCGAGGATCTCCTGCCGCAGGAGCTGAAGGCCGACGGAGGGCTTCACGTACTCGGTGAAGCCGAGGAGCTGCGGGTCTATCCGGTCGGCCGGCATGTCCACCGGGACGTCCACGTCGTGCACCTGCGTCTGCTCGATGATGGAGCGCTCCTCCGCGGCGCGCTGCATCTGGTTTCCCTTCTCGGGGTAGCGTTCCGCTTCGGAGAATGTGTTGATGAAGGTGTTGATGCCTTCGTCCTGCCAGAAGTGAATGCGCTCGTTGCTCCCCACGATCATCGGGAACCAGTTGTGCCCTATCTCGTGGGTGATGACGTTGTAGAGGTCGTACTTGTCTTCGCCCCTCGCTTCCATCGCGAGCATGGGGTATTCCATCCCGCTGATCGGACCCTCCACCACGGAGATCTGCGGGTAGGGATACTGGAACCAGTGCGTGGAATAGCCCTGGATGGACGTGCGAGCCATGTCCGCGGCATCCTTCCAGGTTTCCACGGCGCTGGGACGGTAGTACGCATTGGTCACGATCCCCTTCCAGCTCGACGCGTCCCAGTTGTAGTCGGGAGCGCCGGCCCAGGCGACATCGCGCACGTTCTTCGCCTGGAATTTCCATGTGAGATTGCCGCTGGTGCGCGGGCGCCCCTTCCCCGCCGCCAGCTCTTCCGCGCTCACGATGTGAATCGTGGAGTCGGATTTCGCTGCCCTCGCGAGCTTCGCGATCTCATCGCTGGTGAGGACTTCCTTCGGGTTTGTAAGCGTGCCGGTACCGGCCACGATGTAGCCGGCGGGCACCGTCACCTGATAGGAGAAGTCTCCGTATTCCAGGTAGAACTCGCCCTGCCCCACGTACGGGTCGGTGTTCCAGCCGCGAACGTCGTCGTACACGGCCACGCGCGGATACCACTGTGCCAGCTCGTAGAGCGAGCCATCGCGTCCCATGCGGTCGGCGCCGTGCTCGGGGATGGCAAAGTGCCAGGCGATGTCGAAGTACGCCGACTTTCCCGGCGCCAGCGGCTCGGCGAGCTGCGCGAAGAGCATGGTATCCCACACTCGCGTCTTCAACGGAACCTTCTTCCCCTTCGCGCTCTTTCCCGCGCCGACAAGCTGATCGAGCCGCTCTATGCGATCACCGCCCTCGAAGCCGCGCGCTCCGAAGCGCGAGTTCTGGGGATAGATGTAGGCGTTGAGCGAGCTGTCGGTGAAGGCGTTCTGCTCCACCTGCAGCCAGATGTGACTGAGCGCGGTCGGCGAATTGTTCGTGTAGTGGAGAGTGAGCTCCCCGTGCAGCTCGTGCTTCGCCGTATCCAGCGTGGCGCTGATATCGTAGTCGGCGCGGTTTTGCCAGTAGGCGGGGCCGGGCGCGCCGGAGGCCATGCGGTACTCGTTGGGCGTCGGAAGACTCGTGAGTCGCGCGAAAATCGACGTATCGGCGGTCAGAGTCTCACCCGTGTCGGAGCGCGCCGTCTGCGCACCGGCCACTGTCGAGGTGAGAGCCAGTGCTAGCGCGACGAGAATGTTGCGTGCGTGCGTGTGCATGTGTCGAATGCCGGCTGGGAGCGCTCCCGTACGGGGGCGTTCGTGAAGCGCTACCCGCACCGGCGCGCCGAGCGTGCACGGCTCGCCGCGAGCGGGGCGACGTCTGAGTGCTACCAGCGGAAGGATAATGGCGGCACCGCGAGCGCGAGACGACGCACGGGCAAGCGACCTCGAGCCTACCAGCTTCCCCGTTCGCCGAGCGTCGCGATCACGCGACTCAGGCGCGCGGCGGCGTTTCGCCAGTTGCGGATCACGGCCCGCTGCGCGGCATCGGCGTTGCCGGAATCTATCCGCTCGATGATCACGGCATGCTCCTCCACCGATTTCGCCAGTTCGTCCACCAACGCGTTGGTGTACAGCCGCACGTAGCGCTCGGCCTGCGGCTTGACGGCGTCGTGCAGTGCCAGAAGCCGCGGCCCCGCGCCCCCCTCCACGTAAGCGCGATGGAAGGTGGTATCGAGGTCAAAGATCCGGAGCGCATCGGGGCGCTGAGCGCGGGCGGCCGCTGCAAGCTGGTCGTTGAGGTGTTTGAGCTCAGTGACCACCGTGGAGCGCGCCTCCGGCTCGCGCTGGGCGAGGCCGCGCGCCGAGAGTCCCTCCAGCTCTCCCACTATATCGAAAAGCTCGCGCGCGTCTTCCTGCGTGAGCGGGGCGATCACCAGCCGCTGTTCCTTGCGCCTCCCCACGCTGGAGATGTACCCCTCCTGCTGGAGGCGGTGCAGCGCACTTCGCACGGGCGTGCGGCTCACGTCGAGGCGCGCCGCAATGTCGCTCTCGATGACGCGAGAGCCCGGGGCGAGACGGCCCCAGATGATGAGCTCGCGCAGCTGCTCGTACGTGCGCGCGATCCGATCGCCTCTTCTGACCCGCTTAGTGGCTGTCGGGCGACCGTCGGAAGGCATCTTCGTCACCTCCAGCATCCGCTCTCCAGTTGGTGTACCATGCGGTGTACCGTTTCGCGGTGCATATTGCTTCGCGGATGGTGCGCTGTCCAGACCTTTCTCATCTGCGTCTTCTCTCATTCGGAAAGATACCGTCGGAGCACCACATGATGACATCCGAGCCTCGCTGCGAAATCGCTCACTCTGCGCTCGCCTGGGCACCGAACCGCCAGCCGACCGCGGTTGCTTCATGGTAGAAACGAATCGCCTCCCCGCCTCGGTAGCGCCTCTCTTCCCCGACGCGCTGCGTGACTCGCTCGTCACCCTGAGGCGCGACCTTCACGAGAATCCGGAACTCTCCAGGCTCGAGGCGCGCACCACGGAGCGGCTGCACGCGGCGCTGGAAGCGTTACGGCCCGCGGAGCTGTTCCGCGTGGGAGCACCCGACGGCGTCATCGGCAGCGGCGTTATAGCGCGCATCAGGGGACGTGACCGCGGTGTGCCTCCGGTTGCGATAAGAGGCGACATTGACGCGCTTCCGATCCAGGAGAGCACCGGCCTCCCCTTCGCATCGCGCAACGCGGGCGTGATGCACGCCTGCGGACACGACGTACACGCTACGTGGGCGGTCGCCGCGGCGTCGTTGCTGGCGGCGAATCCGGCCGCGGGCGACGTGATCGTAGTCCTGCAGCCCGCCGAGGAAACCGGCTCGGGAGCGCTCGTGGTTCTGGAATCGGGCGCGCTCGACGATGCGGCGGCGATCTTCGGCGGCCACGTGGATCGACGCTTCGAGGTTGGCCAGGTGGTGGCAGAAGCCGGTCCGCTCGCGGCCGCGGCGGACACTTTCGACATAGAGCTGACCGGCTCCGGCGCACACGGCGCGCGGCCGCACGAATCGGCCGATCCGATAGTCGGCGCCGGCGCGCTCGTAGGCGCACTCCAGACGATCGTGTCCAGGCGGCTGAACCCCGCGCACCCGGCCGTGCTCACCATCGGTACCATCCACGCGGGATCCGCACACAACATCATCCCCGGGAGCGCCACCCTTTCGGGGACGCTGCGCTCCGTGGACGCCGAGACGCGTCGCTTCCTGCACGAGGAACTGCATCGCATCACCGAGAGCATCGCGACCGCGTATCGCCTGCAGGCGAAGGTGGAGCTCGGACTCGGGCCGCCGCCCATCGTGAACCCGGAAGGTGCTGCCGGATGGGCGCGCGAGGCGGCGGTCTCCATCCTGGGCGATTCGGGTGTCGTGCCACTCGGCACGCTCAACATGGGCGGCGAGGACTTCGCGCACTACATGGAGCGCATCCCCGGTTGCTTCATGCGCGTGGGCGCGAGAGAGCGGGGCGGCGAGCCGATACCGGCTCACTCACCCCGCTTCTACGCCGCGGAAGAGAGCATCTTCGTGGGAGCCGCGGTACTCGCCGAGAGTGCGCGCGTGGCGTCGCGCGCGCTCGCCAGGGGAAGCTAGGATCGTTCTCTCTGCACTACGGCTACCGGGAAGCGAAAGCGGTTCATCTGGAGCGCAGCCCTTCAGTCCAGCTTCGGTCCGGCGCGCCGCACGTCGGCCAGCTGAGCGGCTTCCCCGTTTCGGCATCCACGGGGAATAGCTCGCGTTTGGTGCGCGCGAAGGGGCGTGGATCCTCCGACGCCTGGTAGGCGAGCATCGCTACGAGAGTAGCGCTCCGCTCGAGGTCATCGAAGGAGATCTTGTCGAACGAATCGCGGTTGGTGTGCCAGGTGTAATCGTCGTAATCCCAATCGGTGGAGATGAGATTGAATACCGGGATTCCGCGGCAGTCGAAGGTGGCATAGTCGCTCCCACCGGGGCCGGGGAGGCCGGGGTTCTCCATGCCCACGCTCGCTCCCAGCTCGAGCGGAACGCGCGATAGCCAGCGGGCTACGTGCTCGCCCGCATCCACGAAGCCTTCCAGCGCGATGCGCTCGATGCGCCCAGTGCCGTAGTCGTGGTTGAAGCCGGCGTAGATCTTCTGCACGACCTCGGGATGGTCCAGTGCAAAGGAGCGCGACCCGTTGTGTCCCTGCTCCTCCCCTCCCCAGTGGCCCACGATGATCGTGCGCTTCGGATCGGGATACGCGGTGCGGAGGAGTCGCATCGCCTCGAGCATTATCAGTGTGCCCGTGCCGTTGTCGGTGGCGCCCGAGGCGCCGTCCCACGAGTCGAAGTGTGCGGAGAGCAGTACATACTCGTGGGGCTTCTCCCTTCCCTTCAGCTCGGCGATCGTGTTCGACACCGGCACCTCGCCAAGCTCGCGTGCGTCACCCTGCACTCGCAACACGGGTGCAGAGCCGCTCTCCGCCAGGCGGTAGACCAGCCCGTAGTCCTCGCATCCCAGCACGAAGGCGGGAGGGCCGCCCACCGGGGCGTCGAAAACCCTGGTGGTGCCCCACCCGCCCGACCAGTAGGCCGTGACCACCCCGGCAGCGCCAGCGCGTGCGAGGCGTGTGCCCACGGAATCGAACGAGCCGCCGGCGAATCGCGTTCGAATCTTCCAGAGCGAATCGGCGCGCGCTCGTGCAGCCTGTTCACGCAGCACCGATTGCGGCAGCCCCCATCGCTCCCAGCTCGCGGCGGGTCTGCAGCTCGGTTCGGCGGCCGAGATCAGAACGAGCTTGCCGCGCGCGGAGGGGAGCCAGGCATCGAACGCTGCCTGATCGTGCACGTCCGGGAGAAGTACGGCGGGCGCCGTGACCGGTCCCTTCGTGCTCTTGCTCCAGGCGAGGAGAGTGCCTTCGAGCGCGCGGACCCGAGGCGAGAGCATGTCCACGTGGGAGACGCCGCGCTGCCACCCCTTCCAGCTTCCGTAGCGCTCGTTGCGGGCGGGGATTCCCCACGACTCGTAGGTGGAGAGCAGCCACTTGCGGCCGGCGTCCATCGCCGGTGAGCCCGCGAGACGCGGGCCGATCGAGTCGAGGAGTACGTGAGCGAGCGTTGGGAGATGGGAGTGTTCGATCCCCTCGCTCCAGATCCGCTGGACGACCGGATCGGGGAGGGCCGGGGTGGGATTCTGGGCCGCGAGGGAAGCGGCGGGGATACCGAAAAGGATACAGGTAAACGTCCACGAACGAGCTGCCTCGCGCTTCACTCACATGCTCCATGCAGGGGATGCGATCATCTTCGCATCGGACACGCTGGAGCGCCAGCCGTGCCCGCCTCGAAGGCGCGACTCGCACATGGTGCAACTCGCATTTACCGAATGCGTGATTGACAGCAGTGTGAGCGGCTCGCACGCATCCTGCCCCGAGCCACACGTCTGCCTACGTGGGGCTCCGATAGATCAATGTTCATCTCAGACCTCGCCATACGACGGCCGATACTGACCATCGTCGTGATGGTGGCGCTCGTCGTCTTCGGCATCTTCGCGCTCTTCCGGCTCGAGACCGATGAGCTCCCGGACATCGAAGCACCCATCGTCCAGCTCGCCATCGCCTACCCCGGCGCATCTCCCGAGACGGTGGAGCGCGAAGTGGTGGACAGGATCGAGAACCAGATCCAGGGAATCAGCGGCGTGGACAAGATCGAGTCCACCTCGCTCGATGGCTTCGCGCTCATCACCGTCACTTTTCTCTTCTCGAAGGACATCCAGGTAGCGGAGCAGGATGTACGCGACGCCATATCCTCCATTCGCGGCGATCTGCCGCCCGAGATGCGCGAGCCGATCCTGCGGCGCTTCGACCCCGATCAGCTCCCGATCGTCTCGCTCACTCTCTCCGCACCCGGCCTGAACCTCGCGCAGCTCACCCGTCTCGCCGACCCGGGGATCACCGGCGTGCTGCAGGGAGTGGAAGGCGTGGCACAGGTGAACGTGGTGGGCGCGGACAGCAGCGAGCTGACTGTACAACTGCGCCCCGCCGACCTCGAGGCCGCGGGCGTGGGTGTAGCGGACGTGGTGCAGGCGGTACAGGCGCAGAACCTCGCCGCGCCGGTAGGACGGCTCAACACTCCGCTGAGCGAAAGCACCATCCGACTCCGGGGGAGGATAGACAACCCTCAGGACTTCGGCCAACTGGTGGTCGCAGAGCGCGGCGGTCGGCTCATACGACTCGATCAGGTGGCCGACGTCTTCGCGGGAACAGCGGAGCTCCGAACGCTCGCGCTGTACAACGATCGTGAAGCGATCGGGTTGGACATCGTGAAGGCGAAGGGCTTCAGCACCGAGCAGGTCGCGAACGCGGTGCTCGATCGAGTGGCGCAGGTGCGGAAGACGCTCCCCGCCGGCGCGACACTCGACGTCGTGCAGAACGCTGGCGAGCGGGTGCACGACTCCGTGCGCAACGTGGAGGAGGCACTCATCGAAGGCGCACTTCTCACGGTGCTCGTGGTGTTCATCTTCCTCAACTCGTGGCGATCCACGGTGATCACCGGCCTGGCGCTACCGGTGAGTGTGCTCGCGTCTTTCATCGCGGTGTGGGCGTTCGGCTTCACGCTCAACACCATGTCGCTCCTCGGGCTCTCGCTGGCGATCGGCATTCTCATTGACGATGCGATAGTGGTGCGCGAGAACATCGTGCGACACATCGAGATGGGCGAGGACCACGTGCACGCGGCGCGCACTGCGACAAATGAGATCGGACTGGCGGTGACCGCCACCACGTTGTCCATCATGGCCGTGTTCCTTCCGGTCGCCTTCATGTCGGGGATCTCGGGACAGTGGTTCAAGCCCTTCGCGCTCACGATCGCCTGCGCGGTGCTCGTCTCGCTCTTCGTCTCCTTCTCGCTCGATCCGATGCTCTCGGCGTACTGGCCGGACCCGCAACTCGAGGAGCACCAGAGAGCGAACTGGCTCTCGCGTACGCTCGATCGCTTCAACGGCTGGTTCGACCGGCAGGCGGATCGCTACCGCGGCGTGATCGCGTGGGCGCTGGACCACCGCTGGTGGGTGATGCTGATCGCCGCTCTGACGTTCGTGGGCTCGCTCGTTCTGCAGGCTCTCTTCGGCGGCGTCGGCTTCGTACCCGTGAGCGACCAGAGCGAGATGAACATCTCCATCGAGACGCCCCCCGGTTCGAGTCTCCGATACACGCGAATCAAGGCGGAGGAAATCGATCGGATCCTGCGCGCGCATCCGGAGGTGAAGTACACCTACACCACCATCGGGAGCGCGTCGGGTTCGGGCGCGGTGGATGCCGGCAACGTGTACGTGCGGCTCGTGCCGAGGGACGAGCGCGCCATCAGCCAGGACGAGTTCAGCCGCATCATACGCGCCGAGCTGCGACGGCTGGGCGGCGTGACTGCGTGGGTATTCTCGAGCGGCTTCGGCGGCAACCAGAAGCAGATCCAGCTCCAGTTGCACGGTGCGGACATCTCGCGTCTCGACCAGCTCGCGGCACAGATCGAGGATAGCGTGCGCCAGGTTCCGGGTGCAGTGGACGTGGGGCTGTCCACCAAGGGCGAGCGTCCCGAAGTTCAGGTTTCGGTGCGGCGCGGGCTGGCGGGATCGCTCGGCCTCACGGTGGCGCAGATAGCGACCGCACTGCGCGCGGCGTTCGCTGGCGTACAGGCGGGCTACTGGGTGGACCCGAGCGGGCAAACGCGCAACGTGACGGTGCGGCTGGCGCCGGGCGCTCGCGAGAACGTGGCGGACCTGCGCCGCCTGCCGCTGGTCGTGGCGGCCGCGCCCACGGCGCCTCCACGGCTGGTGACGCTGGGTGACGTGGCCGACGTGGAGACGAGCATCGCTCCCGCGGAGATAGACCACCTCGATCGCGAGCGCGTCATCACGATCGGCGCGAATGTGGAGGGCGCGCCGCTGGGGAGAGTGTCCGCGGCGATCAATGAGAGCATCGCCGCCATCCCCATGCCCAGCGGCTACGGCATCTCGCAGGGCGGCGAAGTCGAAAGCCAGGGAGAAGTCTTCGGAGCGGTGGCGGCCGCGCTCGGACTCGCGGTGCTCTTCATGTACCTCATCCTCGTGGTGCAATTCGGCTCGTTTCTCGATCCGATCGCGATCATGCTCTCGCTCCCGCTCTCGTTCATCGGCGTGGTGCTCGCGCTGCTCGTGACGCGCGACACGATCAACATCATGAGTCTCATCGGTGTGGTGCTGCTGATGGGAATCGTGGTGAAGAACGCCATCCTGCTCATCGACTTCGCCAAGTGGGCGAAGGAGCGCCAGGCGATGAGCACGCGCGATGCGCTGGTGGAAGCGGGGCGGATCCGTCTCCGTCCGATCATGATGACCACACTCGCGCTGATCGCCGGGATGGTGCCGGTGGCACTGGGGATCGGCGAGGGCGCCGACTTCCGCGCGCCGCTCGGGCGCGCGGTGATCGGCGGCGTGATCACCTCTACGCTGCTCACCCTGCTCGTCGTGCCAACGGTGTATGAGATACTCGACGCCTGGCGCAGCGGTATACTGGGATGGGTGAGGCGGCATCGCGCGCACGAGCGTACGCCTCACCCGGCGCCGGAACCGGGCGACTGAACACGCAGTCGTGCTCGGGGCGCCGCCCGCGCACGACTGCCCCGCTCCCTTTCAGGGAAGGTTCATCCGCGAGCGGAGCAGCGCGTAGCGCGAGTCGTCGTGCAGCGGCTCGAGGATGGGGCTCGCCACGAAGGCCTGCAGATCGGAATCGTGCTCCACGCGCGCGCGCTCGAGCCAGGCGAAGGCGCTGTCGCGCTGTCCCAGAGCCATGTACGCGATGGCGATGTCCGATGCCGAGATGGTCGCGGCGGTAGACGGGTCGGCGGCACGCGCCTCGAGAGCGGACCCGAGCAGCGCTCTCGCGCTGTCCGCCTCGCCGTTGACAGCGAAGCCGTAGGCGAGCACCGCGATGTCGGAGCCAGCGCGTCCCTTCGTGGGCCCGGCGGCGAGTTCGAACTCCCGTAGCGCGTCGGCGCCTCTCCCCTGACTCAGTCGGACGTAGCCAAGCGTGGCGTGCGCCGCGCGGAAGGTGGGTGCGGTGGTGAGCGCCCGCATGAGCTCCGTGGCGGCATCGTCATAGCGACCCTGCGCGTAGAGCACCTGACCAAGGTTGTAGCGCATGACGGCCGAGAGCGGATCGAGATCGAGCGCGCGCCGCATCTCCGATTCGGCCTCGACGAAACGACCCTGGTGAGCGAGCGCCTTGCCGAACCACTGATGCGCGGTGGCGTCGTTGGGATTGCGCGCGAGCGCGAGGCGGTATGCGCGTTCGGCGACGCGCCACTGGTAGCGGCGCGCCGCCACGAGACCCAGCACCGCGTAAGGCTCGGAGAGCGTGCTGTCGAGCGATAGCGCCCGGTTCGCCGCGCTGTAGGCGAGCTGATACATCTCGGTCACGCTCGCATGTGGA
Source organism: Gemmatimonadaceae bacterium (assembly GCA_035700125.1). Lineage (GTDB taxonomy): Bacteria > Gemmatimonadota > Gemmatimonadetes > Gemmatimonadales > Gemmatimonadaceae > JADGGM01. The sequence goes on from DASSOX010000020.1 coordinate 58,407, forward strand.
TCGTACGCCGGAAGTACGGCATAGGTGGCGCCGAGCCCGGAATAGGCAGCCGCGTACTCGGGATCGCCCCTGATGGCGCGCGTGAAGAGGTTCGCGGCGAGGTGCAGCCCCTCCGCGGTACGCTGGTGCCAGGCGTAGCGACCCCTGAGGTAGAGGTCGTACGTTGCAGGCGATGGTGTGGAATGGGCGTCGTGAACGGGCTGCCCCGCCGCGAACTCGCGCTGCAGCGACTCCATGATGGAAGCCGATATCTCGTCCTGAATCGCCAGCGCGTCGCCCGCCGGCCGATCGAATTGCTGTGCCCACACCTGGTAGCCGGTGGAGGCATCCACCAGCTCCGCGGTCACGCGAAGTCGCGAGCCCGTCTCTCCCCGTTCGGTGTCTATCCTCCTCACCGTGCCCTCGAGGATGTGCGTGACGTTCAGCGCGCTGCCGATATCGCGCACGTCCATCGGCTTCTCCTTGAAGGCGAAGGAGGACGTTCGCGCAACCACCCTCACTCCGCGCAGGCGCGAGAGCTCGGCGATGATCTCCTCGGTCATCCCATCGGAGAAGTATTCGTCCGCCGGCGAGGTGCCCAGGTTGCGAAAGGGGAGGACGGCGATGGAAGGCGGCGGGGGCGTGGGCGCGCCGTCTTCCACCACCAGTCGGTGCCCGCTCCACCATGCGGCGCCTACAGCGAGCGCCGCTACGGTCAACAGAACGAGTATCGCGACCGGGACCCAGCGCAGCCGGTTTGCACCCGTCGCCCACGGCGTCACATCGTGAGGCGCGCGGACAGCGGGCGATTCAGCGACCGCGGCCCTCACAGCTGCCTTCGGCGGTGCGGCTGGCTCGGCCGCATCGGCTACCGCGAGCGAGCGCTCCACAGCTCCAGAGGATTCCACCGGTGGGGGCGACAGTGCCATCACCGATGGCGTAGTCGCCACGAGCGACGCGCCAGTACGCGCGGTGCGGTTCGCACCCGCTGCAGCCGGCGCCTGCCGGGGCGGGGCTGGGGGAAGCTGGCCGGCACGCAACGCGGCCACCAGCGTCGCGATGGGCGGGTCCACCTCGGCCCCCAGCTCCTGTCTCACGAGCGTCGCATGCACACGGGCGAACTCCAGCGCGCCAGCGCGATCGCCGTTGCGCGCGAGCGATTCCATGAGCCCATGAGCTGCCCGCCCGCTGAATGGGTCGGCGTCCACCGCGCGTCTCCACCAGCGACCTGCCTCGTGCCATTGCTCCCGCGATGCCGCGGCTGCGGCGAGCGTCTCGAGACACTCCTGGTACTCGCGTGCGTAGCGAGTGCGCTCGATACTGGCCCAGCGCTCGAAGTCTGCAGCGTCGGCGAGAAGAAGTCCGTCGAGGAAGGGGCCCGAGTAGATCGCCGCAGCGGCGGCAGGATCGCCCCGCGAGATCGCCTCGCTGAATTCACCCACGTCACTCTCGAGAACGGCGGGATTGATGGCGAGTGCCGTCTGCGTGGTGAGGAACACAGTCTGCCCGCACACTCGCCTCGCCGCGTACAGCGCCTGATCGAGGAGATTGCGCGCACGATCGTTCGCGCGGTCCGGCCACATGAGGCCAACCAGCTTGTCGCGACTGAGACCAGAGGGGCCGGCAGCCGCGAGAGCCGCCAACAGCGCGAGCTGTCGCCGCTGGATCAGTGAGCGCTCACAGGGCTGGCCATCCAGCGTCAACGAGAGGCCGCCGAAGGTGTGCAGTTTGTACATTCCACTCCAGTTGAGTCGCAATTGAGGCACGGTTAAGTGCTTGTTCAGCGACTCTGGCTAATCTACCGCCGTTGAAGCCCGACGTCAGCGGGAGTCACCCCTCCTGCTCTCGCCGGCCGCTTTCATATTGGGCCAGGCAACCTGCCGAGGGAAGCATTCGGCAACCTCGAGGTCGCTGGAACCACCCCTGGAGGGAGATGTCGCATTTGCGGTTGATGTCCACGTCACGGCGATACTGCCCTGCAGCCGGGGCATACCAGTCGATGACCGAAGCGCACGAGAAGCCGGAGCTCTCGATGTCCGTTCCACTCGCACTACCAATGGAGCCGCTCGCCTCGCCTGTGCCGGCGAGGTCGTCGCTCCTCATCCCGGCCCAGCAGACGCTGGCCAAGGCAAGGTGGATCGCTGAGAGCGACCCCCGGGTCTCCGTAGTCGTATCCAGGCGCAACGTGGTGGTAAGCACCTTCGTCTCGAAGCCGCACGCTCGCGCTGGCGGCTGGACGCTCGGAGTCCGCTACATGACGGCTTCGCGCAACGGACTCGAACTGCTCGTCTCCGCTGTGGTGGATCTCTTCTCGGGTGAAGTTCTCTCGCTTGCCACTTTCGAACCGATGTCTGGCGCCGGCGGAATCTAGCGGCGTCAGGTACTTGGCGGTCCGTTCCGGGGGGGGCGGATTCGCCAGGCCCGGGGCCAGATGGCTCCGGGCCGATGGCAGGCGAGTTGCCACATGGGGACCGGAAGCCAGCTGGAGGGTCCTCGCGTGTCGCAGGAGTATAACAACCCCACAACCAGGGATTCATGCGGACCGAGGGTCCGCGCCGGTCCCGAGCGCGGGTCGGGGGTGCGGCGCGATCGGCGGCGAGGACTCACCGCGATCTGCGCGTTCGTCCTCATCCTTCTTCTCGCATGGGGCGCTACCACCGCGCACGCCGAGCGAGTTGGGAATGCGATCAGAAGCGTCCTCGGCGTCGCGAACCACGCAGGTACGGCGGCGCGTTCCCATGTGCTCTCCGTCCGATATCCCCCGCTGAGCTACGCTGGGAGAACCAGCAACGGGGCCCCGCATTACACGAAGCGTCCATTCTCTCCCTCGGAGCGCAAGCTCCTGCTGACGGAGTTCGGCGTGGCGCATCCTCAAAACCTCTACCTCTCCGATTCCACTCCGGATGCCGTCCTGCTCTACGACCCGCGGCGCGACTGTGGCGATGCTTGTCTGGTAGACAGCTACCGCGTGGGCGCACCATCGGTGCGCAGGCCCGGTGAATCGTGGGAGGCGATGGCGCAGAGGGTCGAGCGCACGCCGCTCAGGCGCTTCCCGCACAGCGCGCGGATTCCGACGCGCTCGCTGGCGGCGCTGAGCCCCGACGCGCGCGGTGCGTTCGACACTCTCCTCGCTGCCGCGCGAGCCGCGGGGTTCGAGCCGCGAGTCACCGAGACATATCGCTCTCCGCTTCGACAGGCGTATCTCCTCCGGCGAGGCATGACCTACACGGCCACTTCGCTACACACCGACCGGCGAGCGATAGACGTGGTTGTCGGTAACGGACGACTTCGCGACCGGAGGAACCGCGCACGGTGGATCGAGTTCCGCCGCTGGGTCGAAGGCTTCGAGGGAGGGCGCTTCCGTATCATAGGAAGCGCGGATTCATCGTGGGACTGGCCGCACGTCGAGCTTCCCAATCGGGGCGTAGGGTATCAGTCCGTGGAAGAACTGCTCGACTCGGCCGCGATGCGCGCCGCGTGGACCGCGGCACCCACTCGGCGATAGCCGTCGCGAGACGCGGCCAGAGCGAGCGCGCCGGGCGCTCGCTCTGCGGGTGCACGGTGGCCTTCAGGGCTGGTCGCGTCCGAGCGCGCGCAGTACTTCCCTATCGAACTGCGCTGGAAGCGTTTCCCTCTTCGAGTACGGTCCTGGCCGATACGCGCGCGACGAAACACCGAGCTGGCTCCGCTCGCAGATGTGCCAGTCCTCGCGGTTGGTACGGTCCCAGAACTCGATGCCGTCGGCGGGATCGAAGCGTGGATCGCGCAGCGTAGCCGGGTTGAAGAGCCAGGAGCAGCTTATCCTCGTGCGGTCGGGCGACTCTGGCCAGAGCATGTGGTACATCACGTAATCCGGATGGAGGCTCAGGAGCATGTTCGGGAAGATCGCGTAGTAGTACACGCGACGCATGTCCTCCTCCGGGAGATCGCCCACCGGGAGTCCGCAGCTCCGGCCTGTGAGAGTGAGACTTTCATATCCTGCGTTCATGACCATGAAGCCGCCGGTGAACGGGCCTTCCACGAGGTCGTTCTCGCCGCTGGTGGGCGGCGTTGCGCGCGCGAGCGAGGGATGCACTGGTCCGCAGTGGTAGCACTCCGAGTAGTTCTGGAAAAGCAGCTTCCAATTCGCTCTGACGTCGTACTCGATCGTGCGTGCCGCGGCCAGCCGAGGGAGGTTGAAGCGTGTGAAGCGATCGAGGAGCGGCGCCCAGGCGACGCCGAACTCCTCCGGTTCATCCGCCAGGTTGATGAAGAGGAAGCCCTCCCAGCGCGCGAGCGCCACGCGATGGAGCGGATAATCGTCCGCGCAGAAATCGGGAATGTCCGCCGACGACGGTGCGCCCAGCAGCCTGCCGTCGAGGGCGTACGTCCACGCGTGGTACGGGCAACGGATGGTTCCGGCGAAGTGCCCCTGGTCTGCTTCGCACAAGCGGGAGCCGCGATGCCTACACACGTTGTAGAGCGCACTCAGGGCGCCGCCATTGTCGCGCACGACGATGATGCTCTCGCCCAGCACGTTTCGCACGAAGTAGTCTCCGGGCGACGGCAGCTCATCGTCACGACCCACGCAGAGCCAGCGTGCCGCGAAGATACTGTCGCGTTCCTCGGCGAAAATCGCTGGCGACGTGAAGTATTCGCCCGGCAGCGTGAATGCGCGGTCGAGCGGAATCTCGGCGGTTCTGAGAAAGGTTGCCATCGGGATCACTTGTAGAGGGGCGTCGCGGCCGGGGAGGCGGCCCCGGCCTGGCAACGACTGCCTGCGTGCATCCTAGCTCTACAGCTCCGAGCGCGCGAGGCCCCCATCGCGCTTGCGCTTCAGCCGGTGTGCGCCCCCCCGCAGGTGCGGGTCCAAGGTATGATGTCCAACCGCTCGAAGGGGATCTCCTCGCCGCTGGCCTCACAGATTCCGAAGCGCTCGGGGGAGTGGTAGAGTCGCGCGAGCGCTGCATCTATCTCCTCGAGCTCTGCGCTCTCGCGAGATGCGTTGGCCGCTGCGAGCTCCTCGCGGTTGGCGTCGGTTCCGAGATCTGCCGCGTGCAGCGGCACCACCGTCAGGTCTCCCGAGCGTTCCTGCTCGGTCGCGTTGGTCAGCTCGGAATAGGCGCCGAGATCCGTGAGCACACGGCGTCGCTCTTCCAGAAGACGACGCTCGAGGTGCTGGCGCTGCGCTGCGCTGAGAGGCATTCTACGACTCCATTGGGTACTGAGAGCGTGAAGTATGGCAACGATCGCCACGCTCGCCGGTGGCCGGTGCGCAGTGCGACCGCATACCTCGATCATCCAGTTGCACGGCGCGTGGACGACGCGCCGCGGCCAGGCCCGCAAGATGCGATACACGTGCCGTAAACGGCCCAGCGTGTCCAGCTGCTGCCGCCACCTCAGTGCGAGGTCCCACTGGATGCCCCGTACTGCATCTCGAACGTGCTCGCCCGCGGCGCCATCCAGCGGCCCATCCGTCTGGATGATCGTCATGCTGGCCTCTTCCCTCGCGTGCGGCGGCGAACGAGCACGTAACGCCGGCGGCGCTGCCGCGGATACGGCGGTGCAGTCGCTCCCGGCGGGCACCGTCAGCCATGGCGAGACCGTGCCGCCCGGGGAGGGCGCTTCCGCGACGGAAGACGAGCGAAGCGACCCGACGCTGGGCGTCCCGGGGGCGCTCGCGGTGCTCGACTCCTACTTCGTCGCGATCAACGCGCACCAGTTCCACGATGCGTATCACCTCTGGTCCGACGACGGTGCGGCGAGCGGCCTCACTTTGGAGGAGTTTGCGCGCGGCTACGACCGGACGCGCTCCACCATGTATCGGGCGGGCAGGCCCGGTCGCATAGAGGGAGCCGCGGGGTCGCGCTACATTGACATCCCGGTGACTATAGAAGCCGTGACCACCGATGGCGTGCGCCGGCACTTCGCCGGCCACATTGTGCTGCGTCGCGTAGTAGTCACGGGAGCGTCGTCCGAGGAGCGGCTCTGGCACATCTATCACTCCTCGGTACGCGAAGTACGTTGACCGGACACCAGCTCGCGCGACAACGGCGGCGCGTGGCTGGACGTTCATATTCGTGACGCTGCGCGGTGGCCGTCCGGATTCCACCTGCTCTTCCCCACCACAACAACGGAAACCATGAGATGAACGGAGCCACGAGCTCGAATCGATCGCGTTATTCCGCTTCCATCGCACTTCTCGCCACACTCGTACTTGCCGGTACAACGGCGCTTCCGTCGCAGGCTCGACGTGCTGCACCGGCCGCGGTGCGCTACGATTCGTCGTACTTCGACGCGCTGAAGTATCGGATGATCGGTCCCAGCCGCGGCGGTCGAGTCACCGCGGTTACGGGCGTCGCGTCGGAGCCGCGCACTTTCTACATGGGAGCCGCGAGCGGCGGTGTGTTCAAGAGCACCGACGCGGGGGCCTCCTGGCTTCCCATATCCGACGGCGCCTTCGCGGTCGGATCCATCGGAGCCATAGAGGTGGCGCCATCCGATGCCAACGTGGTTTACGTGGGCACCGGCTCCGAGAGTCTGCGCAGCAATGTCTCCATCGGGCGCGGCGTGTATCGGTCGGACGACGCCGGTAAGACGTGGCGCTACGTCGGGCTGCACGACGTCGGGCAGATCGGCGCCGTGCGCGTGCATCCGGACAATCCGGAGTTGGTGTACGTAGCGGCGGTGGGAAATCCTTTCGCGGACAATCCCGAGCGCGGTGTCTTCCGCTCGCGCGATGGCGGGAAGAGCTGGCAGAAGATCCTGTTCGTTTCCGACAGCACCGGCGCCGTGGACCTCGAGTTCCAGCCGGGCCATCCGGATGTGGTCTACGCGGCGATGTGGCGCGGCCAGCGCACGCCGTGGACCATCATCAGCGGTGCGCGCGAGGGAGGCATCTACAAGAGCACCGACGGCGGCGATCACTGGACGAAGCTTGGCGGCGGGCTTCCCGACCAGCTCTTCGGGAAGGCGAACATGGCGGTGACTGCGGCCGACCCGAATCGCGTGTACGCGCTCATCGAAGCGAAGCCGGGTGAAGGGCTCTATCGCTCGGACGATGCTGGCGCGAGCTGGACGCGCGTGAGCTCGCAGCCGTCGCTCATAACGCGGCCTTTCTACTACACGACCATCGCCGCCGATCCTACCGACGCCAACGTGGTATACGCCGGCGCGGAGGGCTTCTTCAAGTCCACCGACGGTGGAAAGACCTTCCGGCGCTTCCCCACGCCGCACGGCGACAACCACGACATGTGGATCAACCCGCACGACGGGAAGGTCATGATCCAGGCGAACGACGGCGGCGCCAACGTTTCGGTCGACGGTGGTCGCACCTGGTCCACCCAGTACAACCAGCCCACGGCCGAGATCTATCAGGTGGCGGTGGACAGCCAGTACCCGTATCGCCTCTACGGAGCGCAGCAGGACAACACCACTCTCATCGTTCCCAGCCTTCCGCCCGGCTGGCCGGTTGATGATCCCATGCAGCTCTGGCGCGTGGGTCCGGGGTGCGAGACGGGTCCGATCATGCCGCACCCGGTGAATCCGGACACGGTGTACGGAGCGTGCAAGGGACAATTCAGCAGAACCGACCTGCGCACGGGCCAGGAGCAGAACTACTGGGTGGGTGCGCAGTACCTGTACGGATTCAAGCCGAACGAGTTGAAGTACCGCTTCCAGCGCGTATCGCCAATGGAGATCTCGCCGCACGATCCCGCGGTGATCTACTTCGGGTCGCAGTACGTGCACCGCACCAGGGACGGCGGCGTGAACTGGGAACGCATCAGCCCCGACCTTACCGCGAACGAGCCGAGCAAGCAGGTGATCTCGGGCGCGCCGATAACACGCGACGTCACCGGCGAGGAATACTACAGTACGCTCTACGCGATCCGCGAGTCGCCGCTCGAGAAGGGCGTGATCTGGGCTGGCTCCAACGATGGACCCATCCACGTGACGCGCGACAATGGGAAGACGTGGAGCGACGTTACGCCGAAGGATCTCCCTCCCGGCGGACGCGTGCAGAACATCGAGCCATCGCCGCACAGAAGGGGCTCAGCGTACGTGGCAGTGCTGCGCTACCTGTTGGGTGACTTCCGCCCGTACATCTTCCGCACGGACGACTACGGAAAGAGCTGGACGCTGCTCACCAACGGGAGCAATGGCATTCCGGCTGACGAGCCGACGCGCGTGGTGCGCGAGGCACCGGGGCGCGAGGGGCTGCTCTTCGCGGGCACGGAATTCGGCGCGTACGTCTCGTTCGACAATGGCGCGAGCTGGAAGTCGCTGCAGCTCGGGCTTCCGGTCACTCCGATCACCGACATGCGCATCTTCCGGCACGACCTGGTGATCTCCACGCAGGGCCGCTCCTTCTGGATCCTCGACGACATCACTCCGCTCGAGCAGCTCACTTCGGGGATAGCCGCACGGGATGCGCACCTCTTCACACCACGAACGGCATACCGCTTCCGCTACCGCGGTGGCGGGAGCGGCGATCCGGCTGCGCCGGAATATCCGCCGCCCGGCGCCATGATAGACTACTCGATCGGCAAGAATGGAGCGCGCAGCGTGTCGCTCGAGATCTTCGATGCGAATGGCAAGCTCGTTCGTCGCGTCGCGACCGAGGCAGAATCGGAGGCGGTGCAGGATGGAGAATCGCCTCGGCGCGGGAGAGCGGCGGCTCCGGAGCTCTACACCACGCCCGGGCTCCACAGGTTCATCTGGGACTTCCGTTATCCGGGTCCGTGGAGCGCTTCGCAGGGCGGGCGCGGCGATCGCGGTCCCATGGCTGCTCCGGGGCAGTACACGGTTCGGCTGACGGTGGACACCAGCGCTTCGGGTAAGCCGTGGAGCGCCACCTCCACGCTGGCGGTGCGAGCGGATCCTCGCATCGTGAAGGCCGGTGTCACACAGCGCGACATGCAGGAGCAACTGGCGCACAACCTGCGCGTGCGCGACGCGCTCGGCGAGGCACGCCGGACGGCCGCGCGCGTTACCCAGGCGCTGGGGCGGCTAAAGTGGGCCACCGGTAGCGCGGCCGACACGGTTCGCAAGCTGAGCGTGCTGGATACGGCGCTCACCACCAACGCGATCCGCTACTCGCAGCCGAAGCTGGTGGATCAACTCGAGTACCTTTACGGTATGACCACGAGCGCGGATCAGCAGATAGGCCGCGACGCCGTGGCACGCTACAGGGAGCTGGAGCGAGAGTTGAAGGCGATAGAGACGAAGGTCGATGCGCTGCTCGGCCCAGCGAAGGAAGAGGGCTCGCGGTGAACGCCGCTCAGGCGCACCGCGGCTTCGGTGCGCGGGGGGCGCGTGCATCGGGCACGCGCTCCCGGCTGACGAAGGCCATCGCCACACTGGGTGTGACCGTCGCGTGCGCGATGGCCGCACCCGGTGCTCCGGCGCAGAGCGCGGCGCAGGCGACGGCAAGCGACTTCGACTACACCTTCGAGATGCCCGGCCAGCCCACGCTGCAGAACATCCACACCGCGGTCCACATGGACTCCGCGGGGAAGATCACCGCTACGATCGACTACCTGAACCGCGACGAGCTGAGTCCCTTCTGTGGAGGTCTCGTGGTGGGCATCTATTCGGCCGACGGCAGCCTGCTGCAGGTATTCACGACGCCGATCCGCTGCACTCCCGCGATGGGCGCGAATGGCAACAACCCTGGGGAGCCGTGGCGACGGCACTTCACATGGAGCGCCGAGTTGCGCGCGGAATACGTTCCGCGTGCCACGATCGTCGATGTACGCGCCGTCGCCACGGGCGATGTCAAGGTGATTACCGACGAGCAGGCGCGCGAGGCGCTCGAGAAGCGTACGTCGGTCGTCTCCTCCTACTAGCGCCGCCAGCGCTGGTTGTCGCGGTTCAGGTCCGGGAATGCCGCGTCGGGGTCTATCTCGACGCTGACGATTCGCGGCGCAGCGCTCACCCGTGCCACCCACTTTCGCGCCCCGCTCAGCCATACATCGGCGGGGGCGGTGACGCGCTCCACCCTGCCTCCGTCGCGCGTCACCGCGAGCACCACCGGCATCGGCGCGAGCCCGCGGTCCTCCACCGTAATGGCGACCGAATCGCCCTCCTCGCGCACGGAAGCGATCGCCTGGTCGAGCGACCAGGGCTCGTAGAACCAGCTCCGCCAGAACCACGATAGGTCGCGCCCCGACACGTCGCTGATCGTGTTGAAGAAGTCAGCCGGATACGGGTGCCGACCGATCCATCGCTTGCCGTACTCACGATAGGCGCGATGAAAGATCTCCTCGCCCAGCACGGCGCGCAGCGCGCTGAGCACCTGGGCGGTTTTATCGTAATACATGATGAAGTAGAGATCCGGATCGGAGAGATCCCCAGGCGTCATGAGCGCCATCTCGTTCCCCGCGCGCGCCTGCTGCAGGTAGAGTCGGCGCTGCCCTGCCTCGGAGTCGTTGGGCCGCCCACCCTCGCGCGGCTCGCCGTAGATGACGCGCATCCCCTGCGCCACATCGAACTGCGTGAGCCCCTCGTCCATCCAGGGGTAGCGCGTCTCGCTGGAACCGACCTGCATGGGAAACCACATGTGACCGGTCTCGTGCATCAGGTCGCCCGCCAGTGAGAGCGTGTCGGCCCATGGCTGCATCAGCGTCATCATGGGGTACTCCATCCCCCCGCCGGTGATGACGCCTTCCATGGACGTCATCTGCGGCCACGGGTATGGCCAGAGATAATCCGACATCTTCTTGATCGCATCGCGCGTGAACCGTGCACCACCGATCGGCCAGGCAGCGGCGCTCGGATGAAGGCGGAAGAAGGAGCTGATCATCACCGTGTCGGTGACACCCGGCTTCGCTTCCGGTACGAGTGCTATCGTAGCATCCCAGTTGTAGCGATCGCTCGTACCCCACGCGAAGTCGCGCACGCCGTTCGCCACGAAGTGCCAGATGGCGTCTTTCCCTCCGCGTACGAAAGCCGCGCCGCTCGCGCGATCGGCCGCGGTGAGCACATGAACCGGCTCGCGCGTTGTGCGCGCCCGAGCGAGGCGCTGCATGGTCTGCCGCGAGAGCACCGACTGCGAATCCACCAGCGTTCCCGTCGCGCCCACGGGCCAGCCGTGCGGCACCGCGAGGCGCACATCGTAGTCGGCCATGTCCATGTAGAACTCGGCGCCGTTGAGATATGGGTCGGTTACCCATCCGTTGACGTCGTCGTACACCGCCATCTGCGGGTACCAGTAGCCGAGGAAGTAGAGATTCTTCCCCTCCCGACCCTCCCTGCCATCCGACGGCGACGGTGGAGGCGAGAACGACCAGGCGATCTCCAGCCGCGTGCTGTCGCGCGGGAGGAGCGGCGACGGAAGCCGGATCCACATCACGGTTCCCTCGACCGTGTAGCCGCCGGCGTTCATGGATCGAAGCGCGCGGCTGCTCGCAGCCGGTTGCACGGCCTTCCCCTCGACGGCCACGCGGCCGAGCTTCACGCCTCCGGTGAGCGGCACCGCGGAGCGACGCGGGCTTCCCGGTGCGAATACGTTCTGCCGCAGGTAGACCGCCACGGAGCGCAGCGTATCGGGCGAATTGTTGAGGTATACCACGCTCTCACTTCCAATGAGTCGAGCGTTGGCCGCATCGAGGCGCGCATCTATTCGATAGCGCGCGTACTGCACCCAGTTGCTCGCCCCGGGCCGGCCGCTGCGCGTGCGAGTGCCTCGCTCCACCGCTTTGCTGAATCCGGGAATCTCGTAGACCGGACCAGGAACAGGGCGGCCGCCCGCAGCGGTGGCGGCGGGATCGGTCGTGGGCGCGGGCCTCGTCTGTGCGTGCGAGACGGTGGCGACGGAGAGTGCCGCGAGCAACGAGGCGGCGATTGCGAGAGCGTTGGGGTGGCGACTCGACGAATGTTCGAGCATGGTCCTCGTCGTGGTATGTTCCGTGAGTACTGCCGTGGTCATTCATACTCGCGCGCGGGCGCGGCGTGCGCAAACCTCGCCGGCCGTGTAAGCTTCCCTCTGGCGCAACCGTGAACCGAGAGGCCCATGCGTCTTGATCGAGTGGTGGTGGGGATGGATTTCAGTCAGCCGGCGGAAGATGCCGCGCGTTGGACCGCGCGCCACTTCGCGCCCGGCGCCGAGATCGTGCTGGTGCACGTGGTGGCGGTGCCCGAGCCGCCGCGCTTCTTCAGGGGAAAGTTTCCGCCCCGCGAGACGGTAATCGAGACGGCACGCGCAGGCGCCGACCGGCGGATGCGCGAGTTCAGTACGGCACTCGGCGCCCAGCGAATCTGGATCGAGATCCGTGATGGCGACCCGGCCTTGCAGATAGACGCGGTGGCCAGCGAGTACGACGCCGATCTGGTGGTCGTGGGTCCGCACGGTACGCGCCCCGGGATCTGGGATCGCCCGGGCGGTACGGCGGAGAAGCTCGTGCGCGAGGCGAAGCACGATGTACTGCTGGCGGCCAACCCGGGTGCGGACGCGCCGCGCCGGCTGCTCGTCCCCCTCGACGAGTCGGATGCGACCACGGCCGTCCTCGCGTGGGCCCGCCTCCTGGCCGAACGACCGGAGATCGAGATGACTCTCCTCCACGTCGTCAGTTCATCGATGCTGAACGAGCTCATGTCGGCGGGCGCCGTGATATCGGGAGTGATGGTCCCCGTTCCCGAAGAGGTGCTCACCAACGCCGAGATGGATGCCGGATCGTGGCTGCAGCGGCTGGCCTCGGAGTCGGGGCTCGATCGTCCCGAGGTAAAGACGGAGGTGAAGACTGGCGATCCCGCGGATCAGATCCTCGCCCAGGCCGAGCGGCTCGACGCCGATCTCATCGTGATGGGGAGCAGCGCGCACGGCCTTCGGGCGGCGATCCTCGGCAGCGTGGCGCGGGAAGTTCTGCGCTCGGCGAAGCGGCCGGTGCTCGTGGCCAGGGAATTGGAGAGGAAGGCGGTAAGCGAGAAGCAGGCGCAGCCCGACGCCACCAGCTGAGGAGAGCGATGCCCACTCGCAGGTTGAAATATCGAACGCTCGAGCGCGCCGAGATAGACGAACTGCTGGCGCGCCACAACGTGGGCCGCATCGCATACACCTTCCGCGACCGGGTCGACGTCGAGCCGATCAACTACGTGTATCGGGACGGCTGGATCTACCTGCGCACCGGCCCGGGCTCGAAGCTCACGACTCTCGCGCGTCATCCCTGGGTGGCGTTCGAAGTGGACGAGGTCGATGGACCCTTCGATTGGCGAAGCGCGGTGGTCCACAGCACGGTCTACGAGCTCACTCCTGGCGGCACCGAGGCACAGGCACGGCTGTACGATGAGGCGGTGGAGCTTCTACGCGAGCTGGTGCCGGAGACCTTCACGGATACCGATCCAGTGCCGCACCGCAATGTGATACTTCGCATGAAAGTAGAAGAGGTAAGTGGCCGCGCCTCTAGCACTTCCGAGGTATAATCGCAAGTACTTTCGCAGCCGTGGTTCGGCCTGAGCCGGGTCACGGCTGCCGCGCATCCAAGCACTTGCATCCCCTGGTGCCGTTTGAGGCCGGCGGGCCCGCGGGAAGCTCCAGCGCCACCCTCCCCTTCCCCGGTCGGCGGCGTCGGGTAAACACCGACAGCGCCCGGGCCGATTATCTCACGAAGGTTCCGCGTTTCCCCTGATTATCCGCCCATAGCGGGAGCCCTAGCTTCGTGCAACGTGGGAATGGAGTCGCTGCGAAAGTGAGCGGCGTTCGGGTGCCGGAGGCGGCACGTCCCCATTGCCACGCAGGCGCGACACGCCGGCTCAACCTCTCTCTCAGAGACCGCAATGGCATCGAACATCTCTCACAAGCTCGCACTTGGCGTCGGCGCGGCTGTCGCCGCGAGCGCGGCCCTGTACGCCTGCACGGCGACGGGGTCGAAGTCCACGAACCTCGTCACGGGTGACGCGGCCTCGGCGGTGTACGTGCCGCCCGGCTCGCACGACGAGTACTACGCATTCCTCTCGGGCGGCTACAGCGGCCAGGTGGCCGTCTACGCGCTCCCCTCGGGGCGCGTGATCAAGCAGATCCCCGTCTTCTCGCAGTTCCCCGAGAACGGCTACGGCTACGACGAGAACACGAAGGCGATGCTGCAGACCAGCTACGGCTTCGTGCCATGGGACGACTCGCACCACCCGGAGCTCTCGCAAACCGACGGTGTCCCCGACGGGCGCTGGCTTTTCATCAACGGGAACAACACCCCGCGCGTGGCGCGCATAGATCTCTCGCTCTTCGAGACCACCGAGATCCTCGAGCTGCCGAATGCCGCAGGCGGCCACGCTTCGCCGTTCACCACCCCCGACACCAAGTACATAGTCTCGGCTACTCGCTTCAGCGTGCCGGTGCCGAACACCGACGTGGCGATCGACACGTACAAGAAGAACTTCAAGGGCGTCCTCTCCTTCATAACGGCCGACAAGCCCGGGAAGATGGACGTTGCCTTCCAGATCCTGATGCCGGGCTACAACTACGACCTGGCACACGCGGGGAAGGGGCCGTCGGATGGGTGGTTCTTCTTCACCACTTACAACACCGAGCAGGCCTACGAGAAGCTGGAGCTCAACGCGTCGAAGAACGACAAGGACGTGATCGCCGCGGTGGATTATCGCCGCGCCGAGGCGTGCGTGGCGGAGGGTAAGGCCAGGACCGTTCCGGCGAAGTACATGCACAACTACAAGGACGAATCTACCCACGTCGCTGCGAGCGAGCGGAAGACGAGCGTAAAGATGCTCGACCCGCGCGACTGCGAAGGCGTGGTATACCTCCTACCGACGCCGAAGTCGCCGCACGGCGTGGATATCGATCCCAGCGGCGAGTACATCGTGGCGAGCGGGAAGCTGGCCACCGTGATCCCGGTGCACTCCTTCAGCAAAATGAAGAAGGCGATCGCCGACAAGGCCTACGACGGCGACGTGGATGGGATTCCCATCCTGAAGTACACCGCGACCATCGCTGGTGAGGTCCAGAAGCCCGGCCTCGGCCCCCTGCACACCGAGTTCGATGGCAAGGGGAACGCCTACACCTCGATGTTCATCTCGTCCGAAATCGTGAAGTGGAAGCTTGGCACTTGGGAAGTCGTCGACCGGATGCCGGTCTACTACTCGGTTGGGCATCTCATGATCCCGGGCGGCGACAGCAAGAAGCCGTGGGGCAAGTATCTCGTCTCGCTGAACAAGATCACCAAGGACCGCTTCCTCCCCACTGGCCCCGAGCTCGCGCAGTCGGCGCAGCTGATCGACATCAGCGGTGACAAGATGAAGATGCTGCTCGACTTCCCGACCATCGGCGAGCCGCACTACGCGCAGGCGATCCCGGCCTCGGTGCTGAAGGACCAGCAGGTGAAGTTCTACAAGCTCTCCGAGAACAAGAATCCCGGGGTCGTGAAGGCCGAGAGCGAGGGTGGAATCACGCGGCAGGGCAAGCGCGTGGACATCAAGATGGCGGCTATTCGCAGCCACTTCGCCCCGGACAATATCGAGGGAGTACAGGTGGGAGATACCGTCTACTTCCACGTGACGAACATCGAGCAGGACTGGGACATCGTTCACGGCTTCGCCGTACTCGGCGCCAACAACGCCGAGCTGATTCTCGCACCGGGTGCGACGCGGACGCTCAAGTGGGTTCCGCAGGCCCCGGGAGTGTTCCCCTTCTACTGCACCGACTTCTGCTCGGCGCTTCACCAGGAGATGCAGGGCTACGTCCGCGTATCTCCCGCGGGATCGAACACCCCGCTCATGGCGAACGTGAGCAAGAAAGCCCAGGCGCAGATGAGTCAGCAATGACACGCCTCGCGCGATCGCTCACGGCGTTGGCGGCACTGATCATGGTGGGAGGATTCTTCCTCCCACTATGGCAGATTCGCCTCCTCGCCCCGCAGTACCCCGAAGGTCTGGGGCTCCTGATCCACGTGAACACCGTGCGCGGGATGACCGAGAACGACCTGCGCAACATCAACTCGCTGAATCACTACATCGGGATGAAGGTGATCGACCCCGAGGCGATACCGGTTCTGAACATCATGCCTTGGGTGCTCGGCGCGCTGGTGGTGGGGGCGCTGATCGTGGCACTCGCCGGCCGACGGAAGCTTCTGGTCGCCTGGCTGGGGGCGTACGCGACGGCGGCCATGCTCGGGCTGTTCGAGTTCTGGAGATGGGAGCGCGACTACGGCCGCAACCTCGACATGGAGCACG
This sequence comes from Gemmatimonadaceae bacterium, assembly GCA_035700125.1. GTDB lineage: Bacteria > Gemmatimonadota > Gemmatimonadetes > Gemmatimonadales > Gemmatimonadaceae > JADGGM01. The sequence goes on from DASSOX010000020.1 coordinate 74,541, forward strand.
CGATCATAAAGGTCCCGGGAATGAGCTACGAACCGCCGGTGATCGGCGCGAAGCAGCTTCTCAACTTCACCGCGATCTCGCTTCCCGCGATGGGAACGGCGCTCCTTGGCGTGGCGTTCGTGCTCGTCGCCCTGGCGCTCGTTCACTCCCTGCGCGCAGCGCGAGCTGCGCGCAGGGGGGCGCTGCCCACGGCAGGCGCCACGAACGATTTCACAGGTAATGCTGCAACCAGCCGGCTGGAGCCGGCCGGAACCCGCTGATGAGCACTCGCACCTTTCCTCGCGCCGCCACGCGGCGACCATACCGCGTATGGTCGTTCGCCGCCGTCGCCATCGCCCTTCTCCTCGCGGCTTGCAGTTCCGGGCCCGTACCCATCGCGTACGACCAGGACAGCTGCGACTACTGCCGCATGCAGATCAGCGACCCGCGCTACGGTGGGGAGCTCATCACGCGCACGGGTAAGGTGCACAAGTTCGACTCCATCGAATGCCTGGCGTCGTTCTACGCAGCGCTGCAGGACAGCGCCAGCATCCGCTCCCTCTGGGTGAGCGACTATCGGGAGCCGGGGACGCTGATCCCGGTGCGCGAAGCGGTGTTCATCCACCATGCGGGGCCCGGAAGCCCGATGGGCCGTGGGCTCCTGGCACTGCGGGCTGGCGTCGCCCAGGGTACGGGGAGCGTTCCGGCCGGCGACACCGTGAGCTGGGGAAGCGTGGTGCAGATGGTAGCCCGGGAAGGGCTGGCGCCCGGAATGGAGCCGACCGGCACCTCCGACTTGCACAGGAGAGCCGCCGATGCGCACCAGCACTGAACTGCCGCACACGATTCTCGCCTGCCTGGCAGCGGCTGTGGTCGTGCTGGCCGCCTCCCCGCTCTCGCTTGCTGCGCAGCACACCGTAGTGGTGAGCCCGCGCGGCCCGATACGCACGATCGCCGAGGGCGTGCGAAGCGCTTCGCCCGGCGACCGGATCGTCGTCGAAGCAGGCACCTATCGCGAACCCACCATCATCGTGGACAAGCGCGTGGAGATCGAAGGCGTTGGTCTTCCGGTGCTCGATGGCGAAGGCGAACGGCAGATCATGACGATAGCCGCCGACGACGTCACCGTGCGCGGGCTGCACTTCGTACACGTGGGCACCAGCTATGTGGAGGACCGTGCCGGCATCAAGGTGGCCGGCGCGGCAAGGTGCACCATCGCTGACAACCGCTTCGACGACGCCTTCTTCGGTATCTACCTCGCCGAGGCCACCGACTGCATGGTGGAGCGCAACGTGCTGCACGCTGCCACGCGCGGCGAGGCCGGTTCGGGGAACGGGATCCACCTCTGGTCGTCGCACGGGACCACCATTGCCGACAACCGCATCAGCGGCCACCGCGACGGGATCTACCTCGAGTTCTCGCACGGGAGCGACATCCGCGGCAACGTGAGCGAGCGGAATTTGCGCTACGGCCTGCACTTCATGTACTCGAACGACTGCCGCTACACGGACAATGTCTTTCGGGACAACGGCTCGGGTGTGGCGGTGATGTACACGAAGAACGTGACGATGAAGGGCAACCGCTTCGAGCAGAACTGGGGCGGGGCCGCGTACGGCCTCCTCCTCAAGGAGATCACCGACAGCCGCCTCGAGGGGAACGTGTTCGAACGGAACACCACGGGGCTTCTCGCCGAGGGGGCCAACCGGCTGCAGGTGGACCACAACGAATTCATTGGCAACGGCTGGGCCGTGAAGCTGGCGGCGAGCACCATGGATGGGCGCTTCACGCGGAACGATTTCCTCGGAAACACCTTCGACGTGGTGACCGACGCGAAAGAGATCACCAGCACTTTCACAGGCAACTACTGGGACAGCTACAAGGGCTACGACCTCGATCGCGACGGAGTGGGCGACGTGCCGCACTGGCCTGTTCGGCTCTTCTCCCTCCTCGCGGCGCGTGCGGAGCCAGCGCTCGTCTTGCTGCGCAGCGCCTTCGTCGAGCTGCTCGATGCAGCCGAGCGGGTGCTGCCGGTGCTCACGCCGTCCGGCGTGAACGACCCCAGACCATCCATGCATAGACTCACATGATTGAAGTCAACGATCTGGAGAAGAGATTCGGCGCACTGCACGTACTGCGCGGAATCGATCTGACCATGGGGAGCGGGCGCGTGACAGCGGTGGTCGGGCCCAATGGCGCCGGCAAGACGACGCTCATCAAGATCATTCTGGGCCTAACCCGCGCCGATTCGGGAATCGTGCGGATCGATGGGAAATCCGTCGGTGCCGACGACGACTACCGCTCGCGCATCGGCTACATGCCGCAGATAGGGCGCTTCCCCGAGAACCTCTCGGCGCTCGACCTCATGGCGTTCCTGCGCGAGCTGCGCGGCAGCGACGGCTCCGCGGACGAGGAGCTGGTGGAGCGGCTGCGTCTGGGCGATGAGCTGCGCAAGCCGATCCGCACGCTGTCGGGCGGCACGCGCCAGAAGGTCAACGCGGTACTCGCGTTCCTCTTCCGCCCCGAGATCCTGATCCTCGATGAACCCACCGTGGGACTCGATCCGATCTCGAGCGGAATCGTGAAGGACAAGATCCTCGCCGAGCGAGGCGCGGGGCGCACGGTGGTGCTCACATCGCACATCATGAGCGATCTGGAGGAGCTGGCCGACGATGTCGCGTTCCTTGCCGACGGCCGGATCGGATACGCAGGGACACTGTTCGACCTGAAGCGGATCACGCGCCAGAACAACCTGGAGCGCGCGGTGGCCGCAATGATGACCTGGGGGAAGGCGGCATGAACACGACTCTGAAAGTCGCGCGCTACGAGGGAAGCAACGTCCTCAAGAGCCGCTGGATGCTGGTGTACACCCTGTTCTTCCTCTCGGCGAGCTACGGCCTGCTTCGCTTCGCGGGTAGCGGTACGAAGGCGCTTCTGAGTCTGATGAGCGTGGTGCTCTTCCTCGTGCCGCTGGTAACGGCCGTCTACGGCACCGTGTATCTGTACAGTGCACGCGAGTTCACGGAGCTGCTCCTGGCTCAGCCGGTCAAGCGCTGGCAGCTTTTCACGGGGCTCTACCTGGGTCTCACCGTGCCACTCTCGCTGGGGCTCGCTGCCGGCGTATCCCTTCCCTTCTTCGTGTCGGGCTTCGACGAGCCTGGGCTCGCGGGTACGCTCGCTGTACTGGTGCTTTCGGGTGTCGCGCTCACGAGCGTGTTCATCGCCTTCGCCTTTCTCATAGCGCTGCGCTACGACGATCGGCTGCGTGGACTCGGAGCGGCGATCGGGCTCTGGCTGGTGCTGTCACTGCTGTATGACGGGCTGGTGCTCTTTCTCGTGGCTGCCTTCGGCGACTATCCACTCGAGCGCGCGGTCCTCGGCCTCACGCTGGCCAACCCGGTGGACCTCGCGCGAGTGATGCTCCTGCTGCGCTTCGACATCTCCGCGCTCATGGGTTACACGGGTGCGGTGTTCCAGCGCTTCTTCGGCGGTAGCGCGGGCGCTTTGCTCGCGGCCATGATGCTGGGCCTCTGGGTAACGGCCCCCGTCGCGCTCGGTCTGCGCGCCTTCCGGCGGAAGGATTTCTGATGCTCCCGCACTTCGATGTCGGGCAGCACGGGACGGCGCCGGCCGGACCGATTCACCAGGACGCAACGATCAACAACGTGCATGATAGGAGAAGTACGATGCGACGCAAATTCGGTGGACTTGGTATCGCGCTCGTGATGGCGGCGCTTGCCGCTTGCTCCGGCGACTCCACCAAGCAGGTGACCGGAGAGCATGGCGCTCCCGCCGCCAGCAGCAGCGAGGCGCCTGCCCCCACCGGCGACACGATCGTGGTGGAGCTCATCACGGACGAGAACGGGAACTATTTCAAGCCGAAGGAGATCGAAGCGAAGAAGGGCGACCTCATTCGCTTCACGCTCACGAGCGGCGTGCACAACGTGCACTTCCTCCCCGACTCGAACCCCGGCAAGAGCGGGCTGCCGCCCGTGAGCGAGTTCCTTCAGCTCCCCGGGCAAACGTACGATCTGGTCGTGAACCTCGATGAGGGCCACTACTACTTCCAGTGCGACCCACACGCGGCACTCGGGATGGTCGGGAAGCTCGAGGTCGAGGACTGATCTTCGCGATTCGAGGTGACGCACCGTTGGCGCGCGACGCTCGCGAACGATGGCGGTGACGTTAACGGTGCGTTCATCTTCGGGTCTTATCCTGGATCGCAGAGATCCGGCCGCATGGCGACCGGCGCCGGCGCGGGCGCACCGTGCCGAAGAGCAACCCGGAGCGTACCATGAATGGCGTACACATGCACCTGCTGCTGAACCATCTTCCCGTGATCGGATCGCTCTTCGCGATCCTGATGCTGGTCTGGGCGTTGTTTCGCAGGAACACCGAGATCGCGCGCGCCGCGCTCGGTCTCTTCGTAATCGCGGCGATCACGGGTCTCGCCGCATACTTCACCGGCGAACCCGCGGAGCACGCGGCAGAGGAAATCGCGGGTGTCAGCAGAAGCGCGATCCACGCGCATGAAGAGTCGGCAGAACTGGCCACCGTGCTGCTCAGCGGCTATGGCATCTTCGCGCTGGGCGCACTGTTCTTCCTGAGAAGGAGCGCGGCGGAATTTCCGCGCAAGCTGGTATCGCTCGCGCTCGTCCTCGCGCTCGTCCCTGCGGGGGCCATGGCGCGGACAGCCAACGAGGGTGGGAAGATCCGCCACCCGGAGATCACCGGTGCCGGCGCTCCGATGGCCACCAACGGAGCGAGCCCCGAAGTAGCACGGCAGGGCGATGGGGATCACGACGGGAACCGCGCTCCCGAGCGAAGCAGCGCACGACAGCGCTGACCGGAATGCGCGTACTGCTGGTAGAGGATGATGACCGTCTGGCGTCGAGCGTGGCCAACCAGCTCCGCCAGGCGGGCTTCGCCGTGGACACCGTCGCTCGCGGCGAGGACGCGCTCCTCGAGAGCGCGATCTCGCCGTACGACGCCATCGTCCTCGACCTCCAGCTCCCGGACCTGGACGGCATGGAGATCTGCCGCCGGCTCCGGGAGCGAGGCACGCCAGTGCGAATCATCATGGCCACCGCGCGCGACGGCGTGGCCGATCGCATAACCGGCCTCGATACCGGCGCGGACGACTACCTCGTAAAGCCATATTCGGTGCAGGAGCTCATCGCTCGTCTGAGAGCGCTGCTCCGCCGCCCCGACGCTGCGCTGCCAACGGTGTACCGCGTGGCAGACCTGGAGCTCGACACGGCAACTCGCGTGGCGAAGCGAGGCGAGCGCACGATAGATCTCACCACCAAAGAGTTCATGGTCCTCGAGTACATGCTGCGCAACGCGGGACGCGTGCTCACGCGTGAACAGATCAGCGAGCACGCCTGGGACGCGAACTACGACCCGTTCAGTAACGTCATAGATGTCTACGTGGCTCGTCTGCGCCGCAAGGTGGACGCACCCGGCGAGCCAGCCCTCATCGACACGGTGCGCGGCGCCGGCTACAGACTGGCGGCTCCGAACGAGTCGCGCAGTCGATGAGCATCCGCCTTCGTCTGTCCATCTGGTACGCGGCCAGCGTACTGCTACTCTTCCTCATCACGGGTCTCCTGCTCCGCATCGCTCTTCGCGCCACGATCGAGCAGGGCTTCGAGCGCGGCGCGGCGCGCTCGGCGGATCTCGTCCACGGCTTCTTCCGCACCGAGGTGGTGGAGTACGTGACGACCGAGGCCACCGTAAAGCACATCGCTTCGGAGATCATCACGCCCGACATGGTGCTCGATTTCATCCAGCCGGATGGCCGGGTGTACATGTCGTCGGCAACCGAGACGGACGTCGAGCACCCGGAAGAGTTGGAAGGGCCGATAGTGACGCTCGTTCGGCCGCTCGACGCCGAGCTGGCGCCCGGGTGGAGATTGCGCGTGCGGGCGAGCAGGGCACGACTGGAAGCATCGCTCTCCCGAATAGACCAATCGCTGGTCCTCGTGATTCCGCTGTCGGTACTTCTCGCCGCGCTCACGGGATGGTGGCTGACCGGAAGGACGCTGCGGCCGGTGGGCGAGATGGCAGCAGCCGCCGAGGCGCTGAGCGCGGGCGCCGGACGCGGACGCATCCCGGTGGCGAACCCGCGCGACGAGCTGGGACGCCTCGCCTCCCGCTTCAACGCTCTCGTAGACCATCTGCAGGACGCTCTCTCACAGCAGCGCGTCTTCCTGGCCGCCGCCGCGCACGAGCTGCGCACTCCCGTGGCCCGGATGCTCGCCGAGGTCGAAGAGCTCCTCTCCACCGATCGCGCTACCGCGGCCGACGCCGGCGCCGGCGATTCGCTCCCACAGGAGACTCTCCTTCTCCTGAGGGACGATCTTCAGCGCACCGGAGATCTGGTGAGCGAGCTTCTCCAACTCGCGCGCGCGGACGCGGGGGAGCCCGCGCCTCCGCTCACCATCGGCTACCTGGACGACGCTGTTTCCGAGGCGATCCGGCCATGGCTCGCGACGGCTGCTCGCCGCGGTGTGCAGCTCGACGTCCCCGTGCTCGATGAGGCCCCGGCTCGCCTCAACGCCGAGCACCTTGCCCGGCTCGTCGGCGTCCTGGTGGACAACGCAATCCGCTACACGCCCGCCGGCGGGAGAGTTCACGTGCTGGTCACGCGGCGCTCGAGCGGCGAAGCGGTTCTCGAGGTCTGCGACAACGGCGTGGGCATCGCCGAGAGCGAGCGAGAGCGGATCTTCGAGCGCTTCTACCGTGGTTCGAACGCCCGCGCTCTCCGCCCCGATGGAAGCGGATTGGGACTCGCCATCGCACAGACGATCGTGCGGGAGCACGATGCTCGCTTCGAGATCGAACCCGCTCCGTCTGGCACGGGGAGCTGCTTCCGCGTGCTCTTCCCACCGGCTGCGATAACGGCTGCACACGCGCTTCGCTGAGCGGCCCCGGGCGGCAGACCGCGTTAACAGTGCGTTCATCTCGCGATTGCAAATTGTCTGTCATGAGATACGCATTCGCTCTGCTCGCGCTGCTGATTGCGGCTCCGGCCGGTGCGCAGTCGGGCACACTGACTCTGCGGGAGGCGCTCGCCGCAGCGCGCGCGCACTCGCCCGCACTACCGGCGGCATCCGGGCGTGTGGTGGCCGCCACCGGCTCCGCGCGACAGCTCTCCGCGCTCCCCAATCCGGTGGTGGAGCTCCGTCGCGAGCACTGGAGCAGTCCCCTCGCGAAGGATGACTACGCGACGGTCACCATCCCCGTAGACCTGACCATGCGGCGGAGCGCGCTCAGTTCCGCGGGCCGCAACGAGGTCGCGGCGACCGTTGCCGACTCCGCGGCCACCGCGCGCGAGCTCGATGCGACAGTCACCGCCGCCTACCTGCAGTCCGGGCTCGCCAACGAGCTGGCGTCCATCGCGGCCGATCGCGCCCGCGCGCTGCAGGGAATGGCCGAATTCGAGGCGACCCGCTTCAGGGAGGGCGCCGTCGCCGAGGGCGTGGCGCTTCGCACGCGCCTCGAATCCGATCGCGCACAGCTCGAGCTGGCGGCCGCTCGCGCCAATGCCGAGCGCGCGCGCGCAGCGCTCGTGCGCGCGATGGGCGTGGTAGCGAGCGAGAGCGATGGTACAGCGACGCTCCCCCTGGAGCCGACGCCGATCGAGCAGCTCCCTGATGTGGAGCGGGCGGTCGATCTGGCCCTGAGTCGCCGCCCCGAAATGACCGCGGCCGAGAAGCGTGTCGCCGCCGCGCGGAGCATGGTGAGCGCCGAGTGGCGCGCCACGCTCCCCGATGTGGGCGTGCAGATCGGTGCCAAGCGCACCGGCGGCTACGACACCGGGGTAGCGGCGATTTCGATCGGGCTTCCGATCTTCGACCGCGCGAGCGGCGCGCGGCAGCGTGCGCGGGGTGAGCAGCAGGTGGCAGAAGCCGAGTTGCGCACGGAGCGCGACCGCCTGAGGAGCGACGTGGCTGGCAGTCTGCTCGCCTACCGCGAGCTTTTCGCCGCCAGGCCGACGGGCGCTACCGCGCTCGCGGACGGCGGCGCCGAGGTGGCGCGGATTGCCGAAGCATCGTATCGCGAGGGGGCGATCAGTCTCATGGAGCTGCTGGACGCCGAGCGCGCGCACGCGGAATTCCGCGCCGCTCTCGCACGCTGGTCGGCGGATGTCGCACTCGCACGCATGGAAGTGAACCGCGCGCTGGGCGCGCCGATCGAGGAGGGGTTATGAGAACACACGCTGCGCTGGCCGCGAGTGCCGGCGCCATCCTGCTCGGCGCGCTCGCCTGCACGGGCGCGAAGAGCGAGCCGGTGGTGGAGACGGCGAGCGCGGGGAGCGTCCCGGCACCCGCACCGGACACCGCACTCCTTGGCGCGCACGCAGCCGCCATCGCCAGAATAGATACGGTTCGGGTGACGCCTACCGCGTGGCGCGATGAGTGGACGGTACCCGCTCGGCTCGCTCTCGACCCGGAGGGAACGCAGGCCATCGGCTCGCTCGTGGAGGGGCGCGTGAGCCGCGTGCTCGTCCTCCCCGGCGAGCAGGTGCGCGCGGGACAGCTTCTGGTGGCGATCAACTCGCCGCAACTGCTCGATGCTCGGCAGGCGCTCGTCGATGCCGAAGCATCGCTGAGGACCGCGGAGAGCGATCTCCGTCTCGCGACATCGAGCGCGGCGCGCACAGAGCGGCTCTATGCCGCCAAGGCGGCCTCGCTCGCGGATCTCGAGCGCGAGCGTGCAGCTAAGACAGCGGCCGAAGCTGCGCATGCGCGGCTCGCTGCCGAACTGCAGCGTGCACGCGCCGCATATGCGCAGCTCGGCGGCTCGGCTGGCGGGGCGCTCTCGCAGGAAGCGTCAATCCGGTCGCCCATCGATGGAGTCGTCATCACGCGTGCCGCGGAACCCGGCCAGGTCGTGACCGCGGGCACGCCGCTCGTGACGGTCAGCAGGATGAGCTCTCTGGCCCTGGTAATCCAGGCGCCCGAGGAAGCCGTGGCGAGCGTGAGACCTGGCGTACCGCTGCGCTTCACCGTTCGCGCTCATCCAGGGCGCGACTTCCAGGCGCGCGTCACTCGCGTCGCCCCGGCACTCGACCCGCGCACCCGCACTCTCGAAGTCGTTGCAGTGGTAGCCAACCCAGCGGCGGAGCTGCGGCCGGAAATGTTCGCGACCGTGATACTCGCCGGGAAGCCGGCCGGCGAGGTCCTCGCCATACCCGCCAGCGCGGTGCAGGCCCTCGGCGGTGACACGGTGGTGATAGCGGCCATGCCTCGCGGATCGGGATTGCACGTGGAGGCACTCCGCGTACGCATCGGTCGCCGTAACGCGGAGCTTGCGGAAGTCATCGAAGGAATCAGCGACGGGACGCTGGTCGTGACGACCGGCGCCGCAATAGCGCGAGCCGAAATTGTCCGCGCCGCGAGCGCGGAGGAGCGATAGATGTTGAACAAACTGATCTCGTTCACGCTCCACCAACGCGCATTCGTGCTCGGCGGGGTGATCACGCTCGTTCTGGCCGGCGTGCTGGCAATGAATCGGCTGCCATTCGACGCATATCCCGATCTCACCGGTACGACCGTGGAGGTCATAACCGAGGCGCCTGGACTGGCGCCGGAGGAGGTGGAACGGCTCGTCACCTACCCGGTGGAGTGGTCGCTCATGGGGTTGCAGGGCGCGGGACGCGTGCGCTCGGTCTCCAAGTACGGCCTCTCGATAGTGATCGTGCCCTTCCCCGACAAGATGGACATCTACTTCGCGCGCACGCTCGTTCAGCAGCGTCTCGCCGAGGTCACCCAGACACTCCCTGCCGGGATCGAGCCCGTTATGGGACCGGTCTCCACGCCGATGGGCGAGCTGTACCAGTACACGCTTACAAGCGACTCGCTTTCCCTCGCCGAGTTGAAGACACTGCACGACTACACCATCCGCCCGCGCCTCCGCACAGTGCCCGGGGTGTCGGAGGTGAATTCGTGGGGCGGCTACATAGACCAGCTCCAGGTGGAGGCGGACCCGGTACGGCTGGCGTCGTACGGCCTAACGCTCGATGATGTTCACGCCGCACTGCAGCGCAACAACACCAGCTTCGGCGGGAGCTACATCGAGCGCGCCGGAGAGCGCTACACCCTGCAGGGCCTGGGACGCTTCTCCTCGGCCGATGAGATCGCGAGCGTGGTCATCACCGCGACCAACGGCACGCCGGTGCGAATTGGCGACGTGGGAACAGTTCGTCTCGGTGCCCTCCCACGCGAGGGAGCCGTTACGCAGGATGGACGCGGCGAGGTAGTTAGCGGAATGGTGCTCAAGCTAAAGGGAGCGGACAGCCGCCGCGTGATCGAGCGGGTGAAGGCGCGCATGGCGGAGATCGAGAGCTCGCTCCCGAGCGGCGTGCACATCACTCCCTTTTACGACCAGACGGAGCTGGTCAGCCGCACCACGCACACGATCATCAAGAACCTCGTGGAGGGCGGGCTGCTGGTGATCGCGGTGCTCTTCCTCTTCCTGCGCAATCTGCGCGCGTCGCTGATCGTGGCATCGGTGATTCCGCTCTCCATGCTCTTCGCCTTCACGGGCATGTACCTCTTCGGCTACTCGGCGAATCTCATGAGTCTCGGTGCGCTCGATTTCGGGCTCATAGTAGACGCCTCGGTCGTGCTCGTGGAGAACTTCATCCGCAAGCTGGAGGACAACCCGGCGGCCAGCGGAACGGGAGTGTTTCACCGCGCGGCGCTAGAGGTGGCGCGGCCGATCCTCTTCGGCATCGCGATCATCATGGCCGTCTACATCCCGATCTTCACGCTCGATGGGATGGAGGGGCGGATGTTCATCCCCATGGCCTTCACCGTCGTGGTTGCGGTACTCGGATCGCTCTTGCTGGCGCTCACATATGTGCCGTCCATCTCGTCGCTCCTCCTGCGCCACACGCACGAGAAGCCGAGCCGGTGGATGACGGCACTGCGCACCGGCTACTCGCGCGCACTCGAGTGGACGCTCGCGCACACCGTGCTCGTGGTGGGCGGCGCGGCTCTGGCACTCGGCGTAGCGGTTTTCGGACTCGCGCGCATCGGCACCGAGTTCATGCCGCGCCTCGACGAAGGATCCATTCTGATCAACACCCTTCGCTCGCCGAGCATCTCGCTGGCAGACGCCACGCATCTCTCCAGCGAGGCAGAGCGGATCGTGCGGAGCTTCCCGGAGGTCAAGACGGTCGTAACCAAGGAGGGGCGTCCGGATCTCGCCACCGAGGCGATGGGTCTGTACGAAGGCGACATGTACGTCATCCTCCGCCCGCGCAGCGAGTGGACTACCGCGCACACCCACGAGGGGCTCGTTTCCGCCTTCGACTCGGCGCTCGCCGTGGTTCCAGGGCTCCGCGTCTCGTTCACTCAGCCGCTCGCGATGCGGCTGGACGAAGCGGAGAGCGGCATCAAGACCGATCTGGGCATCAAGGTCGTCGGGCCCGACATCGACCAGAATCAGCTCTACGCCGAGAAGATTCGTCGCGTGGTGGCCACCACGCCGGGAGCCGCCGATGTGGGAATGGAGGTGGGCGAAGGGACGGGACAGATCACCATGGCGGTGAAGCGCGACGAGCTCGCGCGCTATGGCCTCTCGGTAGAAGATGTGCGTAGCGCAATCGAGCTCTCGGCGGGCGCGCGCGTGGCGACCGAGATGGTGGACGGGCCACGCCGCATAGACGTGGTGGTGCGCCTGCCCGAGAGCATGCGGAACGACCCTGCGCTCCTCGAGCGACTCAGCGTGCGCTCCGATGCTGGCGAGCTGGTACCGCTCGGCGCCGTTGTGGACTTCGTGTCGGGAACCGGCCCGGCGCTCGTTGGTCACGAAGATGCGCAGCGGCGTACGCTGGTATTCAGCAATGTGCGCGGCCGCGATCTGGGTGGCTTCGTGAGCGACGTTCGCCAGCGTGTGGCCGAGCGGGTCGCTCTCCCGTCGGGGATGTTCCTGGAATGGGGCGGGCAGTACGAGAACCAGCAACGCGCCATGCAGCGGCTCGAGATAGTCGTGCCGCTGGCGCTGGTGCTGATCTACCTGCTACTCTTCGCGTCGTTCCGTTCGGTGCCGCTATCGCTCCTGGTGCTCGCGAACGTTCCTTTCGCCCTCGTGGGAGGAGTCGCCATGCTCTGGCTTCGCGGGCTCAATCTCAGTCTCTCGGCGAGCATCGGCTTCATCGCCCTCTTCGGAATCGCCGTGTTGAACGGGCTGGTGCTGGTGACGCACCTGAACGAGGTGCGTGCCGGGCTGGGCGACCTGCACGACGCGGTCATCGCTGGCGCTTCCGACCGGCTGCGACCCGTGCTGATGACGGCGCTCGTGGCAAGCCTCGGCTTCGTGCCGATGGCGCTCTCCACCAGCCCGGGTTCGGAGGTTCAGCGCCCCCTCGCCAGTGTGGTTATCGGCGGCCTGGTGACGAGCACCTTCCTCACGCTTTTCGTACTGCCGTCCATGTACCTGGCGCTCGAGCGCTGGCGCGCCGCTCGCCGGAGCAGCGCGGCGGAGGAGGAGATGATTTTGGAGCCGAAGCTGGCTCCGGCGATGACCGTGGCAATCGATACACCGTGAGCGCACGAGACGGCGGCGACGATGCGCGCTACTACCTGCGCGTCACTCTCGTCGTGGCACTCGGGATGGCGGGGGGCGCCGTTCTGCAGTGGGCGCCCCCGGAACCGTCTCCCTGGCGCTGGCTCCCGCTCGGCCTTGCCTATATCGTGGGCGGCTGGCGCATCGCGCTAGACAGCTGGCGGCAGCTCCGCGACGAGCATCGCCTCTCGATCGACTTTCTCATGGGAGCGGCCGCGATCGGCGCCGCGGTAGTGGGGAGTCCGTTCGAGGGGACGATTCTCATCTTTCTCTTCAGTCTGTCGAACACGCTCGAGCACTACGCCATGGGGCGGACACGCAGGGCCATAGCGATGCTCATGGAGCTGCGCCCGCGCGAGGCGACGCTGGTAGACGCGGAGGGCCGAGAGGTCGGACGTGTTCCTGTCGACGACCTCGAACCCGGGCAGTCGGTACTGGTTCGCCCCGGCGAACGCATAGCCGCCGACGGCGTGGTCCGCTCGGGACGAAGCGACGTGGATCAGGCAGCGATCACCGGCGAATCCGTCCCCGTGACGAAATCGGCGGGTGACGAGGTTTTTGCCGGCACGATAGCGCAGGGCGGCTCGCTCGTCGTGGACGTGACGCGTCGCGCCGACGAGACGATGCTCGCGCGGATAGTGCGGCTGGTGGAGGAGGCGCAGGAGGAGCGCGCACCCGCTCAGCATTTCATAGACCGCTTCGCGCACCCTTACACCATCGGTGTGGTGCTCGCCACAGCTCTCGCGGCGGTGATTCCTCCCTGGCTTTTCGGCGTCGCCTGGAACGACGCGTTCTACCGGGCGATGACGCTGCTGGTGGTCGCGAGCCCCTGCGCGCTGGTAATTTCTACCCCCTCGGCGATTCTATCGGGGATCGCCAACGGCGCACGACACGGCATCCTCTTCAAGGGCGGTGCCTACCTCGATCTCGCCGGTTCCATCGACACGGTCGCATTCGACAAGACCGGCACACTCACCATGGGTCGGCCGCATCTGGTGGCGATCGCTACCGAGCAGAGCGCGGCCGCTCCCGTGGAAGACGCCGTCGGCGAGTGGGGCGTGTCGCCCACTCGCGAGGAGCTTGCCGTGCTGCGCGCCGCGGCCGCCGTGGAGCGCACCGCGGAGCACCACACCGCGCGTGCGATAATGGCGGCGGCGCATGAGCAACGGCTGGACCTTCCGCCCGCACGGGACTTCGAAGCGATCGTTGGCGAGGGCGTGGCCGGGAGCGTGGATGGTGAGCGAGTGTGGGTCGGAAACGAGAAGATCGCCGCGCGGATGAGCGCCCGGGTGTCGCCCGCGCTGGTGGGTTGGAGCGCCGAGCAGCTCGCGCGCGCTCGCTCCGTGGTCTACGTCGGTGCCGGCAGGCGAGTGCTCGGCGCGATGTCCTTCGGCGACACTCTCAAGCACAACGCCGCCGCGACGGTTCGACATCTCAAGTACGAGGGGATTCGCTGGATCACCATTCTCTCCGGCGACCACCCGCTCGCGGTGCGTGCGATAGCATCGGAGTTGGGTGCGGATGAAGTGCGAGCTGGCCTTCTCCCGCACGAAAAGGTCGAGGCGGTGCGCGCCCTCGGTGACCGCTCGCGCGGCGTGGCCATGGTGGGCGACGGAGTGAACGACGCGCCCGCGATGGCGGTCGCGACCCTTGGTGTGGCGATGGGAGCGGCGGGGACCGACGTGGCGATCGAAACCGCCGATGTCGTACTCATGAGCGACGACGTCGAGAAGATCGACTACGTAATCCACCTCGGCAAACGTGCACGCCGCGTGGTGCGGCAGAACGTTTTCTTCAGCGTAGGGTGGATGCTCTTCCTGGTGGTGATCGCGCTGGGAGTCGGGATCCCGCTCACGCTCGCGGTGGTTGCGCACGAGGGAAGCACGCTCGTCGTCGTCCTCAACGGTCTCCGCCTCCTGGGCGGGCGCCCGCACCCTCCGGTGGTGCCGGGCGAGCGCGCTGGCCGCCTTCGCTCGGCACGCCTTGTGCCGAGCAGGAGCGCGGGGGTATAGCCCTGCGGAAGAGCGCGGGGTACGGCTCGATTCACCAGTGCACACGGAGGAGGCCACCTCGAGACGTGTCCAGGAAGATTGGCAGGGATGGCGGCTTTGTAAGATCGGGGCGTATGGCGCTCGCGACATGCGCGATCGCAACCATGGTCGCGGCCCTCCCCACGGTTGCGTGCGCCGGTGGGCCGGCCGCGAACAGCCACGGCGGCTTGGCGACTACCGCCGATTCTCTGGAAGATCTGCCGCTGAATGTGGTTCGCCCCGCGCCTGGCGACAGCTCACCCGTGTTCGCAGTCTTCCTCACCGGCGATGGCGGCTGGGCGGAGATAGACAAGACGATCTCGGATTCGCTCGCGAAGCACGGAATTCCGGTGGTCGCCCTGAATTCGCGCGATTACCTGAAAGCGAAGCGGACGCCGGAGCGGGTGGCCACCGATGTCGCGCGTATCATGCGCTACTACGGTCGCGTC
>DASSOX010000021.1:0-12141 GCA_035700125.1 Gemmatimonadaceae bacterium
GTCGGTAATTCCTGAACCCTGAACCCTGCCTCCTGAACCCTTTGTAGTTACCGCCCTGCCTCCTGAAACCAGCAGCCACCGCTTTCCGCTCTCGCCCCTCCTCCCATTGCATCCCCTCTCGCGTCCGAACACTTTACCATCGCAGTCGAGTTCAGGTAAACACACACAAATAAGCGAACGGAATGGTCAATAAGATCACGGTGGTCGGGGCGGGGAACGTAGGAGCTACTACGGCTCAACGTCTCGCGGAAAAGGAGCTGGCGCGCACTGTCGTCATGGTAGACGTCGTGGAAGGCGTGCCGCAGGGGAAAGCACTCGACCAGTGGGAGTCGGCGCCTATCGAAGGCTTCGACTCCCATGTCGTTGGAAGCAACAGCTACGACGTATCGGCCGACTCGGATATCGTCGTCGTCACCGCCGGCATCGCGCGGAAGCCCGGGATGTCGCGCGACGATCTGCTCAATACCAACGCGGGGATCGTCAAGCAGGTGGCCGAGCAGATCAAGCGCACGTCACCCGAGGCGATCATCATCATGATCTCGAACCCGCTCGACGTGATGGCTTATGTGGCACTCAAGGTGAGCGGCTTCCCGCGCGAGCGCGTGCTCGGAATGGCGGGCGTGCTCGACACCGCTCGCTATCGCTCCTTCATCGCCGAGGAGCTCGACGTCTCCGTGCGCGACATCCAGGCGATGGTGCTCGGCGGCCACGGTGACACCATGGTTCCGCTGATCTCCTATACGAGCGTGAGCGGAATCCCCATCGCACAGCTCATCCCGCAGGACCGGCTCGACGCGATCGTGCAGCGCACGCGCACGGGCGGCGCGGAGATCGTGAAGTATCTCAAGACCGGCTCCGCCTACTACGCGCCTTCCGCGGCGGCGGTGCAGATGTGCGAGGCGATCGCCAACGATCAGAAGCGCATCCTCCCCTGCGCCGCCTGGCTGCAGGGCGAGTACGGAATGAAGGATCTCTTTCTCGGCGTTCCCTGCAAGCTCGGACGCGGCGGCCTCGAGAAGATCCTGGAGGTGGAGCTGACCGATTCGGAGCGCGACGCGCTGACGAAGAGCGCCGATGCGGTGCGTGGCCCGATGGCTTCGGTAACGATCTAGTACACCAGTGCGTGGTACGCCCGCGATCGATCGCGGGCGTACCACGCCCGACCGCTAGGAGGATGGAATAGATGGCCAATCCGGTAGCGGTGCCGGCGCGGCGAGGTGGGGCGGTGGGTCGAGTCCAGCTCTTCTGGGACTCCACGATCGGCAAGAAGATCGTGATGGGGGTGACCGGGCTGATCATGGTCGCGTTCGTGATCGTGCACATGATCGGCAACCTGCAGGTCTTCGTCGGAGCTGCGAAGATCAACGCCTACTCGCACTTCCTGCATCACACCATCGCCGAGCTTCTCTGGGTGGCGAGGATAGTGCTGCTCGTCTCCGTCGTTCTTCACATCGTCGCGGCCATCCAGCTCACACGGCGTGACAGGGCGGCCCGCCTGGTCTCGTACGCGCGCAAGGTCCCGCAGACCGCCACCATCTCCTCGCGGTCGATGCGCTGGGGCGGCCTGGCGCTCGCGCTTTTCATAATCTTCCACATCCTCCATCTCACCACCGGTACCATCCGGCCTGCACCGTTCGTCGAGGGGGATATTTACGCGACGCTCGTGGGCGGCTTTCAGGTGTGGTGGGTGATGTTGATCTACGTGCTCGCGATGATCGCGCTGGGCCTGCACATCTTCCACGGCTCGTGGGCGGCGGTGCGGACGCTGGGGCTCAACCAGCCTTCGCCCTACCCACTGAGGCGCCCCGTGGCGCTGGTCGTGGCAATCATCGTGTGGGCCGGCTTCACGATCGTACCGATCGCGATCTACTTCGGATGGGTGAGATGAGCATTGAGCTGAACTCTCGCGAGCCGGGCGGCCCGATAGAGACGCAGTGGGAGAGACACCGCTTCGACATGAAGCTGGTGAACCCCGCCAACAAGCGGAAATACACGATTCTGGTAGTTGGCTCCGGTCTCGCGGGCGGCTCCGCTGCCGCTTCGCTCGCGGAGCTCGGCTACAACGTGAAGTGCTTCTGCTTCCAGGACTCGCCGCGCCGCGCTCACAGTATCGCTGCACAGGGGGGTATCAACGCCGCCAAGAACTACCAGAACGACGGCGACTCCATCTACCGGCTCTTCTACGACACGGTGAAGGGTGGCGACTTCAGGTCGCGTGAATCGAACACCTATCGGT
This sequence comes from Gemmatimonadaceae bacterium, assembly GCA_035700125.1. GTDB lineage: Bacteria > Gemmatimonadota > Gemmatimonadetes > Gemmatimonadales > Gemmatimonadaceae > JADGGM01. The sequence continues at coordinate 2,237 of DASSOX010000021.1, forward strand.
TGGCCGAGATCAGTCTGAACATCATCGATCAATGCGTGGCGCAGGGCGTCCCCTTCGCGCGCGAGTATGGCGGCCTGCTGGCCAACCGCTCATTCGGTGGCGCACAGGTCTCGCGCACCTTCTACGCACGCGGCCAGACTGGCCAGCAGCTTCTGCTCGGCGCGTACCAGGCGCTGGAGCGGCAGGTAGGACTCGGCCGGCTCAAGATGATCCCGCGCACCGAGATGCTCGATCTCGTGGTGATAGATGGCAAGGCGCGCGGCATCGTGGTGCGAGATCTGGTGAGCGGCGAAGTCACCTCGCATGCGGGCGATGCCGTGGTGCTCGCCTCTGGCGGCTATGGCAACGTCTTCTATCTCTCCACCAACGCCAAGGGATCCAACTGTACCGCGGCGTGGCGTGCGTACAAGCGCGGCGCAGCCTTCGCCAATCCCTGCTACACCCAGATCCACCCCACATGCATTCCGCAGAGCGGAGAGCACCAGTCCAAGCTCACACTCATGAGCGAGTCGCTGCGCAACGACGGACGAGTATGGGTGCCGGCGCAGAAGGGCGACAAGCGGCCGCCCAACCAGATCCCGCACTCGGAGCGTGACTACTACCTCGAGCGTAGATATCCCGCCTTCGGCAACCTGGTGCCGCGCGACGTCGCGTCGCGTGCGGCGAAGAAGGCATGCGACGAAGGCTACGGCGTGGGGCCAGGCGGGCTGGGCGTCTACCTCGACTTCGCCGACGCCATCAAGCGGCTCGGTGAGCAGACCATCCGCGAGCGCTACGGCAATCTCTTCGAGATGTACGAGCGCATCACGGACGAAGACCCGTACAAGGTACCGATGCGGATCTACCCGGCGGTGCACTACACCATGGGCGGGCTCTGGGTGGATTACAACCTCATGAGCACCATTCCCGGGCTGCACGTGGCGGGCGAGGCCAACTTCTCGGACCACGGCGCCAACCGCCTGGGCGCGAGCGCGCTGATGCAGGGTCTCGCCGACGGCTACTTCATTATCCCGTACACCATCGGCGACTACCTCGCGACCAACAAGCTCGAAAAGGTAGACGAGAGCCATGCGGCCTTCAGGGAAGCCGAGCAGAACGTGGCGGAGCGCACGAAGCGGCTGCTCTCGATAGACGGGAAGCGCACGGTGGATTCCTTCCACCGCGAGCTCGGGAAGGTAATGTGGGACTACTGCGGGATGGCGCGCAACCAGGCGGGACTCGAGCATGCCCTCCAGCGCATCCCGGAGATCCGCGAGGAGTTCTGGAGCAACGTGAACGTGCCAGGGAGCGACACGGAGCTCAACCAGGCGCTCGAGAAGGCGGGACGCGTCTCCGATTTTCTGGAGCTCGGGGAGCTCATCTGCCTCGACGCTCTCGATCGCCGCGAATCGTGCGGCGCGCACTTCCGCGAGGAGTTCCAGACGCCGGAGGGAGAGGCGCTCCGCGACGACGAGCACTACGCGTACGTGGCGGCATGGGAGTACAAGGGTGACGGAAACGCTCCCGCACTTCACAAGGAGCCGCTCGCGTACGAGTACGTCCACCTCGCACAGCGCAGCTACAAGTAGCCATTGTCGCGCGCCGGTCGGAGCGACCGGCGCGCGTTGACAGTCAGGAGACCAACGACCGTGAATCTTACGCTGCACGTGTGGCGCCAGGCGGGAGCGAGCGCGGAGGGAAAGTTCGAGGAGTACCAGGCCCGCGACGTGAGCCCCGACATGTCCTTCCTCGAGATGCTCGACGTGGTCAACGAGGAGCTCATCGAGAGCGGCCGCTCGCCGATAGCATTCGACAGCGACTGCCGTGAAGGGATCTGCGGGATGTGCAGCCTCATGATCAACGGCGTGGCGCACGGCCCCCAGCGGGGAACCGCTACATGCCAGCTCTTCATGCGCCACTTCAAGGACGGCGACGTCATCTACATCGAGCCCTGGCGCTCGGTGGCGTTCCCGGTGGTGCGCGATCTCGTGGTGGATCGCAGCTCGTTCGACCGGATCATCGCGGCGGGCGGCTACATCACGGCGCCCACGGGCGGAGCACGCGATGCCAACAGCATCCTCGTCGCGAAGACGGACGTAGACAATGCCATGGACGCCGCCGCATGCATCGGCTGCGGAGCGTGCGTGGCGGCGTGTCCCAACGGATCCGCGTCGCTCTTCACGGGTGCCAAGATCTCGCACCTCGGGCTTCTCCCGCAGGGGCAGCCCGAGCGGCACCGCCGCGTGCTCGAGATGGTCGCGCAGATGGACGAAGAGGGCTTCGGCAACTGCACGTGGCACGGCGAGTGTCAGGCCGCCTGCCCCAAGGAGATCAGCATCGATGTGATCTCACGCATGAACAACGACTACCTGAAGGCGGTGCTGTCGGTCAAGGAGCAGGGCAGCTGAGCCCGGAATAGCACCGCCGAGAGGTCGTGGCCTGATTGATGCGCCCCGTGTACGGATAGAACACGCAGGCCAGGAGACACGATGCCGGAACTCAGCGATGGGCCCAGCAGCTTCCAGAATCCGGAAGCTGCACATGGTGGAGCGGACGCCGTCAACGACACTCCCACCGAACCGACGCACGGTGCCGGGATAGAAGAACCGACCACGGGTGGCGCCAGGGCGCGGGTGAAACCCGGTAGCGGGGTACCGCTGCTGGGTTGGGTGCTGCTGGTACTCATTGTGCTGGTCGTGATCGTGTTCATCGCCGGTATTTTCTGAGGCGCGGAGCCAGCTCGCTGCAGCAGCCGCACTAGCTTCCGCGCACGGCTCGTTGCGCGCCTCGCCCATCCTACCGGAGCAATTCGCTTGAGAGCTGCTCTCCTGATGGTCATCCCGTTCGCCCTGGCAGGGTGCGCGAGCGGTAAAAGTGCCGCGCCCGGGAGCCCGGAGCCGGCGAATGTTCTAACCGGGAAGGCGGCCCTGGTTTCGACTACCAGCCCCGAACCGGGCACTTTCCGCAAGGTCACTGTAGAAGACCTTCCGGCGCCTTACGCCACGAAGTCGGTCTCCACGATCTCGCGCATCGTCCCTCGCCCCGAGGGAGTGCTCCCCCAGGCGCCGCCCGGATTCGCCGTACACCTCTACGCGACCGGACTCGAACAGCCGCGCGTCATCCAGGTGGCGCCAAACGGCGATGTCTTCGTCATGGAAACGCGGGCGGGGCGGATCCGCGTCCTCCGCGGCGTAGACTCCGCTGGCCGAGCGGCGCAGAGCTCCGTCTTCGCCACCGGCTTCGTGGAGGCCTACGGAATGGCGTTCTACCCGAGGGACGACCCGCGCTGGCTCTATGTCGCCAACACCAATTCGGTGGTCCGCCTACCGTACGAAAAAGGTGATCTCGTAGCGTCGGGCGCGGCAGACACCGTGATAGCATCGCTGCCATCGGACGTGCCGCGCGACATAGACGCCTTCGCGCAATACGTTCGCTCGGTGAGAGCGGGGCAGCTCCCGCCGGACCACGGCCACTGGACGCGCGACATCGCGTTTTCACTCGATGGGAGCCGCCTCTTCGTCGCCGTTGGCTCCGCTTCCAACGTGGACGATCCCGACGAGCATCCTTCGGAGCGCCTGCGCGCCGACATCCTCGAGTACACGCCCGATGGAAAATTCGTGAAGGTGTTCGCATCGGGCCTTCGCAACCCTTCAGGCATCGCGGTCGATCCCAATACCGGAGAGCTGTGGACTTCGGTGAACGAGCGCGACGGGCTCGGTGATGATCTCGTACCCGACTACATCACGCACGTCGAGGACGGTGGTTTCTACGGGTGGCCCTACTTCTACCTGGGCGCGCATCCCGACCCGCGCCACGAAGGAAAGCATCCCGAGCTGGTAGACAAAGTCATTGTCCCCGACGTGCTGCTGCAGTCGCACAGTGCATCGCTGCAGATCACCTTCTATCGCGGTACACAATTCCCCGCCGAGTACCGCGGGGATATCTTCGCATCACAGCACGGATCGTGGAATCGATCGGTGCGCTCGGGCTACGAGGTAGTGCGCGTCCCGCTGCGCGACGGCAAGGCGAGCGGTGTCTACGAGGACTTCCTCACCGGGTTTCTCACCCCCGACGGCGACGTGTGGGGCCGACCGGTGGGCGTCGGCGTCGCGAGTGATGGCTCGCTGCTCGTTTCCGACGACGGTTCGGGTTCGGTTTGGCGAGTAGTTTACAAGGGTTTTTGAGCGCTCGCGTCTCGCATCTGAGCGAGGCGAGAAGTAGCTCATGGCTGCGGAGTGCCATGCATAAATCATTCATGTTTGCGTTCCTGATTGCTGCAGTCGGCGCGGCCACCGCGCCGGTCGCGGCGCAGGTGTCGGATACGACCGCACGCCAGGACACCACTCTTCGGAGCGACACGGCTCGCGCGCCACAGCGGCTGCAGCCAGTAGTGGTCGAGGCCACGCGCACACGTCAGAACATCTCGCGGGTTCCGCAGGCGGTCACCGAAGTAGGGATGGACCAGATCCAGCGCGGCCGCCGCGAAGCCGGCCTCGAGGAATCGCTCGAAGGAATCCCCGGCGTGATCGCCGAGAACCGGGGCAACTACTCGAACTCCGGCGGACTTCGGCTCAGCATCCGCGGCGATCTCCCGGGCGTGCAACTCCTGCAAGATGGCGTACCGCTGACCACGGCCGACGGCACCACGGAGCCCAACAACATAGACCTCGGCTCCGCCGGAAGCATCGAGGTGATTCGTGGCCCCAGCTCGGTGCTCTACGGAAACTCCGGTGGCGGAGTCGTGAGCGTCACGACGCAGTTCCCGGCAAACGCGCCGATCGTCGTGCACCCGGGGATTCAGTTCGGGTCGAACGGCTACAACCGGCAGCAGCTCAAGCTGGAGGGTTCGCTCGGCAGCTTCGGCTACGTGGTGAATGCCAACCGTACGCAGACCGACGGCTTTCGTCAGTATGGCGGCGCTGACATCAGGCGTCTGAACGTCGTTACGCGCTCGCAACTCGCGGAGCGCACCATGCTCGGCGCCGTCTTCAACCTCTACGACATGCCCTTCGGCGAGAACCCAAGCACGCTCACGCGTGATCTCGCCAGGGACGATCCCACCACCGTGCGACCGGGTGCGCTCGAGCAGGGATGGGGCGAGTCCGGCACGCAGGCGCAGGGCGGACTCAATCTGGATCACGAGTTCGCGCCGGGTCGCTCGCTCCGGGCTACCGCGTGGGGAGAGGGGCGCACGGTCTGGAACCCGATCCCGGGACGGATCATCGATGTGCACAGACGCGCCGGCGGCGTGCGCTCCGCGTACCAGCACGCGGCGTCGCTGGGCTCGCTTCCACTCGAGCTGACGGCCGGCGTGGATCTCTCCTATCAACGAGACGACCGGCACGAGTTCGCGAACGATGGAGTGGCGTCCCCCGGCGGGCGGGCACAGGAGGGAGAGCTCCAGTTGAACCAGCTCGAGCGAGTGCTGTCGCTCGCCCCGTTCGCGCAGGGAACGCTCGACCTCACCAGCGAGCTCGCGGTCACCGCCGGTGTGCGCTACGACAGCTATCATTTCAAGGCGACCGACCGGCTCCTCGCCGACGGCGACCAGTCCGGCAAGCGGGACCTCTCCGCGGCGAGCCCGATGGTGGGCCTCAACTACTCGCCACGCCGCGAGCTGAACGTGTACGCGAATTTCGCGGAGGCGTATCAGACGCCCACCATGCGCCAGCTTTCGAATCGTCCCGATGGTGCAGGGGGCTTCAACCAATCGCTCGGGCCCGAGTATCTCCACAGCTTCGAGGTCGGAGTGCGCGGTTCACTCGCCGGCCAGCGGCTCGCCTACAGCCTCACCGGCTATAGCTCACAGGTGAAGGACGCACTGATCGCGTACCAGGGAGTCGGCGAGCAGGTTTTCTATCGCAACGCCGGAGAGTCGTCTCGCCGGGGCATCGAGCTCTCGCTGGCCTGGCAGCCGATTCCGGAGTTGAATGCACGCGTCGCCTATACCCTGCAGGACTTCGTGTACGATCGCTACGTGAGCGACGGCGTGGACGTCTCGGGGAATCGCGAGCCGGGGATCCCGCCGCACAGCGTCTTCGGCCAGCTCACGAACACCACACCCTGGGGGCTCACGTCGGCGCTCACGGCGCGCTGGGTGGATTCCTACCCGGTGAACGACGACAACACGGCGTCGAACTGGGCGTTCACCGTGGTGGGGTTCAGGGTGTCGCTGGACAGAGAGATCGGCCGGATAGCGGCACGTCCATTCGCCGGGATAGACAACATCTTCGACGAACGCTACAACGCCACCGTTTCGGTGAACGCGGTGGGTGGTCGGTATTACGCTCCGTCGGACGGGCGGAGCTTCTACGTGGGCTTCCGTCTCGGCGCGGGTCTCTGATGCGGGGCGGCTGGAAGCGAGAGGCGTGATTGCGATCGCCCCGCCGGCATGCCGGCGGGGCGATCGCGTTCAGATCCGCGGGAGCGTCACGCCGGTCTGGCTCTGATACTTCCCCTTCTTGTCTCTGTAGGAAGTCTCCGGCGGCTCATCGCCCTCGAAGAAGAGGACCTGCGCGATCCCTTCGTTCGCGTAGATCTTGGCGGGGAGCGGCGTGGTGTTGGAGATCTCGAGGGTCACGTGCCCCTCCCATTCGGGCTCGAAGGGCGTGACGTTGGTGATGATTCCGCAACGAGCATAGGTTGACTTGCCGACCGTCACCGTGATGACGTTGCGCGGGATGCGGAAGTACTCCACCGAACTGGCGAGCGCGAAGCTGTTGGGCGGCACGATGCAGATGTCGCCTTCGAATTCGACGAAAGATCTGGGGTCGAAGTTCTTGGGGTCGACGATGGAGTTGAGGACGTTGGTGAAGATCCTGAACTCGCGCGCGACGCGCATGTCGTAGCCGTACGAGCTGACGCCGTAGGATATGACGCCTTCGCGCACCTGGTGGTCCTCGAAGGGCTCGATCATCCCGTGCTCGATGGCCATGCGGCGGATCCAGCGATCGGACTTTACGGACATGAAAATGGCGGGGGTGAAGAGGGAAAAAGAAGCGGGGCGGGGCGGTGCGCGACGGCGCGCAATCTACGCGTGATGCTCGCGTGCCGCCACGTTGACACTCTCACGTTCGTCAAGATAACTTTGTGTTGCTGCAGAACGTGAATTTTTTCACGAGCCTGGACCTGATTGCACCTCTCTGGGAGCCGATGGGTCGAGAATACTTTCCAATCCTGATGCTGTTGGGCTTCGTGGCGCTGAACGCCGTCATGATGCTCGCCCTCTCGCACTTCGCGCTCCGGCCACGTCCCACTCCGGTCAAGAGCGCACCCTACGAATCGGGAATCCCCACGATTGGCGACGCCCGCCAGCGATTCTCCGTGAAGTTCTACATGGTCGCGATGCTCTTCATCATCTTCGACATCGAGACCGTGTTCATGCTCCCGTGGGGCGCCTACTACCGCCAGCTCTCCTGCAGCGTACCGCTCGTCGAAGGTGCCTGCCCAGCGGGGCACGTTTCCTTCTTCGGGCTCGGTGAGATGATCGTGTTCATCCTCATCCTCGCCGTCGGATTCATCTACGTCTGGAAGAAGGGAGCGTTGCAATGGGATTGACATCCAGCCCGGAACGTTCGGTAGCCACGTACGACCCCGGGTCGCAGGAGAGCTGGGTGGCCACCCGGCTCGACTTCCTGGTGAACTGGTCTCGCGCCAACTCGCTCTGGCCGATGCCCTTCGGCACCGCGTGCTGCGCCATCGAGTTCATGGCCACCGCCGCCACGCGCTTCGATCTCGCGCGCTTCGGCATGGAACGCATGAGCTTCTCACCGCGCCAGGCGGATGTGCTCATCTGCGCCGGGCGCGTCCCCTTCAAGCTCGCCCCGGTGATTCGCCGGATCTGGCAGCAGATGCCGCAGCCCAAGTGGTGCATCTCCATGGGCGCCTGCGCCTCCTCCGGTGGCATGTTCGACAACTACGCGGTGGTGCAGGGGATAGATACCATCATCCCTGTGGACGTCTATGTGCCCGGCTGCCCGCCGCGCCCCGAAGGGCTCATGTACGGAATCATGATGCTGCAGGAGAAGGTCAAGCGTGAACGGATGAGCGACAACGTGATCCGCCACGAGATGAATCCCGACCCCAACAGCGAGTTGTACATCCCGCCGCAGGCGATCGACGAGCTCTCCGAGCCGTTCGGCAACTCCGTGCATCAGACGCGGTCGGGGCTGTGAGCAAATCCACAGTACCAATCGTGGCCGGCAGCGCCCTACCCGACGCACCGGCGCCGGTCACTCCCAAGCAGATCCGCTACACCGGCGGCGAGCCCAATCCCTCGCTCGCCGCATTGCTGGATCGCTTCGGCGACGCGATCCAGCGTGCCGATGTGGTGTGGGGCGAGACCACCGTCTACGTGGCCCGCAACCAGCTGCACGACATCGTCCAGTGGCTTCACGACGACCCGGGACAGCAGTACGACTACCTCTCGGATGTCACGGCCGTGGAGTACCGCGACCGTGAGATCCCCCTCCAGGTCGTCTGGCACCTGCGCTCGCTCCCGTACCGCCGCTTCATCCGCCTCAAGGTGGAGTTCGCCCGAGGCGAAGAGCTCGAGGTACCGAGCATCGTGGATGTGTATCACGGAGCCGACTGGATGGAACGCGAGTGCTACGACATGTTCGGCATCGTTTTCGCGGGCCATCCCGACCTTCGGCGCATCCTGATGTGGGAGCAGTATTCCGAGGGCTACCCTCTGCGCAAGGATTTCCCGCTGCGCGGTCGGTTCAGCCGCTCGGAGCAGCTTCGTCAGGCGCTCGCCGCCAACCCGGAAGCGCGCTACTCGATGGAGGAGCTCACCATCGCGCAGGCGTTCGAGGATCTGCCCGAAGCGATGCGTCGTCGGCTCACAGCCGGCGAGGAGACGGGAGAATAGCATGGCGAAGAACAGACGCACCGTGGAGGTCGCCCTCGGAACGTCGGGCGTGGACGAGCTCGGAAGGCCCAGGCGGTCGCCGCTCACGGTCAACGAGAGCGGAGCGGTGACCACCCTCGAGCCACCCCCGGCGCTCGAGCCCGAACTGGAATCCGAGCACCTCCTCATCAACATCGGGCCGCAGCACCCGGCCACGCACGGCGTGCTCCGGCTGGTGCTCGAGCTCGACGGCGAGACGGTGGTGCGCTGCATTCCGCACATCGGCTACCTGCACTGCGGCTTCGAGAAGATCGGCGAGTACCGCACCTACAATCAGATCATCCCGTGGACCGATCGAGAGGACTACCTCAACTCGATCGGCAACAACGTGGCCTTCGTGCTCGGTGCCGAGCGGCTCTTCGGAGTCGAGGTGCCGCCCCGGTGCACGGTGCTCCGGGTGATCGCGATGGAGCTCTCGCGCATCATCTCGCACCTCGTCTGGCTCGGCACCACCTGCATTGATATCGGGGCCTACACGCCCTTCCTCTGGACCTTCCAGCAGCGCGAGACGGTCTACAACCTCCTCGAGAGCTGGGTGGGCGCGCGCCTCACCACCAGCGCGACGCGCGTGGGCGGGATGGCGGCCGACATTCCCGATGGCTGGACCGATCAGCTCCAGCAGTTCATCCGCAACTTCCCGAAAACCATCGATGAGGTGGACCAGCTCCTCACCACCAACGCGATCTGGATCGGTCGCACGGTGGGGATCGGTGCCATGAGCGCGGATGAGGCCGTGAACTACGGGCTCTCCGGCCCGATGGTGCGTGCCTCGGGCGTGGCGTACGATGTTCGGCGCGACTTCCCGTACCTCGATTACGAGACCTACGACTTCGAGGTCCCCGTGGGTACGCGCGGTGACGTCTACGACCGCTACCTGGTGCGCATGGAAGAGCTCCGCCAGAGCACGCGCATCCTGCAGCAGGCGCTCGACCGCCTCCCCGATGGTCCGGTGAACACGAGCGACCACCGCGTGATTCTCCCGCCCAAGTCGAAGGCTATGAGCGACATGGAATCC
>DASSOX010000022.1:0-37395 GCA_035700125.1 Gemmatimonadaceae bacterium
CATGATGTCGTTCACCCGGATCGGCGACGCCGGGCGGCGCGGTCTCTTCCATCTCTCGCTCTCCCCTCTCACCGGCGAGCCGACATTCCACTTCGCGTTGCCGGTGGACTCGAGCGGCTGGAGCCCCGACGACTACACCGCATCACTCGCGATACGCGACCGCGTGCGTGCGCGTGGTGCTGGCATCGCCAACGCCACCACCGTCAACGTGCGCCTTTGCGGGATCGGCCCACGCCAGCTTCTGCACGTCACGCTCGTGGAGGCCGATGGGACGAGCTGGGGCGCGACAATCGCGCCGGACAGTGGCTGGAGCGTGAAGAGCATCCCGCTCGATGCTTTCCGGGTGGTGAAAAGTGTGAAGCTTCCGGAAGGATTCCCCGGCGAGTGGAACTACTGGCTAGGGCCCGTGGAGGGGCGTGGCGGTCGAAGCGACAGGCCCAGGCTCGATATGGTGGAGCGGCTTCAACTTTCGCTGCGCCGTGCCGACGCGGGCTCGCCCGCGCCCGACGACTACGGAGTGGAGGTCGAGTCGGTCACTCTGGAATTTCGCCCGAAGCGGTAGCGTTCTTCTCCTTCTGGCCCCGGATGCCGAATACCAGCATGACGAGGCCGAAGACCAGCAGCACCAGCCCCCACCAGAGATTCACGTTGATTCCGAGTGAACGCTGGTAGATCGAGCGATCGGAGACGAGCCCGAAGAGCGTGAGCATCACGCCGAACGCGCCGAACATCAGCCCGATGGGGAGTCGCAGGTCCATTTTCATCGAGCGATCACCAGAAGATCAGGTTCAGGATAAGCGTGCAGCCGAGCACTATGATTCCGAGCGTCGCCGGGCGCTTCCAGAGCGGCACGTTGCGATCGGTGACGCGCGGAGTGAGCGCCCACACCAGCCCGCGCAGGTCGTCGTCGCTCTTCTCGCGTTTGGTGAGCAGCGATATCACGATAGTGGCGAAGAAGCAGGTGGTCCAGGCGAAGATCGCTGTCCAGAAGTTCTGCGCCATCTCGCTCGGATAAACGTGCACTACCGCGCCGAGGTAGCCGCCCTTGATCCCGACCTCGGCGCCGTGCGGCAGCACCAGGCCGTGATGAATGGCTGCGACCAGCGTGCCGATCACGAGGCCGAAGAACGCACCATGACCAGTGGTCCTGCGCCAGAACATCCCGAGGAGGAAGGTAGCGAAGAGCGGCGCGTTCACGAAGGCGAACACCAACTGGAGCATGTCCATGATGTTGTTGAAGCGCGTCGTCGCGTAGGCCGCCATCACGCTCATCACGATGCCGAAGACTGTGGCCGCGTGGCCCATCCAGAGGTAGTGCCGATCGGAGCGCCCGGGCTGGATGTACGATTGGTAGATGTCATAGGTCCACACGGTATTGAAGGCGGTGACGTTCCCAGCCATACCCGACATGAACGACGCCATGAGTGCGGTGAGGCCGAGCCCGAGCAGCCCCGATGGCAGGTAGTGGGCTAGCATCACCGGAACTGCGAGGTTGTAGTTGGGCGTGCCGTCGGCCCCCAGCGGCAGGATCCCGCCGCGTGTTACGTCCAATGCTATCGCGATCATCCCCGGCAGGATCACGAGTGCGGGGAAGAGCATCTTCGGGAATGCTGCGAAGAGTGGGGTGCGCCGCGCCGCCGACATCGACTCGGCGGCCATCGCGCGCTGCACCACGAGGAAGTCGGTGCACCAGTAACCGAACGAGAGCACGAAGCCCAGGCCCATCACCATGCTGAACCAGTCGACGCCCATCGGGTTGGCGCTCGCCGAGCCGAGGTGGGCCCACGAATCGGAATAGGCGCCTGGTGCGTAGCCCGCATTCGTGGATACGACGTGAAGCTTCGCCGTGAGCCCGCTCCATCCGCCCACGTCCTTCATTCCCAGGAGCACGAGCGGGAGGAAGCCGAGCACGATGAGGAAGAACTGCAGCACTTCGTTGTAGATCGCCGAGGTGAGTCCGCCAAGGAAGATGTAGACGAGAACGATCGCGGCCGACACGAGCACGCTCGCGTGGAAGCTCCAGCCGAGGATCAGCTCGAGGAGCTTGGCGAGTGCGTACATCGAGATACCGGAGGAGAAGATCGTCATCACGGCGAAGGTGATGGCGTTGAAGCCGCGCGTCTTCTCGTCGAAGCGGAGCTTGAGGTACTCGGGGACGGAGCGCGCGCGCGAGCCGTAGTAGAAGGGCATCATGAAGATGCCGACGAAGACCATCGCGGGGATGGCGCCGAGCCAGTAGAAGTGGCTCGTCATGATCCCGTACTTGGCGCCCGAGGCGCCCATCCCGATGACTTCCTGGGCGCCGAGGTTGGCCGAGATGAAAGCGAGGCCGGCGATCCACGTTGGGATCGAACGGCCCGAGAGGAAGAAGTCGCTGCTGCTGGTGATGAATCGCCGGAGCGCCCAGCCGATACCGAGTACGAATGCGAAGTAGACGATCAGTATCGCGTAGTCGATCCCGCCAAGATTGATGTGTTCCACGGCGAGTGGTCCCGGGGTTCGGTATGAGCCGGATCCGCGTGCGCGCGACGTTCGCGTCCCGGGCGAGAGGTGTGAAGTGGAGTGAGTCCACGTGATCTTCCGGAACGGCAAGCCGGAGCGCAAGAGTCAGCGACGGGGTCAGGTCTCCAATGTTGAGCGGGCTCTAGCATGGGGCCAGTGTCAGCGACGGGGGCAGGTCTTGGCCCTATGCATTGTCCGGCCTCGGCCGGAAAACGTAGAGGGCCACGACCTGCCCCCGTCGGTAGAGCCGTGCTTCCGCGGAGTAGAGTGATCGCTCCGCGCTCGGGCAATGGCTGTTCGTGAAGGGCGGGGTTGCGGGCGCCTGGATGCGAAGAACGCTTATAAGGTGCGAGGCATGCCGCTTGCCCAGCACGGCGCAACGCTCGCACCAGCGGTCGCTCTACCTACTCGTTGTGGAGCGAGCGACGTCCTCTGCCCGCGGAGAGATCCGGACTTGCATTCGGTAGCCGGGACAATCGAACAGCTCGCGCCGCGGCTGCCGCTCGCGCTCGTCGCACCGGATGCGGGTGCGCGGCTCGTGCGCGTGGCTCGGTCGCTCCCCGCAGCGCTCACGAGCTGGATCTACCTCGAGTGTCGTCTGCGGCGCACCGAGCAGAGAGTGGATCTCATTGTCCGCGTCGACCAGCGAGGACGCGACATACTCACCGGTGAAAATCCGGTGCTCGAGCTCGATGTCGGCGCGCAGCGACATCCTGTATGGCGCCGCGTTCGCGCGCTGGCGCGTGCGTGGTCGGACCCGTCGTGCATACTGGATCGCGGCGTCGAGCGCATCTGGCTGGAGCTCGATCTTCACGAGTCGTGCGACATGCTTTCCCATGGCGAGCTGCCAGCGCCGGGGGTGTTCGTGGAGTTCTCGCGCGAAGTGTACGCGCAGCACCGCAGGGAGGATCGCGTGTTGGTAGCGATGACCGCGCTCGGGGCCTTCGTGCCGGGCGGGCTCGCGCCAGTTATGTCACGAAATCTGCGACGTTGCTGGGAACTGCTCCCGTCCGGTGCCACGATTCCGTACGTGGGACTCTTCCCCGCGCGCGGCTCCGACGCCGTTCGCGTTTCGGTGGCTGGACTCTCCGACGCCGATCTCCCGGCGTATCTCCGTGCGCTTCGCTGGCCCGGCTCCCACAAGGATCTCACTCACGCCATGTCCGCCTTCCTTCCGCACGCGCGCGCGCCGCGGCCGCGGATGGCGATCGTCAATCTCGACGTCGGCCCCGAGATCGGTCGCGGAGTGGGAGTCGAATATCTCCTGAGCCATGCGTCGCAGCTTCGCGGCAGCATCCTCGAGCGGGAGCTACTCGATCATCTGGTGGGGATCGGCGTCTGCTCGGCCGCGAAGCGTGATGCGCTGCATGCGTGGCCCGGTACTTCATTCCAGGTGATGCCGCACGAGCTGTGGAGAAGTCGAGCGTGCAGGCGGGTCAATCACCTCAAGCTCTCACTCGCGGAAGCCGGAGCGCTGGAGGTGAAGGCCTACCTGGCGGCGAGCCACGAATATCATCCGGCTCGCCGACCCGCCGAGCGCGCGACGGTGCGGCTGCAGCACTCTACCAGATAGAACGCACGCTCGTTTCGCGCTCCGCCCGCGAGCGTGTCGATTCTCCCAAGCGATTGTGCCGTCGTTGCTTGGCGAACAGCTCGGGCAGGGTACACCGGTTGCCCTCTCAGCGCGGCGTACACGAAGCACTCACATCGCCACGCAGGAGCCGACATGCAACCGCCAACGGAATCCGAACGACGTGCGCTCGACAGCATCGTGGCGCGAGCCACGGTGGACCGTGCCTTTCGCCAGCAACTCCTGGCCGACCCGCGCCGCGCGATTCGCGACGAACTCGGGCTGACCATACCGAGCCATTTCAGGATCAGGTTCATAGAGCGCGGACCGGATCTCGACGCGCTGGTCGTACTCCCGGACTTCCGGGACGGCGCGGAGGAGCTCTCCGACGACGAGCTGCAGGCAGTATCAGGCGGAGCGCACAGTCACGCTGCGTGGTCCGATCCGCCGTCGCACGCGCGTCGCGATCATCCCAATGGGAAGTCGCACGGACACACCGGGAGCGGTGAGTCGGGGATCCAACGGTGACTCGCGTGCCCAGATGCGCTCTGCCGGCGCTGCTCGGTGCTCTCACGACGTCCGCTCTCGCGTGCACGATGTACGCGCAGTCTCCCGGAGCGCCTGGCCACATCGCGCTGCAGGAAGCGATCGACTACGTCCTCGAGCATGGCACGGAGCCGCAGCTCGGGGAGCGCCAGGTTCGGATGGGCGAGGGGGCACTCCTGGCGGCGCGGGCGCCCTTCGACACCAGGCTCACCACGGCGCTCTCCACGACACGGACCAACGGAGCCTCGCTGGGCACTGGCGACGACGGCCCGACACCGATACTCACCACGACGATCGCGTCGAGCGTGGCGCTTCCGAAGCGTTTCCGGTCAGGCGTGGTGGTCGTTCCGCGCGTAGACATCGAGCGCTCGCAGCTTTCCGATATCCCCGGCGCGTTCACGAGCAGGGCGACCGTCGGCCTCGATGCGACGGTCCCACTTCTCCGCGATCGGGGCGGAGGCGCAGCGGCTGCCGGCGAGCGCGCTGCACACCGCGTGCTCGATGCGGCCGTCCTCGACGCTCGCCACTCGGCGGCAACGAGCGTGCTGGCCGTAGTGATTGCGTACTGGAGCGATCTCGCGGCGGAGCAGCGGCTCGAGGTGTACCGATCGTCCGAGCTGCGAGCGAGTCGGCTCGTGGATGACACTCGCCGATTGGTGGATGCAGACGAGCGTCCGGCCGCCGATCTGGATCAGCTCATGGCGAATCTCGCGCTCAAGCGTGCGATGAGGCTCACCGGAGAGCAGGCGAGCGTGGAGGCGCGCGAGCAGCTGGCAATCACGATGGGAATGGAGCGCGACGCTTCGGATCTGCTGCGGCGAGCCACGACGAGTTTTCCCGAGGTGCGTTCCGACAGCACTACTCCTGATGGAGCGATAGAGCGCCGAGCCGATCCCGCTTCCTGGGCAGATGCACTCGGACGTCGAGCGGATCTCGCTGCTCTCCGAGCGCGGCGCGACGCCGCGGAGATACAGGTCGGAGCGGCGCGGAACGGACTTCTCCCTCGGTTGGATCTGCAGGTGGGGCTGGGCTATCAGGGCATCGCCTCGGAGCGAGGGTTGGGCGGCGCGCTCTCGTCGCTCTATCGCAACGTGCCCGGGCTCGACGCTTCAGTGCAGCTCAGTTACGAGCTTCCGTTCGCTTCGCTGGCTGCGCGGGGCGAGGCGCTTCGCAGTGCGGCCGCGAACGACCAGCTGCGGCTCCGCGAAGCGGAACTTGTAAGGCACATCGCGAGCGGCGTGCGAGTGGCGCGCGCCGCGCTGCAGCACGGACGGGATGCGCTGCTCGCTTCACGTGCGGCGGTCGCGCTGTCGCGCGAGGCGGTGGAGAGCGAAAAGCGAAAGTTCCAGCTCGGGATGTCTACGCTCTTCGACGTGATTCTCGCGGAGGACGCGCTCACCAACGCGCGACTGGGTGAGATCGCGGGACAGCAGGCCTTCGCTGTAGCCATAGTACGCCTCCGCTACGAGACCGGGGTGATCCTCGATGCGAGCAGTGAGGTGCCGCGCGTGAACGCTGCATCGCTGGAGAGGGAGCCATGAGCAAGGAATCGGTATTCCGGAAGATTTCACTCGATCGGCTGGCATCGCCCGAACAGCTCGACCAGCTGATGCAGGTCACCACTCCCAAGGGGTGGGTTGCGCTGATCGCTCTCGTGGTCCTCCTGCTCACGGCGGTCGTCTGGGGTTGCGTTGGACGGATTCCCGAGACGGTGCACGGTCAGGGGATTCTCGTGAAGAGTGGCGGCGTGCTCCAGGTAGTGCCTTCCGCGGGGGGACGCGTAACCGACATAGCCGTGAGCGTTGGCGACCTCGTGAGCGCCGGTCAGATCGTGGCGCGAGTAGCGCAGCCGGAGCTCACCGATCAGCTGAGCCAGGCGCTGGCCCGGCTCGCCGATCTGCGTGCACAGCGAGAGAGCTCGCTCGCCTTCGAGCGCCGCGACCTCGCGTTGCAAACGGCGGCGCTGGAACAGCAGCGTGCCGCGGCGGAGCAGAGCGTGGCGTCGGCAAACGAGAGCCGCCGCTGGCTCGCGCAGAAGATCGCTGAGCAGGAGAAGCTGGCGAAGCAGGGGCTCATCACCAAGCAGACGCTCCTGGCCACGCGCGAGCAGTTCAACGCGGCCGTCCAGCGCGCGAGCGCCGGTCGGGGCGAGCTGGCGCAGATCCGGGTACGGATGCTCTCGCTCGTGAACGACCACGATGGAGAGCAGGACGACGCCCGGCTTCGCATGGAGGACGCCGAGCACGAGGTGGAGCGCCTGGAACGCGAGCTCGCCGAGCGCTCCGAAGTCACCACGCCGTTCACCGGTCGAGTGCTCGAGCTCATGACCGAGCAGGGCAGCATGGTGGCGAGCGGGGAACCGATCCTCAGCCTGGACCTCACTGGCCGCAGCGTCAAGAAGCTCACGGCGGTTCTCTACGTGCCGTCGATCGAAGGAAAGCGGATCCGGGTCGGCATGCCCGTGCGGATAGCGCCGTCCACGGTGAAGCAGGAGGAGTTCGGAATGATGCTGGGTCGCGTCACGTACGTCTCCGACTTCCCGGCGACTACCAGGGGGATGGCGCGCGTTCTCAAGAACGATCAGCTGGTGAGTGTACTGTCGGGGAGTGGCGCGCCGTACGAGGTGCACGCCGATCTCACCGTCGCTCCGGAAACGGTGAGCAGATACAAGTGGTCTTCGTCGGACGGACCTTCGCTCACGATTCAGAGTGGAACTCTGGCGACTGCGAGCATAGAGGTACGCGCCGAGCGCCCGATCGGGATGGTGATCCCGCTCTTCCGCAAATACACGGGGATATGAGCGTGATCGCACGGTCGCGGAGACGTGTGAAGACGCCCACCGTTCTCCAGATGGAAGCTGTGGAGTGCGGAGCAGCCGCACTCGCCATGGTGCTCGCGCACCACGGCCGGGTCGTCCCGTTGGAGGAGTTGCGACTCGCGTGCGGCGTGTCACGCGACGGAAGCAAGGCGAGCAGCATGCTGAAGGCCGCGCGGTACTACGGTCTGGTAGCGAAGGGATTCAGGAAGGAGCCGGCCGATCTGAGGGAGCTGCCTCTGCCGATGGTCGTGCACTGGAACTTCAATCACTTTCTGGTGGTCGAGGGCTTCCGCGAGGGTCGGGTATTCCTGAACGACCCTGCCACCGGTCCGCGACAGGTGCCGGACGAGGAGTTCGATGAGGCCTTCACCGGCGTCGTGATGACGTTCGAGCGCGGAGAGGGGTTCGTCGCGGGCGGAGAGAAGGCGAGCATGCTCGCTGCGCTGCGGCGCCGTATGTCGGGGTCGGGAATCGCGCTCGCGTACATGGTGCTCGCCGGTTTCGCGCTTCTCGTGCCCGCGATGATCACGCCCACGTTCAACAGAATCTTCGTGGACAGCATCCTGGTGAGGGGGCTCATCCACTGGATGGCGCCGCTTCTCTGGGTGATGGGCACGGTGGCGCTCGCGACGATGCTGCTCGTCTGGCTGCAGCAGCGCTACCTCCTCCGCTTCGAGACGAAGCTCGCCCTCGATAGCTCGGCCAGCTTCTTCTGGCACGTGCTCCGACTCCCGGTGGAATTCTTCGCCCAGCGGTATGCGGGGGAGATCGGGAATCGAGTGGAGCTGAACGATCGAATCGCGCGGCTCCTCTCCGGCGAGCTGGCGACCACGCTGCTCGGCGTGATGGTGATCGCCTTCTATGCCGTGCTGATGGCGCAGTACGATCTGGTGCTCGCGGCCGTCGCGGGAATCACCGCGGTGCTGAATATGGCGGCTCTGCGCTACGTCTCACGCAGGCGTACGGACCTGAACCAGCGCCTGCTGCAGGACCGCGGTAAGGCGATGGGTACGGCCATGGGCGGCCTGCAGACGATCGAAACGCTCAAGGCTACCGGCTCCGAATCGGACTTTTTCGCGCGCTGGTCCGGGCAGCAGGCGAAGGTGGTGAACGCGCATCAGCGCCTGCAATTCACTACCGAGTTGCTCGGCGCCGTACCGGCGCTGCTTCTCACGCTCGACACCGCCCTGATTCTCGGTGTGGGGGGCCTGCGCGTGATGGATGGACGGCTGAGCATGGGGATGCTCGTAGCCTTCCAGGCGCTGGTGCTCCTCTTTCTCTCGCCTGTGAATCGGCTGGTCACGCTCGGCGGCACGCTGCAGGAGGTGCGGGGCGACATGGCGCGCCTGGACGACGTGTCGAGAGCGCGAACCGATCCGCGCGCCGAGCAGGAGGACGAGTTCGAGGTTGCGACCGATGCGCCAGTGAAGCTCTCCGGTGCACTGGAGCTGCGAGGCGTGAGCTTCGGATACAGCCGCCTCGAGCCACCGCTCATCGAAGGCTTCGATCTCGTGCTTCGCACGGGTAGCCGCGTCGCGCTGGTTGGCAGCTCGGGGTGCGGCAAGTCCACCGTAGCGAAGCTCGTGAGCGGACTCTACGAACCGTGGACTGGAGAGATCCTCTTCGACGGCCAGCCGCGTGAGAAGATCCCGCGAAGCGTAATGACGAACTCTCTGGGAGTGGTGGACCAGGAGATCTTCATGTTCGAGGGGAGCGTACGCGACAACGTATCGCTCTGGGATACCACGCTCTCCGAAGCCGACCTGGCGTGGGCTGGCCGCGACGCCTGCATCCACGAGGAGATCACCGCTCGACCCGGCGGCTATGCGAGCCGTGTTGCGGAGTCGGGCGGGAACTTCAGCGGCGGGCAGCGCCAGCGACTGGAGATCGCGCGCGCACTGGCGGGGGAACCGAGCATCCTCGTGCTCGACGAGGCAACGAGCGCGCTCGACGCGGCAACCGAGAAGGCGATAGACGACAACATCCGCGCGCGCGGTTGCACCTGTCTGATCGTGGCCCACCGGCTGAGCACCATCCGCGATTGCGACGAGATCCTCGTTCTCGATCGCGGAAAGATCGTGGAGCGGGGCACGCACGACGAACTGTGCGCCGCCAGCGGCCGCTACCGTGAACTCATTGCCGCGGAGTGAGCTTCCCATGGCTACTACTTCGATCGAAGCACCGGCGGAGCCGGGGCCCGTGCGGTCTGCGCGTTCCACCGTACGCGCTCGCGAGGCCGGAAGCGGGATCCGGCCTCTGGAGCACGCCGCTGCGCGAGGCGCCGCCGAGTGGCACCGACTGCGGCAACGAAGCGAGTTGCGCCGTGCCACGCTCTCGAGAGCGTGCGTCCGACTGGCGCAGACGCTCGATCCGGGAAATGCCAGGAGGGCCACGACACCGCCCGGAAAGGTCACGATGGCGGGCGACGACGGTCTGGCCGATGATCCACTCCTGGCGGTGTGCCGGATGGTGGGCGCCGAACTGGACATCGCTATCCTCCGTCCTCCGTCTTCCGCCCGCTCCTCGAGAGACACCGATGCGATCGAAGCCATGGCGCGCGCATCGCGCATCCGAACGAGGCGGGTGATGCTTCGCGACGCGTGGTGGCGCGAGGACAACGGGCCGCTGGTCGGCTTCCGAGCCGAGGATCGCCGCCCCGTTGCGCTGCTATACGCGCCCGCGCGGGGCTACACGTGCTACGACCCTCGCGACGGCAGCGAGGAAAGCGTAAACGACGGCATTGCGGACACACTGGCGCCCTTCGCGATCACCTTCTACCGATCCTTCCCCGAGAGAGCGCTTTCCATCGGGGATGTGATCCGTTTCGGAGTGCAGGGGTGTGCAGGCGAACTGCGAAGCGTGGTCGCGATGACCGTGCTGGCCGCGCTCCTCGGGATGATTCCGCCGGTGGCAACCGGCGTCGTGTTCGACGCGCTGATACCCGGGGCGCGGAGATCGCAGCTTCTGCAGATGACGATCATCCTCGTGGTGTGCGCTCTCTCGGTAGCCATGTTCCAGATAGTGCGCAGTGTGGCGCTCCTGCGCATCGAGGGGAAGATGGGCAACGCGGTGCAGTGCGCCGTGTGGGACCGGCTGCTGGCGCTGCCGATGTCGTTCTTCCGCCCGTATACCGCGGGAGAGCTGGCCGTGCGTGCCATGGGGATAGATGGCATCAGGCAGCTCGTCTCCGGCTCTGCGGTTACGGCTGTCATTGCCGGCGTCACCTCGCTCGGCAATTACATCCTCCTCTTCGTCTACAGCGCGCGGCTCGCGCTCTGGGCGACACTGCTGATCGCGATCGCGCTGATCGTCACGGTCGCCGGCGGCTCCGTCCAGCTCTCGCACCAGCGTGGAGTGGCGGCGCTGCAGTCGAAGACGTCGGGCGTGGTACTGCAACTCCTCACGAGCGTCGCGAAACTCCGGGTGGCGGGCGCGGAATCGCACGCCTTCGCCAGCTGGGCGAGGCGCTTCGCCGAACAACGGGGACTCCAGTTCAGGGTCCGGAGCATCGGTAACTGGGTGACGGCCTTCAACGCGGGCTTCCCTACCGTGGCCTACATGCTCGTATTCTGGGCCGCGCTCGCCCCGCTCACCGTAGCGCACACCATGCGCACCGGCGACTTCCTGGCGTTCATGGCCGCGTTCGGAATCTGCCTCACGAGCGTTATCGCTACCTCTAACGCCTTCCTTTCCGTGCTCCTCGCGGTGCCACTCTACGAACAGGCCCGGCCAATCCTCGTCACCGCGCCCGAAGTGGATGGGGAGAAAGAGAATCCCGGTGAACTGGCTGGCGAGGTGGACATCGAACACGTCTCCTTCCGCTACGAGGAAGATGGCCCGCTCGTCCTGCGCGACCTCACCGTGCATGCCAGGCCGGGAGAGTTCATCGCCTTCGTCGGTCCGTCGGGATCCGGGAAGTCCACCATCCTCCGGCTGCTGCTTGGCTTCGAGACTCCTGAAGCCGGCTCGATCTACTACGACGGCCGCGAGCTGGGAGGTCTCGATCTCCTTGCGCTGCGCCGGCAGATCGGCGTGGTGCTCCAGAGCGGCCGGCTGATGACGGGCGACATCTACACCAACATCGTCGGATCCGCGCCGGTGCCGCTGGAGGCCGCGTGGGAAGCGGCACGGATGGCCGGGTTTGCCGATGACGTTCGGCAGATGCCGATGGGGATGCATACGGTGATAAGCGAGGGGGGCGGCACTCTCTCCGGCGGCCAGCGCCAGCGACTGATGATCGCTCGCGCGATCGTGCATCGCCCGCACCTCATCCTCTTCGACGAAGCCACTAGCGCGCTGGACAACCGCACGCAGGCGATCGTGAGCGCTAGCCTGGAGCGATTGCAGGCTACGCGAATAGTGATCGCCCACCGATTGAGCACGATCATGCGCGCGCATCGAATCCACGTGATTCAGCGGGGCGAGCTCGTGCAGTGCGGCAGCTACGATGATCTCATGCGGCAGCGCGGCCTCTTCGCGGAGCTTGCCGCGCGACAGATCGCGTGAGTACCCAACAGTGAAAGGAGCACGCGTAATGACAAACCATGGCGCAGGCAGGAAGACGACCTGCGCGGCCATCGCGTTCGCCGCGCTCATCGTGACCGGCGCATGCCGCTCATCCGGGTCGCCCGCCGCTGAACGTGTCGCAAGAGCCGAGCGTCGAACGGGAGACATCGTGGTGGGCGTCGCTTGGCCGTGGGCGGCACGGCGCGAGGTTCGCTACGGCGAGGGGCTCGATATGGCTGTCGCCGAGATCAACGCGGCTGGCGGCGTGCGAGGGCGGCGCGTGGTCCTGGAGAAGGAAGACGATCACGAATCGGTGGACGAGGGCGAGCTGGTCGCGCAGCGCCTGGCCAACGACCCGGATGTGATGGCGGTGATAGGCCACCTGCAGTCGTACGTGTCGGTGCCGGCATCGGCCATTTACGATCTCTCCGGTCTCGTCATGATAGCGCCCACGGCCACCGATCCGGAGCTCACCGCGCATGGCTACTCGCGCGTCTTCCGCGCCACCTTCACCGACACCGAAGTAGGACGCCAGATGGCCGAGTATGCGGCGCGGCAGGGATACGAGCGGATCGGGATCTACTACATCCGCAGCGACTACGGTCGCAATCTGGCCAATGCGTTCGAGGAGCGCGCCAACGACCTCGGGCTCGCGATACCCGTGCGCCAGTCGTACGAGCCGAATGCATCCGCCGGCAGCGACAGCTTCGGGCCGGCGCTGCGCGGCTGGAGCGAGGCCGGGCTCGACGCGATCTTCCTCGCCGGTGAAGTCCCTTCGGCCGCTCGCGCGATAGTGGCTGCGAGAGAGGAGGGGATCACGGTTCCGATAATGGGCGGCGATGCGATGAGCTCGCGCGAACTGATATCGGTAGCCGGCGGTGCCGCGGAGGGGACGGTGGTGGCTACCGCGTTCCATGCCGACGAGCCGCGGCCCGAAGTGCGTCGCTTTACCGCGGCCTTCGAGACGCGCTTCGGCGCACCGCCCGACGCCGGCTCCGCGCTCGGCTACGACGTGATTCGACTCCTCGCCGATGCGATCGAGCGTGCCGGCACGACGCTCCCCGACAGCATTTCGAGCGCGCTGCACTCTTTACGCGGCTGGAACGGCGTGACCGGGACGTTCGCCTTCGACAGTGCAGGGAATCTGGTGCACAGGCAGATCGCGAAGATGGTGGTGCGCAACGGGGTCTTCGTGTACCTACCTGATAGCGCGTCACCGACGTCGCTCGCCTCGCGCGCCTCCGCGCGTGTCACCCCCGAGCCGACAACGTCGCGATGAATCAGGAAAGCCTTCGTGCGGCGGTACTTCGCGCGCACGGCGCCCGCGGCGCTGAGGTGGACGAGCTGCTTGCTTACACGCGGTGCACATTCACCCTTCCCGCCAGCAGCGCGGTCCTCGCCTCTGCCGCTTCCGACGAGCCCTTCGTGGCGGTGTGGAAGCGCTACGCCGCCGAGGCGGCGGAGATCGGAGTGGCCGAGTGTCTGCGGAGGCGACTGGTGCAACTCCGCTTCCCGATAGAGGCAGGAATGAGCGCGACGGCCGCGTACCGGGCGGCCACGCGCAAGGGAGAACTGGATTGCGCCTCGCGTAGCGCCGGGCTCGCGTTCGAATCCCCGGCGGAAATTCGCATCCTGGTCCATCCGACAGCCGCGGGGCGAGTACCGGTGGTGATTTGCGGGGCGCGCAGCGACTTCGTATCGCTGGTGCGAGCGCTGGTCCACCGCAACGAGCCGGTGGACGTGCCCGACTCCATGGGCGCGTGCATCGTGGCGCGATACAACAACTGGGACAGGATAGCCTCGCTTCGAGCGCGGTGGTCGAGGGAGCGGGAAAAAGATCGCTCGGCGGGGTGCTGGACCGAGGAGTTTCGACGGATGATCCCGCAGACGGAGCTCTACCAGGACAGCTTCATCCTCCTCAGCTCCGGTCCGTACAGCGCGGTGCCGGCATACGCGATGGGTCTCGACGCGAGCGAGTGGCTCGGCCTGTCACTGACGATCCGACTCGAGCACGAGTGTGCCCACTACGTTACACGCCGGCTGCTCGGCTCGATGCGCAACTCGCTCATCGATGAGCTGATCGCCGATTACGTGGGGATCTCCGCGGCCGCCGGGCGCTATCGCGCCGACTGGTTCCTTCGCTTCATGGGGCTCGAAAGTACCCAGCGCTACCGGCGCGGCGGACGCCTGGAAAACTACCGAGGCGACCCGCCGCTCTCCGATGGTGCGTTCACCGTGCTCGCATCGTTGGTGCGTGCCGCCGCGGCGCAGCTCGAGCGCTTCGACTCGCGTCGAGCACGATGCCCCGCGAGCGGAGCTGTGCACCAGCTAGGCACGATCATGGCGATCGGCGCACTCGGATTGGAGCGGGTGGCATCGGCCGTGGGTGCCGAGCTTCTTCTCCGTCTGGCCGAGCTTCCCGGCTCGGCCGGGCACCTCGGTTCAGCCGGGCAACTCGGTTCAATGGAACGCGAGATGGAGCAGAAGGGAGACGTGCAAATGACGCCCGCGTGACGGAGGCCTGTATCGTTGCCCTCGCGAAGTACGGCATTCACGTACCGGCGCCCACGTGGGTGGGTGCGGCTTTCGGATCGGAGGGCAGCTCGTGCTCGTACATTCTCCCTCGCTGGTGGACCGGGATTGCCAGATAGAGCTGGCCCGACGCATCGGAACTCTGTCGCACGAGCGATGGGGCGAGCAGAACCCCACTCTGCTGATAGGGCGACACCGAACCCTCAGCGATTCGCTGGAAAAGCTCGCGCGCCTTGCGGAGTCCGAGAGTCCTGTGCTCATCACCGGCGAGACGGGAACGGGGAAGGAGCTCTTCGCACGTGCTCTCTATCTGCTATCCACTCGGCGGCGCGCTCCATTCCTCAGTCTGAACTGCGGTCGCTACCCCGAGGCGCAGCTCGTGGCCAGCGAGCTATTCGGTCACAAGCGAGGAAGTTTTACCGGCGCCGTATCCGACCACCGCGGAATCTTCGAAGAGGCCGATGGCGGCGTCGTCTTCCTCGACGAGATCGGCGAGCTCTGTCCACCGGCGCAGGCCATGCTTCTTCGCCTCCTGAGTGAAGGCGACATCAGGCCGATCGGTGCGAGCCATGCGAAGCGGGTGAACGTACGCGTGGTAGCTGCCACCAACCGCGATCTACGCGCGATGATCGCCGCCGGCAGCTTTCACGCGGATCTCTACTATCGGCTTCGCTACCTGCAGCTCCGCGTGCCGGCAGTGCGCGAGCGCGGCGACGACTGGGAGCTGATCGCGAACTACCATCTCCAGCGGCTCGGTACGCGCCGCGCCACGATGAAGCGCTTCTCGCCGGAGTCGCGCACTCTCCTGGCGGACTATCCATGGCCGGGAAACGTGCGCGAGCTCGTGAGCGTGGTCGACACCGGGTTCCATCTCAGCGACGGACCGGTGATCGAGCCGTCCCACTTCAGCGAGCAGCTCGAGGACGTCGCGCGCGAAGAGCAGCTCCAGCGCATCCCGCTGCACCGCGATCAGGGCGACGTTATCGCGCGTATGGCCGGTGGCGGCGAGAGCTTCTGGGAAGCGGTGTACCGCCCCTACATGGACCGTGAGTTGAGCCGCCGCGAAGTTCGAGAGATCATCGAACAGGGGCTCTACCGCACCAGGGGAAGCTACAAGAAGCTGCTCGGCGTCTTCGGCGTGGCGGAGTCCGAATACCTGCGCTTCATGGATTTTCTCCGCCACCAGCGATTGAAGCCGAATTGAAGGCGGCAGTGGGGTGGAGCTGCGGCACTTCACCCGTGGTCAGCGGCCGGCGCCACATCGGCGCAACCACATTCCCCCTTCGGCGAGCGAGCGTCAGGAGTGGGAGCGCGGCGGCGAGGCAGACTACGACGGCCACCACCGATCCCTCCACTCCGAAAGCACCACCGGTGAGCAGCGACGGCCCCCGCAACTCGCCGCGGAGGAGCCCGTTGGATGCCACCCCCGATACGGCGACTCCGAATATGCCGCCCTGCGTGAAGTTCCACGCGAAGTGAATTCCGATGGCGAGCCAGAGACGACGGGTCGCCATGTAGGCGGCGCCGAGGAGGATGCCGGCCTCGAGAGCGATGGCGATGGCCCCGATAAGGGTGGCATTCGGATTGGCGAGATGTGCGAGTCCGAAGAGAAGCGCGGTGATGCCGAGTGCGAGCCAGCTTCCGAGCATCTCCTCCAGGTTGCGAAAGAGAATTCCGCGCACGATGAGCTCCTCCACGTACGCGGCTCCGGCAGCAGCGAGGAGCGAGGGCAGCGCGGCCGTCCAGGGATTCGTCCCCGTGACTCCGTACCAGCCGCCTGCGAAGAGGACCGCGATCGCCGCCGAGAAGATTGCCGCACCGATCAGCGCGCCGACGGCCAGCTCCTTCACCGCGCCGGTCGGGGCGAACTCGCTCGCTGCCCGCCCTTCCACGTAATGCACGTAGGCGATGTAGGCGGCGTGAACCACTCCGATCGTGGCGACCGTTCCGAGGAGGAGGAGCGCGAGGCGATGCGGCGCACCGCGCACGGCGGTCAGACCGGCGTACCCGAGAATCGCCTTCGTGAGATTCATCGCGATGCTCACCACTATCACGGCGAGCACGATCCTGACGAGCGGGAAGCGGAGCGCTCTGACCAGTCTGCGTCGAGGGCCGGGAGGGGCGGAGAGCGATGCCGAGGAAAGCTGTGCAGATGTCATCTCACCATCTCCTGTTGAAGATCCAACCGGCGTTCATTCCCACGACAGAAACGAGGGGAGCAGCTCGGGATGGCAGAGCCGCAATAGACCATAGCCAATTCCTGCCGTCCCGCGATAGAGCGAAGGGTCGTATATCTGGGCGCCCGGCGAAACGGAGAGGCGATAAGCGCCTGCGGCGCGGCTCCGCCGTACCATGTAGGATGCACGCCGGTGGGCAGCCGAGAGGAGGCCGGCATCGCCCCACCGGAGACCCGCGGCGAGGAGGAGCTCCACACCTCCGGTGATACCGCAGCAGGCGCCGTCGAGAGGGGCCGCCGCGGGTCCGGTACTCCGTACAACGTCCTGCACCGCGCGTTCGGCACTCGCCCGCAACTCGGTGGCGTGCGAACCCGCCGCGCATGATAGACGGGCGAGACCGATGCCGGCCGTCCCCCGGCACCAGTTGGTGGGCGGTGCTGCACGATCTCGCACGGCGAGTGGAATGTCCGGCGCGGCAGGTGAGACCGGCGACTCTCCACGCGAACCCCGGGCGAGCGAATCTTCGTGTCTTATCGCATCGAGCGCCGCGTCCAGGTAGTCGGTGAGCCCCGTGGCCACGTGCAGGCGGAGGAGCGCGAGGGCGATCCCGGCGGAGCCGTGCGCGAAGCCCACGTGTACGCGGCCGCCGACGGTCGGCCACGCGTGGTGTATGGTCCCGTCCCTGCCCGGCGTCGGCTGCCGACGCGAGAGGAGATGCCGGCCGCACCTGTGCGCCAGTTCGAGAAGCTCGTCGGAGCGGCGCACTTTGTGGAGCGCGAGGAGGGCGAGGATGACCCCGGCGCCACCGTAGAGAACATCGAAGCTCGTGTCACGTTCGATCTGCTCCGGCGTGAGCTGACGCGCGGCGTGTACGGCGTCATCGATTACGGCATCGTCCTGCAGAGAGATGCCGCAGCGCAGAAGTGAGTAGACGATGGAGGCGATGCCGCGTGCACCGCCGACCCCGTATTCGTCCACGTACGCCGGAACTGCAGATCGTAGCCGTTCGCGGAGAGGTGAGAGCGTGCGCCGCGCGAGGCGGGTGATCCGTGGATCGTCGCTGCAGCGCGCGGCCGCGGCGAGAAAGAGCGCGATCCCTGCCAGGCCGTCGTACAGGCCATACCCGGTAGCCTGGAGGCGGGCATGGCCAGCGGAGGAGATCGGCTCGGTCGTGATCCAGGCCGGATCGCCGCGACAGTCCACCAAAGCCAACCGCTCGATGCCGGCGGCGAGCTCCATGGCGGCAGCGATGATCTCCCCACGCGTGAGAGGCGGCGTGTCGAGCGCGTTCTCCTCCGGCCACGGCGCAGGGTGGCGAGCGCGCGTCCCATCGCGCTCGTAGAAGTAGCGCAGTGCGAATGCTGTTCGGATGATGCGTCGTTGCCGCTCCAGTCCCTCAGGCCCCAGCGACTGAATACGCGAGCGCGCCACATCGAGTCCGGATCGCGCCAGGTGGATGGAGCGATCGCCAAGCGCCATTACCGTAGCGTCGCCGGGTATGGTAAACAGCGGTATGTCGAGTTGCGCGAGCGATTGCTTCTCCACCTCGAGGAGTGGCCAGAGCTCGCGCGAGAGCGGAAGAAGTCCGCGCGCGAGAAGCTCGAGCTCGATCTCCCGGGCCGCACCATCGTGCAGCACGCCCTTCCGTAACGAACGGCGGAGCACGTGATCGTAAACGCTGCTCGGCCGCGCTATGAAGCGCACCCTCTCGCGTGCCAGACGTGCTACGGGTCCGCCGGGCGCGAGGAGCGCATCGCGGTGCGCTGAGAGCCACTCATACATTCTGCCGAAGCCGAGCACGATGTCATCTACGTGCTGGGCGGGCGATACGGGCCGGCCTTCGAGGGTGGGCAGGTTGGGATGCGTGCCGATCGTAGCGCGCAGGCGCTCCAACTGCATGGCGTCGGTGTTGATCGCGCGCCAACGCACGGCGCCGAACGGCGTGGTCTGCCCCGCTGTCGCTGAGAAGCCGCCGGTATCGTAGGCGCTGTCGCCTCCCGCGCCCTGCCATGCCGGGAGCATACCGGTACGGAGCACCGATTCATCGTAGAGCAGGCGCGCACCGAGGTTGCGTGCGCGATCGAGCGGCGGTTCCGCGCGTTCGATCTCCGGTTGCAGCACCGTCTCCAGGTCCACGATGACCGGCCGATCGCCGCACGCCACGATGTTCTCGTAGTGGCAGTCGGTGCTTCCCAATCCGTGCAGGAGTGCGAGGAGCGAACCGGCATTTTCATAGTAGCGCCGTACCGCCAACGGGTCGGCACATGCGGCGTGCTCGACGTACTCTGCCCAGCCGTAGCCGCCGCGGTCGAGGACGCGAGGGGCGAGTGTAGCGGTGTTGCGGGTTGGCAGTGGTGCGCCGCGCTCCGCCGCCCAGTGCAGGAGCGCCTCGAATGCTGCATCCACTCCGAGGGGGCGCGGCTTGTACACCAGGCGCAGGCCGGATGCGAAGGTGAGAATGTGAACCGTGTGGCCGCCGGAGTGTGCATCGGAGAGCCCGGCGTCGATGTCCACCAGGAGACCGGGCTCCGAGCCGCCTGCAAGAAATTCGGCGATCGCGGCACGATCCGCCTCGAGGCGCAGGAGAAACTGGGCGCTTGCATCGCGCCAGAGGAGCGCGGTGGTAGCCATGATGCGAGCGAGGACGGGCAGCTCGACGAGGAGGCGGCTCATCCCGCCGTCCAGCATCTCCCCTACGTAGTCGAGATACGCTCCGCTCACTGGCGCGCCATCTACTGGATCGATGCGCTCCGTCTTCCACGACCGTGCCGGGTCTGTCGCGCGCGACGCCAAGTACGATTCGAACCGTTCCTGAAGGATCGGAGCCGCCGAGCGTGCGAGACGCCCGAGCAGCGCCGTACGGAGACGCTGGCGCGCCGCGCGGGAAACGTGTCGCAGCGCATCGGCCACCTTGTGCTCGCGGTCGCGCTCCACGATTTCCACGAATGGGATGAAGAGTTGCACGAAGGGGGTAGGGTCGCCGCCAGCAGCCGCACTTCGATCGGCGTTGCGCAGAGCGTGGATGTAGCGCTCCACGAGCCGCGCCCACTCCGGGAGCGTGGAGTTCGGCGCCATGCGCAGCATGCCAACCGCGCGACGTGCGCTACACGGGTCGAGACCATCGAGTGCGAGACGGCGGGTGAAATCGGCGTCATCGCCCTTGGCCGCCGTCGTGCGCCAGGCCTCGAGCGATGCGTCGGAGAATGCGTCGCTCGAAGCCGGATATGTAACCATCTTACTGGTAAGACGCTCATGCATGTAGCTCGCTCGCTCCACTATCCCGACTACCCGTTCGCGCACCTCGCGCGCATCGAGTTCATTGTGGCGGTCCTGGCCGCCTGCACCGTCAGTGGAGCGAGCCGGCGTGGCGCTCACTTCCAGATGACCGCGTCCGTCGCTGGTCACTCGCACTGACGTATGCATGGAATGCGTAGCTCGTTTGTCGGCCGGCGATCAGACTGGCACCACCGGAATGTCCGGCACGCTCGTATCGCCTGGATCGCCGCTGCCGAAGCAGATGGAGGTCGCGATGAGCTGGATGAACCACCCACCAGCGACGGTCTCGAGCTGCTCATCGCTCAGTTCCTCGCCGCCAACGCCGAGTCCCTCTGGTGGGAGCACGACGTAGTGACTCCCGATCTGCTCCTCGAGCACCCGGATGTCGGTGTCCTCGG
This sequence comes from Gemmatimonadaceae bacterium, assembly GCA_035700125.1. Taxonomy (GTDB): domain Bacteria; phylum Gemmatimonadota; class Gemmatimonadetes; order Gemmatimonadales; family Gemmatimonadaceae; genus JADGGM01. The sequence continues at coordinate 20,326 of DASSOX010000022.1, forward strand.
GGAACTGCACGCCGTAGATGGACTCGAGCGTCGCCTTCGGCCGCTCCCGCAACGCCGCACGCGTATCCGGATCGCTGAGCACCTTCGAGAGGACCTGCTGCTCGCGCTCCATGCGCTTGTCGATGTACATCTCCTGGATCGTGGGCATGATACCGCCTCCGTGTCGATTGAGTGGTTTTCCTGCTAGTGAAGAAGCGACTCTGGTGTGACGTGCCGCTCAGGTGCCGCCGGGCTTTCCGCTGCCCACACAGATCGTGGTCCAGATGAGCTGGACGAACCACCCTCCTGCGACAGCCTCGAGCTGCTCATCGGTAAGCTCCTCGGAGAGGCCCGACATGTCGGGCGGGATGACCACGAAGTGGCTCTCGTCGCTCTCCTCGAACACCTGAACGTCGGCGCTTTCCGGGATCGAGACTGCGTACAGGTCGGAGAGCGACTGGTGCGGCCTCTGGACGAGCTGCCTGCGGAAGTCGGGATCGGTCAGGGCCCGATCGAGTACTCGCTTGTCGCGCTCGATACGTCGCGCGATGTACTGCTCGTGAACGTGCTCCATTGCGCTTCTCCCGTTGCTGGAGGTGGATGGTCGCGGAGACGAGCTCACTTCATCTCCGACGACGGCGACGGCCGCGTGGAAGGCAGGCGCCGGACCACGCTCGTGCACGTGCGGAAGCACAAGTCGCTGCGCCAGTTAGCGCGCGCGCTGGCCCGAGGGCTGTGGCTCCGGATGGAGCTTGCGTTCTATGTCGTAGAGGGAGAGCGCCGATAACTCACGGCACGGGGGGAGAATGAACGGGGAGTACGGTGCGGCCGGCGTGCCGTCGGGGAGCTGCCCTCAGCGCCCGGGATGGGCGGTGCCGGGCCACCAGTAGGGGAGGTCGGGCGGTTCGCTCCACCCGAATTCGCCATACCATCCCGGCTCTTTCCTGAGCAGATTGCTCCTGTGCGATGAGTGCAGGCGTTCATCGCCCAGCCAGGGCGGAAGCACTACCTTCCCCACGGGGTGCGGAAGCTCTATCGTGCTCCGGTAGCCGCGTCGCCGCCACTCATCCACCATGCTCCAGAAGTAGAGACTCAACGCGTCCTCGTATCCGCGCCACATCGGCATTACGGGGTGGTGGCGCCAGCTGGTCCAGCGGGACTCCGGATTCGTGATGACGTCATGTATCATCCACGCCTCCACGCGCTGCTTTCCCAGGCGGCGCCAATCGAGGATCCGCGCCGCTTCCCTGAAGTCCGCTACCGGTAGAAATGTCTGCAATCACCCTCCCAGATCGCTCGATGCCCGGCGCACTAAACGTACCGGCGGTTACGCGATGAGAGCATCCGAGGCGCTCCGCAAACAGAACTTCGACGTTCGGCCGGCGAGAGGGCTCTCGCGAGTGAAGAGTGCGATGCACCCCACTGGGCCAGCGGCGCTCGTGCTCTGGGTGATCGTGGCCGCGGTAGCGGTGAAGCTCGGGATGCATCTCGTCACGGCGATCATCACGCCCTATGGGGTCCATCGTGATGAATTCCTATATCTCGCCATGGGCGAGCATCTGCGGCTCTGGGGGATGGACTTCCCTCCCGCCATCGCGATTCTCGCCCAGTTCATGCGGCACACCTTCGGCGTGAGCGTGGAGGCGTTGCGCATGGTCCCGGCGCTCTTCTCCACCGCGCTCGTGGTTCTGTCCGCGCTCACCGCACGCGAGCTGGGCGGCGGGCGCTATGCGCAGGGTCTCGCTGCGCTCATGGTGATCGCCTGCGCGGCGTTCATGCGCTCGGGCGCGCTCTTTCAGCCGGTGGTGCTCGACCAACTCGCGTGGACCGTCGCTCTCTTCGCGCTCCTCAAGCTCGGCCGCACCGGGGACCCGCGCTGGTGGATCCTCGTAGGACTGGCGGGCGGCTTCGGGCTTCTCACGAAATTCAGCATCGGGATCATCGGCGTTGCAGTGGCGGCCGCGCTGATCATCCTACCCGATTGTCGCTGGCTCGCCACTCGCTGGCCATGGATTGCCGCCGCCATTGCGCTGGTGATCGGCGCCCCCAGCATCGCGGGGCAGATCCGCACCGGCTGGCCCGCTATCCTCTACGCTCGCGAGCTCGGCGCCGAGCAGCTCGCGCACGTCACAGTGGCTGGCTTTTTCGGGAGCCAGCTCGAGATGCTCGGGCCCTCATTCTTTTTCGCGGTGGCCGGACTCTGGGAGCTCGCGCGCCGCGCGCCCTTCCGGGTCGTGGCGCTGAGCTGCACCGGCGCGCTGCTCATCCTCCTCGCGATGCACGGGAAGGGGTACTACCTCCTCCCCGTCTACCCGGTGCTGCTCGGCGCGGGCGCCGAATGGGCCGAGCGGGTGAGCGACTACCTCGCGCACGATCGCGGCCGGGTGGTAGTGCGAGCGGGGATCGTCGTCGCGATAGCCGTGAACGGCGCCTTCGCGCTTCCATTCGGCCTGCCCGTGCTCGCACCGGAGAAGATGGCGCGCTACGCCAGCTTCGGTCCCGGCGGTGCCGTTACCACGAACACCGGTCAGACGCTGCAACTGCCGCAGGACTACGCCGACATGCTCGGTTGGCCCGAGCGGGTGCGGGCGGTTGCGCGGGTGTACGACTCGCTCCCGCCCGAGCAGCGCGCCAGAGCGGTAATCGCGGCGGAGAACTACGGCGAGGCGGGCGCGATCGACTATTACGGCCCGGCGCTGGGGCTTCCCCATGCGATATGTACCTGTGGTACGTACTGGTTCTTCGGACCGGGCAGGCTCCCGGGCGAAGTGCTCGTCAGCATCGGCATAGACGAAAGCGATCTCAGAGCGTTCTACGGCAACGTCCAGCCGGCTGGGCGGATCGATCTTCCATGGTCAGTTCCGGAGGAGCGGAACGCACCGCTTTACGTGGCGACCGAGCCGGTGATGACGCTGCAGCAGTTGTGGCCGAGGGAGGACCCGAGGAGGGCGGGGGAGGAGTAGTCTGCCCCGGCCGTCGCGATCGACAGCTCGATCGGGCCGCTTCGGCGGCGTTTGCTCCAATCGTCCCCGCGTTACCACTCGCCGGTCCCAGTGGTCGAATTGTTATCGACCATGCCCAGCCGCCGCCTCCGCCCATGAGCACGGAAGCCTTCCCGGCCAAGCAGCCGAACACGGTCCTGCCGCGGGATCTTTCCGACTTCGTGATCGAGCTCTCGATCGCGCTGCACAAGCACGGCATGTACCCGGACGGCCACCCCTCGCTGAACGTGGCCAGGGCCGGCGTAGCGCGGCGGCTCGATACTCTCCTGCGCGAGCGCGGCTCGCTGGCGCTGGGTGTGGCGCGGCATCAACTCATCATCGAGGGGCTGGCCACCGACTCGCGCAATCCGCTCCTCCAGGCACTCGCGCAGCACCTGCATCGCCACGGCGTGGGAGCGGTGAAGTTTCTCGACGGAGTGCGCGTGGACGAGATAGATGCCATGCTGCGCGTCCTCGCCACCGATCCCGATCGTGAAAACGCGGCCATCGATGCCGCCCAGCGGAGCGCTCACTTCCGGTCGGAGCACATCTGGCTGCTCCCGCTCACGTACGACCAGCTCGAGCTGGTTGATGACCCCACCGAGAGCGTAGCCACCTCCAGCACTCAGCATCGAACGTCGCAGCTCTGGCTCGACCTGGCGCGCGCCGCGCTGCAGTCCGACGAGAACATCGAGCGGACACCCACGGATCCCGTCGTCGTGGCGGACGCGATCAACGCGCATGCCCGCGAGCAGGCGTACGACCAGGTCATCATCGGCTACCTCCTGCAGATCTCGAACGAGCTTTCCAGCGGCGACAAGGCCGAGTCGGCGCTGCTGCGCAGGAGAGTGTCGGAGCTGGTTGGCGCGCTGGAGCCCGAGCAGCTCCGGCGTATTCTCGAGCAGGGCGGAGATTTCACCCAGCGCAGGCGCTTTCTCCTCGATGCATCCAGAGGGATGGCAGTGGATGCTGCGCTCACTCTTGTACAGGCAGCTGCCGAGGGCTCGCAGCAGGTGATCTCGGGCTCGCTGATGCGGCTCTTCAGCAAGTTGGCGCTGCACGCAGAGCGCGGCGCACCCGAGGTCAAGCCGGAGGCGGAGCTCGCCCTGCGCACGCAGATCCAGCAGCTGGTATCGGGGTGGACGCTTCCCGATCCGAGCTCGGCGCGCTACGGGGCGATGCTGGAGCAGATGTCCATCGAGCGGCCGCTCTTCGCGGTGGCCGACGATTCCGTGTACCGCTGCGAGGATACCCGGCTCGTGCAGATGAGCATCGAAGTCGGAGCGGCCGGGCCCATGTTGCGCGAGGCGGTGCTGGCCATGGCGGAGCGCGGCGAGCTGGCCGCCATCGTGGAGATGCTGGATGGCGTGGCCGAGGAAAACGCGGCGGGTTCTGCCATCGTGGCGTGCCTCGCCACACCCGACCATCTGCGCACGCTGCTCGATGAAGCGCCGGTGGATTCGCGGGAGGTTTGCTGGATGGTCACCAACCTCGGCGGCGAGGCAGCGGAGCCGCTCCTCGATGCGCTCGCTGCTGCGGAGGCGCGGGCGCGCAGGCGCGGGCTGCTCGATCATCTCGGAGCGCTCGGATCGGTCATCGGTCCGGCGGTGGCGGCGCGGATTCCCGGGGCGCCATGGTACGTGCAGCGCAACATGCTGTCGCTGCTCGAGGGGATGGATGAGCTGCCCGAAGGCTTCTCCGCAATGCCGTACGCCTCGCACGCGGACTCTCGCGTGCGCCGGCAGGCGGTGCGCGTCCTTTTCGAGCAGGAGACGCAGCGCGATGCAGGCATTCTCATCGCGCTGCGCGATCGCGACGATCAGATAGTACGCCTCGGTCTGGGTCGGGCCATGGATCGGTGTCCGGCGGGGGCGCTCGAAATCATCCGGGAGCGGCTCGCCGCGCACACGCTCGACGCGGAGCTTGAGCTGCTTGCCATACGCGTCGTCGCGTCGGTGGACGACCCCGCCGCTGTGGAGGTTCTCATGGAGTATGTAGTGAAGAGTCGCGGATGGTTCAGAGGGAGCCGGCTCACGAAAGGGTCTCCGCGCGCGCTCGTGGCGCTCGCCGGGCTCGCGAGCAGGTGGGCTTCCGAGCCGAGAGTTGCCGCCGTTCTGCAGAGCGCATCGCGCCATCCCGATCCAGCGGTGCGAGCAGCGGCGGTGCAGGAGCAGTCGCCGGCGTGAGCGCACCCGCTGACTTCCTGCTCGCCTTCACTCGGGCGATCGCCACGCTCTCGCTCTACGGCGACGGCCATCCCACGACCATGGCCGCGGTGGAGAAATCGTACGAGCGGCTGCAGTTGGCGCTCTCCGAGAGTGGGCGGCTCCAGTTCAGCTTTCTCATGAACGAGGTGGTGTGCGGGAAGCGCGCGATGCGCGAGCTGAGCGATTGGGAGTGGTCGTCACGCCTCGCTCTGGCGGGGGTGCAGCGCCTCGAGATCGACGGCGGAATCGCGGCGGACGAGTATCTGGGATCGCTGATCGAGATCGAGAAGCGACTGACCGGCGGCACCGCGCTCTCCACCCTCGTGCGTGCCACGCGCGCGAGCCGCATCCGGTACGGCGCGGTTGGACTCCCTGGCCAGGCGCGCGAGTCCGAGCACGTTGCCGAGCGCAGGCCGCTTCCCACGGCTACCATCTCGTATTCGCTGGGCGAAGAGGCCGACGCCGTTCGCTGGATCCACGGAGAGATGGAATCCACCGGGACGCTCGCACTGCTGGAAGCGGAGGCAGTGGTACGATCGCTGGCGGTGGCGATGCACGGGAGCGGGAAGATCGTGATGCCGCTCATGCAGATGAAGGACTTCGACCAGTACACCACCACGCACTCCATCAACGTCGCAGTGCTGGCGATGGCTCTGACGGAGACGCTCGGCTTCGGCGCCCAGGACACTCGTGCCTTCGGCACGGCGGGGCTTCTGCACGACATCGGCAAGGTGCGGGTACCCCGCGACATCCTCGTGAAGCCGGGGAAGTTGAGCGATTCCGAGCGGGCCGTCCTCAACGCACACCCCGTGGACGGCGCGCGGATCATCCTCGAGGGCGACCAGCGGCTCGACCTCGCGGCCACGGTGGCGTACGAGCACCACATCATGATCGACGGCGGCGGCTACCCGCAGATGCGCTTCCGGCGCGACTGCCACTACGCGAGCCGCGTGGTCCACGTGTGCGATGTGTTCGACGCGCTCTGCACCGACCGCCCCTACCGGGCGGCGTGGGAGATAGAGCGGGCACTCGAATACCTGGAGGAACGCTCGGGCACGGAGTTCGACAGCGAGATCGCTCCGGTGTTCACGAACATGATGCGGCGCCTCGACTCGCGCGTGATGACGGACGCCACCGCCTGACGGCTGGCTGGCGGCGGGCGGATACTGGCCTGCCCCCGGCCGCGCGCTAGATTGTGCGAGCATCGGGAACCGCGGCTCGGGCCTGCCGGTTGGACCGTTGCAGGCCGTAGCCCGATGGAGTCCGACCCCGTCGCGCCATGGCACTACCAGCGACTCCACCCCACAGCCCATATCCGCGCCATGAGTCGTCAGAGAATCGCCCCACCGGTAGCCGACGAGTACGTGCCTTACTACGCCGGCTACGTCGCCCTTGCCCGTGAGCACGACCCACTCGCCCTCCTGGAGGGCCAGCGTGATTCGCTGAGAGCGATGTGCGCCTCGCTCACGGAAGAGCAGGCGCTCGCCCGCTACGCACCTGACAAGTGGAGCATCAAGGAGGTGCTCGGCCATCTTGCCGATACCGAGCGCGTTTTCTCATACCGGCTGTTCCGTATAAGCCGCGGCGACCGCACTCCGCTCGCCGGGTTCGATCAGAACGCGTACGTCGCCGGCGCGCGCTTCGATCAGCGGCCGCTCGGCGAGCTGCTCGACGAGTTTCTCAGTGTGCGCAACGCCACTCTACAGTTGGTCAACGGACTCACGCCGGAGGAGCTCGCACGGCACGGCATCGCGAATGAAGCAGCGGTAAGCGCTCGTGCGCTGGTCTATATCGCCGCCGGTCACGTGGCACATCACCTGAAAATCCTGCGCGATAGCTACGGGGTGAACATCCCATGAGCGAGGCCGACGATCTGCGCTATCCGATTGGCCGCTTCGAGATGCCGACCGGCGCGCTCTCGGTCCCGGAGCGCGAACGGCTCATATCGAGCATCGAGACACTTCCGCGGCGCCTCCGCGCGGCAGTCGCCGCCTTCACTCCCCAGCGGTGGCGGACGCCGTATCGTCCGGGCGGGTGGACGGTTCATCAACTCGTCCACCACATACCCGACAGCCACCTGAACGCCTACACGCGCTTCAAGCTCGCACTCACGGAAGATGAGCCCACCATCAAGCCGTACGACGAGACCGCGTGGGCCGAGCTGCCGGATACAGCCGCTTGCGAACCAGAGGTGTCGCTCGACCTGCTCGAGGCGTTGCACCGGCGCTGGGTCGCGTTGCTTCGCTCGCTATCGAGCGATGGCTTCGCGCGCACCCTGAGGCACCCGGAGCACGGTCGCGCATTCACGCTGGACCAGATGCTGGCCATGTATGGCTGGCACTCCGAGCATCACCTGGCGCACATCACCCGGCTCATCGAGCGGGAAGGATGGATCGGAGGCGCCGCCGCGGTCCCGGCTTCCATGGGGTCTGCGGCTCCGAGCCGGGCGGCGCCTACGGGTTGAGCCAGTAGTCGATCTTCACGAGGAAGATGTTGTCTGGCCGCGTGTCGAAGAGCGCTCTCCTGTCTCTGCCGAAGGAGAAGTCCCCCAGCGCGGCCACGTCCTGCCTGCTCTGCTGCCACGCTGCGTAGATCGTCGATCCGGGCCGCCACTCCCAGCGCAGCACGGCATTGCCTCGCAACGATCTCAGATTGAAGTCGAGGTCCGGAACGGCACCAGCATATGGTTCGAAGTCGAACGAATTCGGCCGCAGGAGCTGGATCGCATTGCCGTAATCAACGCTCGAGATGAGCGGCTGGATGTAGGTCTGCAGCGAGAGCGCAGGAGTGAAGGTCACGTTGAGGCGCGTCTCCAGACCCACTTCGGTCTGTTCGATGGGCGCGAAAACGTAGCGCGCGCCGTAGGTGGGCGTGTAAGCGGCATCGGGAATGGTGCCTACGTACTGTGCAGGGACCTTCGCCCGCAGGAAGGTGGGGCCGATGCTGAGGTTCCAGCTCGTGGACGTCTTGAGGCCGAGCGTGAGGCCGGCGTTCCACGACGAGCCGCCGAAGTCGCTCCTCTCTCCGGAGAGTTGCAGCTCTCCCGTCACCGGCTGCCGCACGTCGCTCGAGACGAAGAACGTGGCACGGTTGGCGGCCGGCCGGATCGCGCGCGGTCCGCCGCGCGTGAGGCGATCGTCCACCGCCTCGAACGAGCGCTGCAGGTTGAGCTGGAGCGACCAGTAATCGAGCGTGCGCGCCGACGCGGAGAGCGTAGCGAGCGACTGGATCGGCTGGTTGGCGTAGTTGCGCTCGAGACGCCCGTCCGCGCTCACCGACCAGTTGCGTAGCAGCTTCCCCGGCGTGTTCTCCAGGTATCTGATGTTCGCCTCCACATCGCGGCGGTCCGTACGATACGAGAAGCCCAGGTCGTTCACCTCGTATCCCGGGCTCGTGAGCGCCCCGGCCAGCGAGCCGCGCCAGTGCTCGCCCGCCTGCTTCGTCAACTCGGCGTTCATCGAGTAGCCGAAGAGTGAGGTGGCGGCGCTGTCGAGATCGAGGTGCGTCGCGTCGGGACGCTGGAAGTAGTGGTTCGACGCGCGCTGAACCGCGAGGATGGCGGGCGCGCTTCCGGCGATCCGGCTGAACTCCGCGTCGCCGCGCAGCACCCAGCTCCGGTTGGCCCATTCGTGTCTGAAATCCACGCCGCCCGCGAGCGCGCTCGAGCGGAAATTCTCGCGCAGCACATCCGAGTTCAGGTCGCGCTCCACAGCCGTGATCGTTCCACCCAGCAGCGAGCGTCCGCCATTCAGCTCGCGACGCGCACGCGTCACCACGTAGCCAGTGAGCGGTTCGACAGGTGCTCGCTGATCGATCGCATCGCCGTCGCGGTAGCGTGCCTCCTCGCGTGCGGTCACCGCGGTGAGGGCGCCCAGCGACCAGCCGGCCACCTTCCCCGACAACTTCCCCGCGCCGATGATGGTCGTCGTGGTGGGGATGTCGGCCAGCGGCGTGGGCGGCGCGAGCGTGGGCGCGCGGCCTATGCGCCGCGAATAGAAGAGGCGACCGCCGCTGGTCCCGCCCGCACCGAAGTCGAAGATCTCGTTCCCCTCGAGGAAGAATGGTCGCTTCTCTTCGAAGAATGTCTCGTAGACGCCGAGGTTGATGACCGCTGGATCCACCTCCACCTGCCCGAAGTCCGGGTTGAAGGTGGCATTGAGCGTGAGGTTCGACGCAACGCGGTAGCGCAGATCCACTCCTCCCGAAACCGAGTACTCCGACCTGCCGCGATACGGATTCAGCCCCGGGTCGATGTATTCGGCCTTGCTCACCACATACGGGAGCACCTCGAGACGCTTCCCCGCGGGGATGTCGCGCAGTCCCTCGAGGTGGCCGTACTGCGGTACCCCGCCGCGGATGCTCTTGGGGATGAAGGTCGAAACGGAGTACTCCTGGTTGCGTCCGATCAGGCGCTCGAACTGGACGCCCCACGTCTGCACGCTGTCGCTCGAGAAGCGGAGCTGGCTGAAGGGAACCCGGTACTCCACCGTCCAACCCGCAGAGTCCACGCTGGTGGCCACTCGCCACACTGCATCCCACGAGTTGTCGTCCACGTCGATCGTCTTCACCTCGTCGCGGCGCACGCCGGCGGGATTCACGTCGAAGCCGAAAGCAGTGCGGTGATCGTGGTAGCTGTCTATCATCAGGCCGAACCAGTCGGAGTCGCCGAGCGGCATGTCGCGGCGACCGAGCCGCGCGGTGATCTGCCCTGTGTCGTGCAGTCGCACGCCGACATACAGCGCCTGGTCGTCGTAGACCACGCGTACCTCGGTCCTCTGGCTGGCCGGTTTCCCCTCGTCGGGATTCACCTGGGTGAACGAGTCCGTCACCGGCGCCGACTCCCACGCCCGCTCGTCGAGCCGGCCATCGAGCTCTATCGGACCGGTGGCGCGCACTGCGTGCGAGATCGTGATCGGGCGCGTATGGCCCGGAGAGCCCGCGGCACCGCTCTGTGACGAGAGCGGCGCCACGAGTATCGCCGTCGCGAACGTCAGCGCGAACGACGACCGTGCAAGGTATTTCGCCATCAGGCAGCGCTCACGGCTTCTGGTGATTGAACGTCGCGTTGCTCGGCGTCGCCCATGTTGGGAAGGGAGGAACCTTCGCTTCCACCGGGGGCGCCTTCTGCAACTCGCCCATGAGAATCGCCACCGCCCGCTCGAGCTGCGAGTCGTGTCCCGCGCGCCAGGCGGCAGGATCGAGCTCCACTTCCACATCGGGAGCCACGCCCTTGTTCTCGACCGCCCACCCCTCGCCGGGCGCCCAGAGCCCACCACGCGGTGCGGTGACGTAGCCGCCGTCCATGAATGGCGGGTAGCCGCCGATTCCAACCAGTCCCCCCCAGGTGCGAGTACCGACTACCTGGCCCACCTTGAAATGCTTGAAAAGCCAGGGGAACTCGTCGCCGCCGGAACCTGCGTACTCGTTGATGAGCATCACCTTCGGCCCGTAGATCGCGCCAGCAGGGATGGGAAGCGGGTCGCCGTAGCGCGCCGCCACGTAGTTGAAAGGCTGCTCGCGCTGCAGGTAGTGGATCATGTAGTCGGCGATGTTGCCGCCGCCGTTGAAGCGTTCGTCCACCACGGCGCCCTTCTTGTCCTGCTGCGCGAAGAAGTAGCGGTTGAAGCGTGTGTAGCCCGCGTTCGCGGTGTTCGGCACGTAGATGTAACCGAGCTTACCGCCGGAGAGTTTCTCGACCGTGCGGCGGTTCTGGTCTATCCACGCGAGGTGGCGCAGCATCGTCTCGGTCGCGAGCGGCACGACCGTCACGTTGCGGGCACCCTTGCCATCCGGGTTCGGCCCCACGCGGAGAACCACCGACTTCCCGGCGGTGCCCGCGAGCGCGTGATCCACGTTCTCGGCCGAGGTGAGCTCACGGCCGTTCACGGCGAGCAGATACTCGCCAGCCTGCACGTTCACACCCGGCTGGGTGAGAGGTGCGCGGAAGCCCGGGTTCCAGTTCTCGCCCGCGTACACCTTCGCGAAGCGCCAGCGGCCGTTCTCGATGGTGTAGTCGGCGCCGAGGAGGCCGTTCTTCGGGATCTTCGACGATTCTTCGTCTGCCGGGATCACGAAGAGGTGACCCACGGTGAGGTTGCCGAAGATCTCCTCGAAGAGGTAGTCGAGATCGTCGCGACTACCGATCCCGTCGAGCCACTTCGCGTAGTAGCGCTCGGTGGCCGCGAGGTCGAGGCCATGGTAGTTCGGATCGTAGAAGAACGCGCGCTGCAGGCGGAATGCCTCGTGGTACATCTCCCGCCACTCGGCGCGCGGGTCGGTGGCCACCTGGATCTCCTCGGTGTCGATCGCGCTGTCGCCCGGCGTGATCGGCGCATCGATGGAAGCTATGGCCCACTTGTCCTGCATCTGATAGAGCAGCTTCTGCCCGTCGCGCGAGAGACTGAAGTCGCTCACGCCGTCGATGAGGGGAGTGGTCTTCCGCTTCCCTAGATCGAACTTGTAGAGCGCGAACTGCGGCGGGCCACCCTGCTGGAGATCCACCGGCACCAGCGGATCTTCCACCAGGATGAGCGTGCCTTCCTTCCCGGCCAGCACGGCGATGTAACCCTTCGGCGGCGCCGGGAGGGAGACGGTGCGCTGGTCGATGGCGTCGAAGTCGATGCGCACGGCTTCCGGTGCACTCGTGGTGCTGTCGCTCTTGTCGGGCTTCGCCGCCTTCGCGCCCTTTACGTCGCCAGCCGCCGCGCGCGCGGCGCTCTTCGCGGCGCTGTCGGCCTTCGCCTCTTCCTCGTCGCTCTCGGGAGCCATGGGGGAGGGAAGATCCTTGCGCAGCACTATCGCGTAGAGACTGCGGGTGACCGGATGGTCGAAGGTGGTCATGCTGAAGTCGGATGCCGGTCCCGCGTCGGTGCTGGCGGTGAAGTAGAGGTACTTGCCGCTCGCATCGAAGGCGGGAGAGCGTGCGTCGCTCATCCCGTCGGTGACCTGCGTCGCCTTCCCACTCGACACATCGTACACGAAGATCGCGCCGAGCCGGTTGGCGATGGAACGCGAGTAGGAGAGCCAGCGCGAGTCGGGCGACCAGGTAACGGGGATCCCGCCATCGTTGAAGCCGGCGCCCATCGGATCGGCGTCGACCTTGCTGACCTTGCCGGAGGCTACATCGGCTATCCAGAGCCAGGAGCGCGAGTCGCTGTAGGCGATGCGCTTGCCGTCGGGCGACCAGACGGGTGCGTAGAAGTAGACGCTGTCGCCGTCGAGCGTGATGCGACGCGACGGTCCCATCCCCGTCTGGCCGCGCAGCTCGAGGTGGTACGGGCCGCCGGAGTCGGAGAAGTATGCCAGAGTCTGTCCATCGGGCGACCAGGTGGGGAAGCGCTCGGTGACGCCGGTGGTGTTGCTGATGTTGCGGGCGTCACCCTTCCTTGCGGGTACGGTGATGATCTCGCCGCGCGCCTCGAAGGCCGCGCGCACTCCCGTAGGCGAAATTGAAGGGTGCTGCAGCTTGTCGCCTACGTTCACCCAGTGCGGCCGCGCTCCCGTGAGCTCGCCGTCGAGGCGAATGTTCACCGGCGCGTCCTTTCCGGTGGCGAAATCGTAGAGCCGGATGGAGCCGAACTGCTCCAACACGATTCCGCCGGGGCCGGCCGAGGCGTTCTTGATGTCGAGCCCCTTGTTGTCTATCCGCTTCGCGACCTGCTTCGAAGCGAGCGCGTACGAGTAGAGCGTGGTGGGGCCGTCGCGATCGGAGAGGAAGAAGATCGTATCGCCAACCCACATCGGCTCCTTGTCGGTGGAGTTTTCGCGCGGAATCTGCACGATCGACGCATCGGCGAGCTTCGCGATCCAGATTGCGGTGGTGCGGCCGCCGCGGTAGCGTTTCCAGATCTCGTTGGCGTTGGCGATCGGCATGTATGCCAGCTGCTTCCCGTCGGGGCTGAGCGAGCCATCCCATCCGTTGGGCAGGTCGATCGCAGTAGGCGCGACCTCGTCCACGCCCTGAACGAAGAGGCGTGCGGTGGAGGTGGAGCTCAACGTGTAGCTGCGCCGCGATGAGGTGAAGAGAACTTTTCCGTCCGGCGTCCAGCCGCGTACGAGATCCACGCCCGGGTGGAAGGTCAGCTGCTTCGCCGCGCCGCCCGTGACGGGGATGACGAAGACATCCGGGTTGTCGCCTACGGTGCCGGTGTAGGCCACCCACTTGCCGTCCGGCGAGAACTTGCAGCCACCCTCCGTACCCGTCGACGCGGTGAGGCGCCGCGCGACGCCTCCCGTACGCGGTACGAGCCAGATGTCGCCGGCGAAGGTGAAGCAGATCTGGCTGGCGCTCAGCGCGGGCGCACGCAGGAGAAGTGGCGCCGAGCCCGGTGCTGCTGTGTCCTGGGCGCTGGCCGCAGCTGTGGAGAGCGTGATGGCGGCGATTGCCGCCAACGAACACTTGACGAGACCGCGTAACATGGAAGCTCCTGGGGACTGGCGGTACGGACTTGTAGCGAGGGGCGATCGTTCTGCGGTGCGTTGCGATCGGAAGCGGCACATGAGGGCCGGACCACGCGGGATGATGCCGGGTGGCCTGCGCGCTGGCAAGGCGCTCGGAACGCGGCGGCGCTCCGACCGCGTGCCAGCGAGGGACCGGTGCTGCTCCGTATTCGAACACCGTGACCTACGCCTGGTGCGCCGGGAAGTTTCGTGCATCGGTGGCGTGAGGTCGGCGTCCCCTGGCACGGTGCGAGATCGCATCCGTAAATTGGCCGGCACGATCCTCCACTGGAGCCCTCCCGATGCCGCGCATGTCTGCCCTGCTTCTCGTCAGCTGGCTTACCCTGTTGGCGGCTGCACCCGCGCTCGAGTCGCAGGGCGGCGGGACGTTCGCTTCCAATGCCTACCCGGCACCTGCGGCGACTCAGGGCGCCGCTACGGACGATGCCCGCCCCGAGGGCGGGATCGATGCCCAGCGTTTCGACCCGGACGCCGCCACCGAGGCGTACATGGCGAGACTCTCGCCCGAGGCGCGTGCGAGATCGGACGCGTACTTCGAGGGTGGCTACTGGTTGCTGCTATGGGGATTCCTGTACGGCCTCGGCGTCGCCTGGCTGCTACTCGGGACCGGGCTCTCCGCGCGCATGCGCGACCTGGCAGAGCGAGCCACTCGCGTGCGCTGGCTGCAGACAGCGATCTATGCGCTGGAGTACATAATCCTTACGGCGATCCTGACATTCCCGCTCACGTTGTACCAGGGGTTCTTCCGTGAGCACGCCTACGGGCTCTCCAACCAGAACTTCGCGGCGTGGATGCGCGATCAGTTGGTGGGGCTCCTCGTGGGCGTCGTCTTCGGCACGATCGCGCTCGTCATCATCTACGCCGTGATCCGCCGATCTCCCCGCAACTGGTGGATCTGGGGGGCAGGGGTGGCAATCGTGCTGCTGGTACTCGGCGCCACGATCGCGCCGGTGTACATCGCACCGCTCTTCAACAGCTACGAGCCGCTTCCCGACAGCCCGCTTCGCACGCAACTCCTCTCGATGGCCCGCGCCAACGGCATCCCCGCCGACAACGTCTACGTGTTCGACGCCTCGAAGCAGAGCAAGCGGATAAGCGCGAACGTCTCCGGCATGTTCGGCACGGTGAGGATAAGCCTCAACGACAACCTGATGAAGCGCGGCACGCCCGAGGAGATCCGCGCCGTACTCGGCCACGAGATGGGCCACTACGTGCTGAACCACGTCTACAAGGGAGTGGTCTACTTCGCGCTGATCATCGCGGTGGGATTCGCCGTAGTGCAGTGGGCGTTCGGAAGGATCTCCGCCCGGTGGGGTGGCCGGTGGGGCATCCACGGCGTGGGCGATGTAGCCGGCCTGCCGTTGCTGGCAGCGATCTTCTCCGCGTACCTGTTCGTGCTGACGCCAGTAACCAACACCATCACTCGCAGCGCCGAGGCGGAGGCCGACATGTTCGGCCTCAACGCCGCGCGCGAGCCGGACGGCTTCGCCCTGGCCGCACTGGACCTCTCGGAGTACCGCAAGATGCACCCGGGCCCCGTGGAAGAATTCATTTTCTTCGACCATCCCAGTGGCTGGAACCGCATCCACCGCGCGATGGTGTGGAAGGGGGAAAGCAGATAGCAGATAGCAGATAGCAGAGAGCAGATAGCAGAGAGCAGAAGGCAGATAGCAGATAGCAGGAACGGCTCGTTGGGAGAAATCCCTCTCCGCCTTGGCGGCTCCTGCTCTCTGCTCTCTGCTATCTGCTCTCTGCTTCTTTCCTACCTCCTCTCCCTCGGCAACTTCTCGTCACGCTGCGCGGTGAGGTAGGCCATCGTGGCCACCACCGTGGCCATCTGCTTTACGTCGTCGGGTTGGACGCGATCCACGACGTCCATGTTGGAGTGGTGGGTGCGCGAGTTGTACTCGTAGCGCTCCTGTACGAACTGGAAGGCGGGGAGGCCGAGGGCGCGGAAGGGGCGGTGGTCGGTGGAGGTCACGGAGCGCGGGCTCAGGATCTCGACGCCGAGATCGCGGAGCGGGGCCGTGAAGGCCTCGAAGACCGGCTTCACGCCGTCGATTCCTTCCATCCAGATGCCGCGAATCTTGCCCGTGCCGTTGTCGATGTTGTAGTAGGCGGCGAAGCGGTCGTAGCCCGGCTTCATCTTCCCCGTGCTCGCGTCGCCGAGGTACTCGCTCACGTAGTGGCGCGAACCGAGCGTGCCTTCTTCCTCGCCGCCCCAAAGGGCGATGCGAATGGTGCGACGCGGCTTTACGCCGATCGTTTTCAGGATGCGCATCGCCTCCATCATCGCTGCACTTCCGGCGGCGTTGTCGGTTGCGCCGGTGCCGGAGTGCCAGGAGTCGAAGTGCGCACCGATGAGCACCACCTCGTCCTTCAATTTCGGGTCGGTGCCGGGGATCTCGGCGAGAATGTTGAAGCCGCGCGGGGTGGTCTCATCGTGGAAGCGGGTCTTCACATCGAGCCGCATACGGACCGGGATCCCTCGGTCGAGGATGCGCACCATGCGGTTGTAGTGCTCGACGGCCACGGTGATCTGCAGGAGGCCGCTCCCGGCACTCGAGTCGCGACTCCCCCCGCTGCCGACGAAGATCGTGCCGCCGTCCACCTTCTGCGCATACCACGACAGGTCGCTTCCGCCGGCGGAGGAGTCGGCATCGGAGCCGCGATCGAGGAGTGCGACTACTCCTTCCGACTTGTAGAAGTCGTCGAGCTTGTCGCGAAATTCGCGCATCGCGCGGAAGCGATCGTTCCCGCCGCCAGGGCGCGCGACGGGAGCTGGCGACGGTTCGTAGAGCGCCTCGTGGATCTCCTTCTCCCCCATCCGGAGGACGATGCGGCCGTCGAGCATCCGCACCATCCGCACCGGCTGGGTGAGCACGATCTTCCCACGGAGCTTGCCGCGATACTTCGCAAGATCCGCCTCGCTCGTGATGTCGGCGCGGACCACCTCCGCCTCCACCGGACCGTCGGTTCCCGGCGTCCACGCCTTGGGGTACGCGATCAGCGGCGAGACGCGCGGCTCGATCATCTCGGCGGAGAAGTGCTCGAGCGACCACCCCTTTCCGAACGGGAAGCGCTGCTCCCGAACATCCGAGAGCCCCCATGACTTCATCGTCTTCATAGCCCAGTCGGCGGCTTCCGCCTTCTCCGGACTTCCTTCGAGGCGCGGCCCGTAGATGTCGGAAAGCCAGACGATGTGCTCCATTACCTGCGAGCGGCCAAGCCCCTCGTCGCGGATGCGGGCTACCGTGGCAGCATCGATTCTCTCGCCCTGCGCAGCTGCGGACGGAGCGATCGACATTGCACCGCAGGCGATGGCCGCGATAGTGGGGAGTACGAAACGATACGACATCGGACCTTCTTCCTCGAATGGTTGGATTCCTGGCTCATCGTAACGGCGGGGTCAGGTCTGAAATCGTGAATTGATGCGACCGGCT
>DASSOX010000023.1:0-10582 GCA_035700125.1 Gemmatimonadaceae bacterium
ATGAGGACGGCCACGCGCTCAGCGGAGAGCAGCCATGGGTGTGGCTGAGAAGACGTCGCGGCTGCTCCAGAGGCCGATGGAGAGGGTGAGGAGGGTCATGAGTACGGCCAGGAGGAGCAGGGGCGGGGCGAGGGGGGCGAAGGGGATGTCGAACACGAAGTGGACGAGGCCCCACGCGCCGGCGAGAGAGAGGAGGAGGCCGACGGCGCTGCCGAGGAGACCGAGGATGGCGTACTCGGCGAGCATGATGCTGCGGATCTGGGAGCGGGTAGCGCCGAGTGTCTTGAGCAGAACCGCTTCACGCAGACGCTGGCGGCGAGTGGCGGCTACGGCGCTGAGAAGAACCAGGGCGCCGGTGGCGATGCTGAAGAGTGCCATGAATCGAACCGCCACCGAGATCTTCCCGAGGATGTCGGATACGGTCTGTTGTACGACCGAGAGGTCGATGCTCGAAACGTTGGCGTAGGCGTCCACGGCATCGCGCTGGAGGGCGGCGCTGCGCATTGCGCGCCCCTCGCCATCCACGCGCGTGAGCAGGACGAAGGTCTGCGGCGCACGGGCGAGCGCGGAGGGGGGAAAGAGCACGAAGAAGTTCGGCTCGAAGCGCGCCCAGTTCACTTCGCGGAAGCTGCCCACCACCGTGGGGATGCGCACGCCCTGCACGTCCCACGTCACCGTGTCGCCGAGCGCGAGGCCGAGTTCCTCGGCCACGTCCTGCTCCACCGAGACTGCGGGAAGACCGGTCGTGCCCTCGCTCGTGCGCTTCCAACTCCCGGCGGTGATGCGCTCGGAGCCGATGAGCGTGTCGCGATAGCTCGAGCGGTATTCGCGCCGCAGTGCCCACGAAGAGCGTTCGCGCGACAGCTCGCCCACGGGACGACCACCGATCGATGCGATGCGCATGGGAACTATCGGAACTCGCTGCAGCACCGGATCGCCGGCGCTCCGGATGAGCGAGTCGAGGCCATCCACCTGGTCGCGCTGTACGTCGAAGAAGGCGAGGTTCGCCTGCACCGCGCCGCCGGAGAAGGAGAGATGCGAGAGGAGACTGCGCTGCACGAGGTAGAGCGTCCCAATGAGGAACGCGCCGAAGCCGAGCGCCAGCATCACTGCGCGCGTCTGATTGGATGGGCGATAGAGGTTCGCCACTCCCTGGCGTACGGTGAATGGCCAGTGCGAGCGCAGCACGCGCCGGGCGAGCCAGGCCACGGCGAGCGCGGCCAACCAGAGCGCGACGATCACGGCGCCGATGGCTCCGCTCATCGCGGCGCCGCGCTTCACGTCGTCGGCGCGCCAGATCGCTATCGCAACCACACTGGCGACGAGCGCTACCACGGCGAGCCAGCGTACTGGATCGCGTGTGGCGCGGCGCACGGGGAGCGACGCGTCTTCCCTGCGCAGCGCCTGCAGCGGAGTCACGTGCCGCACGCCGAGGAGCGGGATGAGCGCGAAGATCGTCGCGACCCACACACCCACGGCGAGCCCCGCGATGACGGCCCGCGGCTCGAACGACGGGCTCACATCCACCGGCATGAAGTCGCCCACCACCAGCGGGAGCGCGAACTGCGCCGCCACTCCCAGCACCGCGCCAAGCGCAGCGCCCGCGAGCCCGAGCGCGGCCGCCTGCAGCAGGTAGATCGTCAGCACCTGGCCGGAAGTCGCGCCCAGGCAGCGGAGCACCGCGATGGGGTCGGACTTTTCGGCCACGTACGCGCGGATGGCCGCCGCAACGCCGATCCCGCCGAGGAGGAGCGCCACGAGGCCCACCACACCGAGGAAGCTGTGCAGCTGGTCCACACCGCGTGTGAGCGAGCGTTCGGTATCACGTACGGTCCGCGCACGCACGTGCTCCGCGCGCAGCGTACCGACGTGCGCCGATTCCCAACTGTCGGCATCGATGCCTGGTGGAAGTGCGAGTCGCGCCTCGTACTCGGCACGGCTTCCGAAGCCGAGGAGTCCCGTCTCCTCCACGTAGCGATGCGCGATGTACACTCGTGGGCCGAGCGCGGACGCGATTCCGACGTCGCCCGGGACGTCCACGAGCGTACCGACTATCTGAAATCGCGCCTTGCCGAGCACCAGCGTGTCACCCAGCTTCGCTCCCAGCCCCGCTATGAGCGTCGCATCCACGAGAGCGTTGTGGCCCGTCTGTAGCGAGCGCCAGCGATCCGCTGGGTCGGTCTTCATCGCACCGTAGAACGGGATCTTCGGACCCACCGCGTTCACCTGAACCAGCCGCGTCCCCTTCAGCCGTGGTACCACGGTCATGGACGAGAAGCTCGTCACGTAGTCCACGTCGGCGCCGGCGGCGCGCAGCGAGTCCACCAGCTGTACGACGGGCTCGGGCAGCGGCTGGCGCGACGAGAGCGAAAGGTCGGCACCGAGGATGGCGCGCGACTGATCGGCCACGGAGCGAATCACGTTCGCCGAGTACGAGTCGATCGCGACCAGCGCGGCGACGCCGATCGAGATTGACGATGTGAAGAGCAGGAGGCGGCGGCGCGCTGGGCGAGCGTCGCGCCACGCGAGCGATGCGAGCTTGCGCCAGCGCCTCATGCCGCGAGCTCGCTGTCGTGTACCACCGCACCGTCGCCGAGCCTGATCACGCGCGAGGCGCGGGCGGCCAGCCCCGGATCGTGAGTGACGAGTACGACCGTGGTTCCGGCTTCGCGGTTGAGCTCTTCTATCAGCGCGATGATCGGCTCCCCGGTGGCGGAGTCGAGATTGCCGGTGGGCTCGTCGGCGAAGAGCACACGCGGCGAGTTGGCGAAGGCGCGCGCGATCGCTACGCGTTGCTGTTCGCCGCCGGAGAGCTGGGTCGGGTAGTGATGCGCGCGCGCCGCGAGCCCCACGCGCTCCAGCAGCTCGCGCGCCCTCGTTCCCGCGTGCGCATCGCCG
Organism: Gemmatimonadaceae bacterium; assembly: GCA_035700125.1. Classification (GTDB taxonomy): domain Bacteria; phylum Gemmatimonadota; class Gemmatimonadetes; order Gemmatimonadales; family Gemmatimonadaceae; genus JADGGM01. The sequence goes on from DASSOX010000023.1 coordinate 2,899, forward strand.
CGCAGCTCCAGCGGTACCTGCACGTTCTCGAGCGCGCTGAGCGTGGGGATGAGTTGAAAGCTCTGGAATACGAACCCAACTTTCTCCCCTCGGAGGCGTGCACGAGCATCTTCCGTGAGCGAGCCGAGGTCGCTCCCGTCGAGCGACACGCTGCCGCTCGTGGGTATGTCGAGGCCGGCGAGAAGGCCGAGCAGCGTGGTCTTACCGCTCCCCGACGGCCCGACAATCGCGACGAACGCACCATCGGGCACCACGAAGGAGACATCGTGAAGTACCGTGAGGATGCCACCACCACTGGGGTACGATTTGGTAAGGTTACGGGCGACTAGCATGCGCTCGGTGTCGAGTTGGGTCGTGTTGGCGTCGGTGGTTGTCGCGTGCGGCAAGAGCGAAGGCAACGGGGCCGACTCCAGGGGGCAGGGAAGTGTACCCTCCGCGACAGCGGAGCGGTCCTCCGGGGGCCGGCCCGCCACCGATCGGGGGATCGAAGAGCAGCCCACCATCGTATTCGTCGGAACGAGTCTGACGGCCGGTCTCGGTCTCACCGACCCGGACGAAGCATACCCTGCTCTGATTCAGAATAAGATCGATTCACTCGGTCTAAACTACCGGGTGGTGAACGCAGGTGTGAGCGGCGAGACGTCGGCGGGTGCGCTGCAGTCCATCGGTTGGCTCATGCGGTCGCCCGCCAGCGTGGTGGTGATCGAGACGGGTGCCAACGACGGCCTGCGCGGCCTGAGCGTGGCGGCGATGCGCGCGAACATCCAGGCGATCATCGACACGGTCAAATCCGAGCATCCGGATGCTCGGATAGTTCTGGCCGGAATGGAAGCGCCGCCCAACCTGGGGGCGCGCTACACTTCGAGCTTCCGTGAAGTTTTCCCCGAGCTCGCGCGCGCCAACCACGCGACGCTCATCCCCTTCCTCCTCGAGGGCGTTGCGGGAGTGGACTCTCTGAACCAGGCTGACGGCATCCACCCCAATCCCAAGGGTGCGCGGGTGGTGGCCGATAATGTATGGAGGGTGCTGCGTCCGGTCCTCGAGAGCGCGGCGGCCGGATGAGGACGGGGCCCACCGTGCTCCCTTGTGCACAGTGGGCCCCGCTTCTCGTGACCGAGCGGCGCGGAGTCGCAAGGTCATCCTGTTTCGATGGAGCCTTAGCGGCTCCCGGCGATCCGCGCCGCACTAGGGTCAGTAGACAATGGATCACCTCCTCGCTGCAGGGTGGAATGAAAGGGTACAGAACGTACGTAAAACTAGACGGTTGCGCCGCGCCTGTCGAGGGATTCGCGAGTTTTTTGTGTGAGTGTATCGGGTGGCCGGATCAGGGCGCATGCACGCGCGCTTTGCTCACGACGCGCCAGCTCTTTCCGCGCGGGACGATCTTGTACGCCTCCTCCATGAGAAAGCGCTCGTGCCCCCCGGAGCGCCTGGTGTCGTAGCGGTCGGCGGCTTCGTATACCAGAAGCGTATCGCCGGCCGCCTCGAAGATGGGAGACACGCGCACCACGTACCCGGCGTCGGTGACGGGGCAGGTGGGCGCGCGCGTTGGATCCCGATCGGGGACGGGCTCGCACGTCCCCTGAAAGGCGGAAGTGCGCAGCATGGCCTTCAGCACATCACCGGGAAGCTTGCCGCCGTCGCCGTAGCCGGCGTCTCGCGGGAGCAAGGTGCTGTCTACGAGGAGGATGAGCGATGGTCCGATGTCGAACGATCCGCTCGCGGCGGCCGCGTAGATCTCGGCCTGCTGCGCCGGAGCGAGCGACGCCGGCTCGAGCCCCGCGCCGCGCGCAACGTCGCCCGACCCGGAGTTGCACGCCGAGAGTACCAACACCGCCACGACCGCCAGAGCTCCTCTCACCGAATCCCTCGTACGAAATTGAGTTCACGCCGAGTCCGCGCTCGTGCGCGGGACTTTGAAATGCAAGGTAGGCGCCCGCGTCCCGCGCGTTCCGCGCGTGCCATGTCCATGGGGCGGGTGGCACTGCGCCGGCTCCTCCGCCCGTGCGCGCCGCATGATGCGAGAGGGGCGGTCCCCCGTCAGGAAGGACCGCCCGCTCTCCCACGTCGTAACGCTGCGCATCAGTGCTTCGTGGAGTCGGTCTTCGATACCGTCGTCACGCTGCTCATGGAGTCTAGCTTCACCGAGTCCTTCTTCTCCACATCGCTCTTCACCGAATCGCTCTCCAGCGACGGCGGTACGATCAGCGAGACGCGCTGCTCGCTCCACTGCGTCACTTCCTGGGCAAAGGAGTCGCCCAGCTGGGCTACCGTCACGGGCTCGACGCCCGGCTCGTCGGCGCGCCCATCGACTCTCGCGAGGCTCGCGGCGGCCTTGCCGTAGGAGCTGTCGGCCGCCAACGCCGCCCTGTACGCCTCGGCTGCGGCGCCGTAGTGCCCAGTGCGCTCGAGGGCGATCCCCAGGTTGTTTTCGAACACCGCCACGCCTTCGCCGAGCTGCGCGGCGCGCGCCAGTGGACGAAGCGCATCCTGAAAGCGGCCCTGCTGGATCAGCACGAGCCCCATGTTGTTCATCGACCAGGTGTCCTCGGGGTCAATGGCGAGCGCGGTGCGGTACGCCTCCAGCGCGTCGTCGGCGTTCCCGAGAAGCGCCTGCGTGCGGCCCATCACGCGGTACACGTCAACGGAGGCAGGGTCGAGCTCGATCGCCTTCGCCAGGTACCCTTCCGCCTCGGCCGGCCTGTCGGACTCGAGGAGCACGCGGCCCACGTTGACGAGACTCTTCACGTGCTTCGGGTCGAGCTCGAGGGCGTCGTCGAAGGCAGCCTTCGCGCGGTCGAGCTGTCCGGAGCGCCATGCCGACATGCCGAGCATGTAGAAGCCCCAGGGGTTCTTCTCGTGCGACTTCGTGTAGACGTCGAACATCTCGGCGGCCTGGCGGTAGTCCTTCGTTCTGAAGGTGGATTCGGCGTCGGCGTAGCTGACGTTCGCGGGGATCACGCTTCCGTTCTCGGGCTGGACCACTTTGGCCGCTGTGGGCTGGACCACCACGGGCTGCTGCTGCGGCGTGGATGCCACTCCGTTGGGCTTGATCCCCGAGTCGCGGCAGGCGGCGGCGAGGACGAGCAGGGCGGAGGCGGTGATGGTGCCGCCCGCGATGCGGGCAGCGCGGTTGCTGCGAGTTGTGCGCGACATGATTGACTCCTTCCGGTGGAGCGCTCGCCGGTGCGAGCGCTGGTGGTTGCCGGGTTGGCGGTACCAGGGAAGGGCAAGCGGTTGGCCGCTTGACGTGCCGCAATAGCACACTCCCATAAAATTAGCACATATAGCTAGATAGGTAGCATCTAATGATGTACTTTATCAGATTAGTCCTCGCGCATCGTGTTCGCCCGGACACGGCGCCGACAACCTCGTCGTGTCCGGATGGACACGAGAATCGACTGCTGCTCGACGCGGGGTGAGTGAGCCGGCACCTCGATGGACAGTCTCCCGACCGAGCTCGTGCCCACCGAGCTCCTGCCCACTAGGAGACCGCCCACCGAGCGACTGCCGGCCAGGAGACTACGCCACGCTCGGCCGCGATCTCAGTTGTCGCGCGAGATCCGGTGGCGGCGCATGATCTTGAGAAGGCTCGCGTGGTCGGCCAGGCCGAGCTCCGCGGCGGTGCGCGTGATGTGCCACTCGTTGCGGTCGAGCGCGGCGATCACGATCTGCCGCTCCGCTTCGGCCTTGCGCTCGAGGAAGGTTCGCGCTGCCGCGCCGCCTGCAACGGCGGCGCTCGCGGCGGCACCTACCCGGCCAGTCCCAGCGCCCGCCTCCTCGCGGATTTCCACGGGTACGTGCTCGGCGCCGATGGTCGCGCCGTCGGCTGCGATGATCATCCGCTCCACGACATTGCGCAGCTCGCGCACATTGTTCTGCCGCCAGTCGTACGCCATGAGGATCTCCAGGGCGGCCGGCTGAACCACCTTGCGACGGAGTCCGAAGCGCTCGCTCGTGGTGGTCACCATCCGCTCCACCAGCACGGGAACGTCGGAGAGCCGGTCGCGCAGCGGCGGCACGCGGAGCACGTGCACGTTGAGTCGAAAGTAGAGATCGCGCCGGAAGCGCGATTCCTTCACCTCATCGTCGAGGTCGCGGTTCGTGGCCGCCACCACGCGCGCCGGCACGCTCACCGGCCGGCTGCTCCCAAGCCGGGTCACCTGCCGTTCCTCGAGGACGCGGAGGAGCTTCGCCTGCGCGGGGAGGGGAAGCTCGCCTATCTCGTCCAGGAAAATCGTCCCCTTTCCCGCCGACTCGAAGGCGCCCTTCCGCATGGTGGCCGCACCCGTGAACGCGCCGCGCTCGTGTCCGAACAACTCGCTCTCCACGAGATTCTCGGGGAGGGCCGCGCTGTTCAACGCCACGAAGGGTTCGCGTACCACGCCGCTCAGCCGGTGGATGTCGCGCGCAACCAGCTCCTTCCCCGAGCCGCTCTCGCCCACTATCAGGACGGGACTCGGAATCGGCGCCACGCGCGCGATTTCCGTCTTGAGCCGGAGCATGGCCGGGCTGTCGCCGAGCAGCGCGCTCTCGTCCGCGGCGTATTTGCGGAGCGACTGAACCTCGTCGAGTATGCGCCGTCGCTCCACCGCGTTCTCCACCTCGCGCGCGACGCGCTCCACCGGCTCGTCCTTCTCGATGAAGTTATAGGCGCCGTGCTTCATCGCCTGCACGCAGCGGTCGTAGCTCGCCGTGCCCGTGTACACGATCACCGGAACGTCGCTCCCGCGCTCGCGCAACGCGCGCAGCACCGCGAAGCCGTCGGTGCCGGGCATCTCGAGATCGAGAATCACGCAGTCCACCGGCTCGGTCGCGAGCATCTCGAGCGCTTCCTCGCCGCCGGAAGCCACGAGCACATCGTAGCCGCCTACGCGCTTCAGGTCGTACGCATACTGCTCCGCGAGCGCGACGTTGTCGTCTACCACCATGACCGATGTCACCTGCGCGATCTCTCCCGTGCGTCGTCTCGCGGAAGCTGTGCGTCGCTCACGGCGGAGTCCAGCGTTACGATCGCGGTGGTCCCCACTCCCGGCTCGGTCTCGATGCGAAGGGCGCCGTGCAAATCGGTAACCAGGCGACGAACTATGGACAGCCCCAGTCCGGTGCCGCCCTGCTTGGTGGTGTGGAAGTCGTCGAAGGCGCGCGCAAGCTCCTCGCGGGTCATCCCGCTTCCAGTGTCCACCACCGTGACGCGCACTCCTCCGTCGTTCGTGCTTTCGGTGGCGATCGTGACGCTCCCTCCCTTCGCGCCGAGACTGTCCACGGCATTGCTGACGAGATTTTCCAGGATGCGGCGGAGGACGAGAGGGTCGGCCGCTACTTTTGGAAGTCGGCTGGCGAGGCGCGTCTGGACCGCGACGTTCGGTGCGGCGGGTGCTCCCGCCGCGATTTCACCCGCAACCTCGTTCACATCGCAGGGCCGTGAATCGAGGCGTGGGGTCAGGCGCGCGTAATTGCGCGAGAGATTGTCGAGGTATGCGACGCTCGCTTCCAGCGTGTGTCGCCGCTCTCCGAAGACGTTCGCCAGCTCCGAAGGATTCTCCTCCGCTACCTGGCCCAGGTGGCGCATCACGTTCCTGATGGGGGCGAGTCCGTTCTTGATGTCGTGATTCACCTGCCGCGCGAGATCGCCCACTGTGGCGCGCCGCTCCGCCTCGCGCAGCGACGTGGCGCTGGAGCGCAGCCGCCGCGTCATGGCGCCGAGCGTGCGGGAGAGGACGCCGATTTCATCGTCGCGATCGGTGGCGAAGGATGCGTCGAGCCGGTCGAGATCTATCCGCTTCGTGCGCGTCGCGAGATCGCTCAAGGGTCTGCTGAGCGCACCAGCGAGCCAGCCCGAAAGAAGAAGCGCCACCGCAACGGTGATCGCGATGGCCGCCATGAACCAGCGGTCTATGCTCCGCCTGAGCGCCAGCAGCTCGGCCGTGGGGTGAGTGATGACGAATCGCGCGGAGTCGGCGCTGCGCTCGCCCGCGGCGGTGGTTCCGATGAAAGGCACGTTCAGCGAAGCGACGAGCAGCTCGCCGCTCGCCGCGAGCGCGGTGTCTCCCGCGACGAGCGCTCCGTTCCGCTCGAGCAGAGAGTCCGATGAAAGGAGCTGGCTGCCCGCCGCGAGCGTCACTGCAAGCTCTCTCCCGCGAGCGATGGAACGGAGGAACCCGTGGTCCACCTGGATGCCGCCCACGATCGTGAGCGGACGGCCGCCGATAGAGAGCGAGTCGAGGCCGGCCAGCACGAGCATCGGACCTTCGGGCGTGCGCGCGCTCGCGAGCGCGCTGCCGCCGAAGCGCGCAAGCAGGGCCGGAAGCTCCGGTTCCAGACGGCCGTACTCGTTGCGGAAGTGGCCGGAGCTGAGGATGCGGCCGTCCCCGTCCTGGATCTGCAGCATCGAGAGCCCCGCGGTGTTCATCGCGCGTCCAGCGTAATCCAGCACGTAGTCGCGTTCAGCGGGCGCACCGCCCACCACGCCCGCACGGAAGCGGTTGTCATCGCGAATCGAAGAGGCGATGGCGTGGAGACGACCCGTGATCGAAGAACTCTCACGGTCCAGGTCCTCGCGCGTGACCGCGGCGAGTCCTTCGACGCGCCGCTCGTACTGCGCGGTGAGGCGCTCGGTCATCTCCTGCCGAACGCCGAGTGCGATCACGGTGAGCGGCACGACGGCCAGCGCACCCATGGCGATGAGGAGACGGCCGCGAAAAGTCATGGGGCGCGATTCACAGATGCGTTCGCGGATGTACTCGTGTGCGCGCTCGTGCGCTCGCTCGTGCGCTCGCTCGTGCGAGCCCTCGCCGGCGCGTTCGTCAGCGGGTCCAAGATCACGGTGCCGTCGTGCAGGATGGTCATGCGAGGAATACCCCGGTCGCGACGAATCAGCAGCGTCTCTCGTGTGTCGACCAGTGGAACGAGGGCCTGGGTGCGGTCGAGGGGCGCGAGCCAGGGGGCTCTCGAAAGGAGCGTCGCGCGTGCCGCGGCGGCCCAGGCGGGATCGTGCGGGATGGAGAGGATGTACGCGGCGTCGCTCGCGCGTGCGAGTCGCTCGGCGAAGCGGGCGGAGTCCGCTCCAGCGGCGCTCCAGCCGCCAGTGCCGAAGATCTCGGGTGCTACACGGTGAAGGGCAGCGGTGGCAGGTTCGTCGCGACCCGGTGCGGCCAGCGCGACGATGCGCTCGGCGAGCTCGCGCGCGGTAGCGTCGTGAATCGGGTAGAGGATCTGCCGCGATCCAGTGCCGGAGCGACCGGAAGCAGCGGCGTCGCTAGAGTCGGAGTGCCACCAGCACGGACCCGCCGCGCCGCGCGCCGCGACGTGTACCGCCTGCGCGAGCGCTTCGCGGAGTGGGCGAAGATCGGCTGCGTCGCACCCCATGCCGGATGTGCTGGCACTGCGTGCGGGAAGAACGAGGAGGTAGCTGCGCGCCCAGGGAAGTGGAATCGCCACGCGCCCAGGCTGCGTTCGCGAATACTGAATGGCAGCAGGCGACGACGTGATGAGCACATCGACTCCGGCATCCAGGATGTCGCGGCCGTCGGCGTCGGGTTCCACCTGAAAGAGCACGGGGCTCGAGCCACCGGGCGTGCGGAGACCGATCTCGGCCAGTACAGCAAGGCGGCCGGATACACCGGCGCCAGTGTGCCCGAGGGTGGAATGCGGATAGTACGACGTCGTACCGTCCGGCCAGGCG
>DASSOX010000024.1:0-9920 GCA_035700125.1 Gemmatimonadaceae bacterium
CCCGTCTCCGCCACGAACACGCCGCCTATCAGGAGAAGGAGGAACTCGCTCTTGAGCAGGATCGCTATCGCGCCGAGTGCGCCGCCCAAGGCGAGCGATCCCGTGTCGCCCATGAAGACCTCCGCAGGGTGACAGTTGTACCAGAGAAAGCCGATGAGAGCGCCGATCAGCGCGGAGCAGAAGATCGTCAGCTCGCCGGCCCCGCGCAGGTAGAAGATTCCCAGGTACTGCGACGCGTCCACACGGCCGATGAGATAGGCGAAGATGGCGAAGGTCGCGATGGCGATCGCCACGAGCCCGGCCGCCAGACCATCGAGCCCATCGGAAAGGTTCACCGCGTTGCTGGTTCCGGTGAGCACGAACGCCACCCACGGCACATACAGCCAGGCGAAGAGCGGCACCACGAGCACGTACTTGTAGAATGGGATCGTCGTCGAGGCACCGGGGAGCGTGGAGAGCGGAAACTGCCAGAGCAGAACGCCGAGGATGACGCCGAGCGAGAGCTGCCCCGCCAGCTTGTAGCGCTCCACCAGGCCCACGTTCTCACGCCCCTCGCGCTTCTGCTTGAGCTTCAGGTAGTCGTCCAGAAATCCGATCGCACCCATCCAGGCCGTCACGAAGAGCGCGATCCACACGTAGCGGTTGCCGAGGCGCGCCCAGAGGAGCGTCGGGACGATACCGGCAATCAGGATGATCACACCGCCCATGGTGGGAGTGCGGCTCTTGCCGGCATGGGTCTCTGGCGTACCCTGTCGGACTACCTGCCTCACCTTCATCGCGCGCAGCCGGACGATCACGCTCGGCCCGACCAGAAAAGCGGTGAGGAAGGCGGTGACCGCCGCTCCCGCGGATCTGAAGGTGATGTAGTTGAAGAGATTGAAGACGCTGCAGAAACTGCAGGCGTCGGTGAGCCGCACGAAGATGTGGTAGAGCACTAGCTGTTCGCCCAGGCGGTGATGGAAGGGACCAGGCGCTCGAGCTCTACCCCGCGCGATGCCTTGAGGAGAATGACCGCGTCGGCGTGCAGCCGGGGCCGCAACGCGGTCCAGAGATCGTGTATGTCGTCGGCCACCACGAGTCGTGAGTCGCCGGCACCCGCCCTGTGGAGAGCATCGCCCATCTCGCCGGCACCGGCCAGCACTTCGATCGGCGAATCGAGTGCCTCGCGCGCCAGCTCCTGGTGCAGTCTCGCGGAGTGTGCGCCAAGCTCGCGCATGGTACCCAGCACGGCAACTCGCTGACGTCCGCCGGGCAGTTCGCTCAGCAGCGCGAGCGCCGCACGCATGGATGCCGGACTGGCGTTGTAAGCGTCGTTGATCAGGGTGGCGCGCCCCACATTCTCCCACGCCATGCGCATCGCCGGCCCCTCCGCGGATTCCACTCCCCTCGCGGCGTCCGCAATGCCCACTCCGCACTCGCGTGCGACGGCCAGTGCGAGCATCGTGTTCCGCAGGTTGTGCACGCCGCGCACGCGCGGCCGCACGGTCACGCCTTCCACCTCGAGCCAGACGTGGCCGTCCCGCTCCACGCCCCATCGCTCGGCACGGAGATCGCCCTCGCCCAGGCCGGCCGCGATCACCCGCCCTGCTCGCCCCTGCGCCGCACGCGCGACCTCCGGCTGCGAGGCCGGTACTATCGCCACATGCGCGCCGTCGAAGATGAACGACTCCTCGCGCATCACGCCCTCCATGTCACCCAGTCCCTCGAGGTGTTCTTCGGCGATGCAGGTGACCACGGAGACATCGGGCTCCACGATTCCGACGAGACGCTCCATCTCACCTGGTACGTTCATCCCCATCTCCACCACCGCAGCTTCGGCATCGTCCGGGAGAGCGAGGAGGGTCTTCGGCACGCCCACCAGGTTGTTCAGATTTCCCCTGGTGGCATGAACGCGCAGCTTCGCGGAGAGCGCCCCGCGAATCAGCTCCTTGGTCGTGGTCTTGCCGTTCGAGCCGCCCACGCCGATCACGCGCCCGTTCGGCGCCCAGGCGCGGCGCCGGTAGCGAGCGAGCGCTCCGAGCGCCATGAGCGTGTCGCCCACGCGGAAGACCGGCACACCGAGTGCGGCGTAGTCGCCGGGGCGGCTCACCACGAGCGCCGAGGCACCTTGCGCCACCGCCCCGGCGAGAAAGTCGTGTGCGTCGAAGCGCTCGCCTGCCAGAGCCACGAAGCAGTCGCCAGGCCGGATGTCTCTGGTATCCGTCGAGATACCGGCGATCGGCGCGTCGCCCGCGGGCACGCGCTCGACCAGCAGGGAGCGAAGCGCATCGCGCACGCGCTCGAGCGTCCAGAAGGGTGCGCTCATCGCCTGCGCTCCGTGAGCTCGGCCACGATCGCCTTCTCGTCGAAGGGGAGTCTGGTGGTTCCGCGAATCTGGTAGGTCTCGTGCCCCTTGCCGGCGAGGAGCACCACGTCGTTGTCCGGATCGGCCATGTCGAGCGCCTGCAGGATCGCGAGCTCGCGCTCCTCGATCCGTTCGTGGTTCTCCCTGCGCATCCCTCGCTCGATGTCATCGAGGATCTCTTCCGGATCCTCCGTCCGTGGGTTATCGGAAGTGAGGATCACGTGATCGGCTCCGCGCTCCGCGATGTTCCCCATCTGCGGGCGCTTGCCTCGATCGCGATCGCCACCGCAACCGAAGACGACTATGAGCCTGCGGCGCGTGAAAGGGCGGACCGCGGCGATCGCACGCTCGAGGGCGTCTGGCGTGTGCGCGTAGTCCCGCACCACGGTCGGGTGCTCGTGGATGATCTCGAGACGACCCGGCACCTGCGGTGCGGTTCGCAGCCGCGCGGCGATCGTGGAGACGCTCATCCCCAGGTGCCATGCAGCGGCAGCGGCGCCCAGCGCGTTCACCACGTTGAAGTCGCCTATCAGCGGGAGCGTGAGTGAGTGCCGCTGCGCGCCGGCACAGAGCCGCCACTCGCTTCCGCGCGGGTGGAAGTGCAGGGCCTCCGCGTGCACGTCAGACGAGGGCTCCGTGCCGAAGGTGATCACCCGCGGCGCGGCCGGCAGGTTGCGCCAGGCGGGATCGGCAGCGTTGATCACGGCCGCCCCTTCGGGGCCGAGCTGGCGCACCAGGCGCGCCTTCGCGGCGAAGTATTCCTCCATGGTGCCGTGGTAGTCGAGGTGGTCGCGCGTCAGATTCGTGTAGACCGCCGCGTCGAAGCGAAGTCCTTCCACGCGACGCTGGTCGAGACTGTGCGACGATACCTCCATCGCCACCCACTGCACCTCGCGATCGGCGAGTGCGCGCAGCATCCGCTGCAGCTCCACGGGCCCCGGGGTCGTGAGCCCAGCGCCACCCTCCACCGGTTCGCCGGCACTTCCCACCAGGATGCCGAGCGTGCCCACCGAAGCCGCGCGCCCCTCGTGGCCATCGAGGATGTGACGGAGGAGCCCGACGGTGGTGGTCTTCCCGTTCGTACCCGTGACGCCCACGAGTCGCAGCTTGCTGGCCGGGTCGGCGAAGGCCGCTGCCGCTGCCAGCGGCGTGGCCCTGCGCCCGTCGCTCACGACTATCGCGGGGAGCGAGGTACGCCCCGGCTCCTCGACGATGGCGGCCACCGCGCCGCTCTCCTCGGCCTGCGGGAGAAACTCGTGACCGTCGCGCGCTGAGCCGCGCACGGCGACGAAGAGCGCTCCCGGCTTCACCGCCCTGCTGTCGTCCGTGATGTCGCTCGCGCGGTCCGGCAGGTCGCCACTCGTCTCGACCACCAGCCCGGCCTGCTCGAGCGCCGATCGGATGCGCCGGAGATCCACTCCGGCGGCCACTGGCTGGTCGGTCATCGTGAGCTCATGAGACGCACCACGGTGCCGGGCGCCGCCTGCGCACCCGCCTCCGGAGATGTGCCGCTCGCGACACCCAGGCCCGACACTCGTACGCGGAAACCGGCACGATGCAGCTCGCGCACCGCCTGCCGAGTCGTGAGACCTTCCACGTCGGGGATGGCGCGCGGCGCGGGTGCAGCGCCGTGTGCGCTGTCGCTCGCTGCCACCACGGGGAGATCGAAGCGCACGGGCGGGGCGTTGACGGCGGGTGCAGCGTCGCCGGTCGTGGATCCGTCGTACTCCACAGTGTCGCCGTGCACCGGCCGCGACGACTCGGCCATGCTCACGAGGGAGGCACGCGTGGCGAGCGAGCTCCTATCGAGCGCCGCGTCGCGCGATGCGATCGCCGCCTCGAGCACGATCTTGAGCACTGGTGCGGCCGCCGTGGCTCCGTAGATGGTCTCCCGCGGACCATCCACCTTCACGAGGATCACATACTCGGGATTCTCGGCGGGGAAGAGTCCCACGAACGACGCGGTGTAGGCACCGGAATAGCCATGCCCCGGGTCCACGCGGCGCGCGGTCCCGGTCTTCCCGCCGAGCGTGTAGTTGACCAGGGCGGCGCCCTTCGCCGTTCCCTCCTGCACGACTCCCATCAACATCCTGCGCACCTTTGCCGCCACCTCGGGCGTCATCACCCGCCGCACCACGCGGCGGGTATGTTCGTAGACCACCTTGCCATCGCTGCCGCGGATCTCCTGCACGATCGCCGGTTGGAGAAGCTCGCCCCCATTGGCGACGGCGGCGTACGCCGTAGCCAACTGCAGCGGCGTCACGGAAACCTCGTACCCCATCGCCAACGACGCAGCCGACTGTCTCGACCAGCGCGCCGGCTCGCGGAGCACGCCCGCTGCCTCACCCGGCAGTGCGATGCCGGTAGGCATCCCGAAGCCGAAGTCGCGCAGCGTTTCGAACTCGTCGCGCGGGTTCATACGGGAGACGAACTTCACTATGCCGATGTTGCTGGAGTACTTGATGACGTCGGCGAGCGAGAGCTCCGAGGCGGGATGCTCGTCGCGAATAGTGCGTCCCTCGATGGTATAGACTCCGTTCTCCGTCTCTACACTGTCCGTGGGCCTGGCGAGGTCGCGCTCGAGGAGCGCCGACGCGAAGAGCGGCTTCACCGTGGAGCCGGGCTCGAAGGGCTCGCTGATCACCGGGCTGCCGAAGCTGCGATCCCCCACGCGCTCGCTCGCCATCGCCCGGATCCCGCCGTCGTGGGGATCGATGATGACGATGTCGCCGCCGTCGGCTCGCGTCCGCTCGATCGCCTGCGCGAGAGCGCGCTGGGAGATCTCCTGAAGCTCCTGATTGATGGTGAGCTTCACGCTGGCGCCCGCCACCGGCTCTACATCCGCCTCCTCGCTCTGGTCCATCTTCCGCCCCCTCGAGTCGCGCGCGAGCGTGGTGCGGCCGTCGGTTCCGCTGAGGAGCGAATCGAGCGTGAGCTCCAGCCCTCCTCCGCCGCCCTGCTCCCCACGCCGGTCGTCCACCCAGCCCACGACTCTGCGCGTGGCTGCGCGTTCGGTGTACACCCGCTCCTCCACCGGCTCGGAGTAGACTCCGCGCATCGAGACTATGTCCTGGACGTCGCTCGGGAGGTAGCTACCGGGGAGCGGCACCCAGGCCCGATGGGTGTCCAGCGCACGTTGTATCGCCGTGCGCGGCACGCCCAATCGCGAGAGCGCGGCCGAGAGCGATTTCTGGTTCGACACCTCGCGCGGGGCGATGCTCAGGCGGGTCATCTCGCGACTCATGGCGAGCGGCGCTCCGCGCACATCGTAGATCGTCCCGCGCGGCGCCGGAACCGTGGACGACGCGAAATGCTGGCGCTCGGCGCGCGCAGCCCACTGTGCGCGCTCGAGGAGTTGCACCTGCCCCGCACGAACGACGAGCGCCAGGGCGAAGAGGATCAGCGCCCCGTGGACCAGGGCGATGCGCGTCAACCGTGGCATCTAGGGCGCGCTGGGCGCTCGGGTGAGTATGACTACCTGCGTATCGTTCGGCACATGCATGTCCAGACGGCGCTCGACTATCGGGAGGAGGACGCTCCGGCTGGAGATGCGTCTTATGTCACTCTCGAGCTGCGCCTTCCGCGCCTCGAGCTGTGCCCTCTGCATGCGGAGCGCGCGCAACTCTCTCGCCTGCTCCACGCCCGCGGTCCTCCGCCAGATGACGCTCGCGGCCACCAGAACGAAACTCACGAGTATCAGGGCTACCCACGCCCGCCCCCGCGGCGCTACGCCGCGCGCCATGCACGGAGCCGCGCGCTGCGCGCGCGGGGATTCAGCTCGATCTCCCTGGTCGAGGCGATCACCGACTTCCGAGTGAGCGTCTCGCCCAGCGCGCGGCCGCCGCAGGTGCACACCGGCTGGAGCGGAGGACAGGTACACGCCGTGCTCCACTCGCGGAAAGCGCGCTTCACGATGCGGTCCTCGCCCGAGTGATAGGAGATGACCGCAATCACGCCACTCTCCGAAAGATGGTCGCGGAGCGCGGGGAGTGCCGCCTGGAGGACATCGAGCTCGCGATTGACGGCGATGCGCACGGCCTGGAAGAGTCGCGCGAAGTCGGCCGGCCCGGAGCGAGGACCGAGAACGCCGCGGATCGCTCCCACGAGATCATCGCTCGTGCGCAGCGGACGATTTGCCCGACGTCGAACGATCTCGCGCGCGAGGCGGTGCGAGCGCGGCTCGTCTCCGTACTCGCGGAAGATCCGCGCGAGCTCGCGCTCGTCGGCGCTTGCGAGCAGCTCCGCCGCGTCGAGCGACGCGTCGTTGCCCATGCGCATGTCCAGAGGCGCGCCCTCGCGGAAGGAGAAGCCGCGCTCCAGCTCGTCGAGCTGATGGGAGGATACACCGAGGTCCAGAAGGATGCCGTCGAAGCGAGCGTGCCTCGTCGCTTCGATGTCGTCTATGTCGGCGAAGTTGCCCAGGATCGGGAAGAATCGCCCCGACTGCATGAACTCCCTCAGCCGCGCGGATGCCTCGGCGATCGCTTCGGGGTCGCGATCGAGAGCGGTGACGATGGCGCCCTGTTCCAACAGGGCGCGCGTGTGCGCGCCGCCGCCCAGCGTGCCATCGAGAATTCTACTCTTGTCGCGAAGGAAGCCGACCACCTCGCCGGCGAGTACCGGCGTATGGTAGCCGCCCGCCGACTCGGAGCCGTGTGACTGTGGGGAGAGCATACTAGCGGAACCGGAAGCGTGGCGTCAAGCGCGAACGCCCGCCGAAGGTATCCGGCGGGCGTTCGAGAGAGACTTCACTGCGGTGCTACTTACAGAATCTCTTTACCTGCGACTCGACTGCGGGCGTGTACTGCTGCAATCCGCCGAGCAGTTGCTGAGCCGTTTGCGGATCCACCGATCCACCGGCGGCAATGTTTATCTGAGCCGTGACGAAGGACTCCTCCGCCAGCTTGGCCAGGTCGCACGTCTTCGATTCCGCGTTCTGCCGGACGGCAATGTCGCCTACCCTGAACGCCGAGATTCCCATGACGAACTTGGCCTGCGGCGACGGAGCCACGCTGTCGGCCAGCGCCAGGATGCTCACGGCCTTCTGGAAGTCCTCCATCCGCGGAGGATGCGAGGTATCGGCCGCCTGCTTGTACGCCTGGCTGCCCATGGCGAGAGCGAACTGCCCGAGCGTGGAGGAGTCCTGGCCAACCGCGAGACCCGCGCGCAGAGCGGCGAGCGCGCTGTCGGGCTGCTTGAGGTCGAGCTCCGCCTGCGCCTTGCGCAGGTAGACATGCTCCGCCTTCGGGTCGATCTGGATGGCGTGGTCCGCCGCCTCGACGGCCGCCTGCGTCTGCCCGGCGAGCCGCTGCGTCTGCGAATTCAGCGACCAGAGCGCCGCGTTGTTCTTGAACTTCGCGACGCCGCGCGCGGTGACCTCGGCCGCCTTCTGCGGCTGCTCGGCGAGCGCGTAGAGCGACGCCTGCCGAATGAAGAAGGTGGTGTCTGCCGCCGCGGTGTCGCTCTTGATCATCTGCTCACCAGTGGCGGCAGCTTCCGCGTAGTCCTTCGTTGCCTGCAGGATGAGCCACTTGAGGCGAACCAGCGACGGATCGCCCGGGTTCTCATCCACGGCCTTCACGATGATGGGCTTGGCCCGCTCCGCCTTGCCGCTGGCCGCGATCTTCTCGGTCACGTCCTGCACGAGACGGGTGTTCTTCGGATCGGCCGCCAGCATCGCCGCCCAGGTGTCCACGGCCTTGTCGAGCGCCGTGCTGTCCTTGGTGGCGTCGAACTTCGCCTTGTACGCATCAGCGGCGAGGGCGAGCGCCGGCTTGAGGCGCGGATCGATCTCGATCGCCTTGGAGGTGACTGTGATTATGGAATCCGGCGGCATCTTCATCGCCAGATACGCATTGGCGAGACAGACGCGCCCGATGGTGGAGCGCGGATACGCGGCTATCGCTTCCCTTGCGGCTGCGGCGGCATCTTGCGGCTTCCCATCTCGGATCGCCAGCTCGCACTTCCGCTCGGCCGGGAGCTGCTTGCGCGCCTCCTGAAGCTCGTTGGAGACCTGCTTCGCGAGATCCTTGATCTTCTCCCCCTCGACGGTGGGGAGCGGCTGCACCATGCTGTTGTCGCGCGTGAGCACCATGCGCGTGTCGAGCTTGTACCCGTTGGGCGTCTTGGTGATGGTGCCCTCCAGGTACTCATCGGCGCGCAGCGCGGTCGCGAGCAGCTTGGACGTGATCGGATCGGGCGTGCTGTCGCAGCTGAAGCCCGAGGCCTCGAGCTGCTGGCAGACGTACTTCTTCGGGATCACGAAGAGGGTCTTGAGCGGAACGTCGTCGGTGATCTTGTCGAGCACCGCCTCCGACGCTTCCGAGCCGAGCCCCTTCTCATTGCCGCGGAACGGCGTGACCATCAGTCGCGGGGTGCCTTCCGGTGGTGCGGTTCCCCTCTGGGCGGAGAGCGAAGAAGGGACCCACACCGCGCTTGCGGCCAGCAAGCCGTAGAACGCGGTCTTCGCCTCACGTGTCAGTGCCTTCACTTTCCAAACCTCCGAGTCGTTGAACAAAGTACCCCGACCTCTGCCTCGATGATCCCTCTACTGGTACCACAATGGGCGAAGAGGGACTCGAACCCCCGACATCCTGCGTGTAAGGCAGGCGCTCTAACCAACTGAGCTATTCGCCCCGCAAATTTACCGCCCGCCTGTAAGTATCAACTCGCGTGCCTGTCCCGGGGCCCTGCCCGGGGCGGCCCGCGAGGCTACTTCTTGAGGATCGCCAGGGGGATGAGTACGCAGTAGCCGATGACCAGCATCACGGGACCGAGAGTGATCCCGCCGCGGATGAGGTCCACATAGCCAACGGCGAGCGCCACGACCGCCAGCGCCCACCAGAGATACGGGCGCAGACGTGGCGCGGATTGCGGTGTAGACATGTCCTATAGTGTAGAACTCGTCAACACCGCATGTCAAGCACGGCCATCGCTTCCGCCGTTGCTCCCCATCTCCAAAATCGCACGCAGCGCGCTCTCGCGCTCGGCTCGCTCGGCCGCCTCGTCGGCGGCAAGCATCGCCGCCAGGCGTCGCCGCTTCCGCCGCAGCCGCATCACGTAGATCGGCACGATTATCAGCCCTATGAGCCCGAGCGCCATGCTCATGTTCGCGGCCAGCGCCAGCGCGCCGTAGCGTCGCTCCGTCTGCTTCCGCCAGCGCTCCTCGAAGTCCGCGCTCGTTATCCCGTATGCGCTCCGGATCGCACGCTCCATGGAACCGCTCTCCTTCCAGTATCGGAAGAAGAGCGAGAGGCCGCGCTCCCTGTCGAGAGCCGCAAGCGTCGCCACCGCTCGGTACGAGAGTGCATAGGCCGCCTGTGCACGCGTCGCGCCGAAGTGGAATTCTTCGTCGAGCGAGTCGAGTGGTGGCACCCCGTGCGCGAGGAGCGCAAGGCTGGTGGTCAGCACCTCGTCGCGCCCCCACTCGCCCGCACTGTAGCTCGCGTAGCCCTCGTCGAACCAGCGCGGCGGGAGGTCGCCCAGGTACTCGTGCAGCGCCAGGTGCGCCAGCTCGTGACGCAACACCCGCATCGGGTCTCCAGCATCCGAGCCGGCGCGGCTCCCCTGCATGACG
>DASSOX010000025.1:0-5135 GCA_035700125.1 Gemmatimonadaceae bacterium
GCCGCCGACGCCACGCTCGGCACCCTCGCCGATGCCCGTGTCCCCGAGGGCCTGAACGCGCTGCGCATGGGAGTGGAGCTGCTCTCGAGCTGGCTCGCCGAGGGCGACGGCGCGAGCGCGGGGAGGAGGACGAAGGCCTTCGTGTGGGGGCTGGCGATGCTCGCGGCCGTCGGCTGGGGACTGCACTCGATTCGCTGGCACTGGGCCTTCGCCGTCATCGCGCTGGCCGCGCTCGCGGCGGCGTGGCTAGGGAGCAGACGTACGCCGGGGAGCGATCGCCGCGGCGCACTCCGGCTCGAGTACGAACGGCTTGGCCTGCCGGGTCCCGGCGAATGGAATCGCGATGCCGTGCGCCAGCTTCACGACTCGCTGCAGGGGAGACTCGCCGAGGGAAGACTCGCCGAACAGCGCTCGGTGCTGCGCGATCGGGTGGAGATGGATCGGGCCGCGCACGAGGAGCGAGTGCGATCGGTGGACGCGCGCGGGGCGGAGCTGGCCGCTCGGCTGGGTGTGGTGCCGGACACCGATCAACGGCAGTTGAGCTGGCTCGCTGAGCGGATAGGCCAGTGGCAGAGTGCGGCGCTCGATGTGGCGGCCGAGCGCGCGGCGCTGGCGGCGGCGCGCGAGCGCTCCGCGGCCGCGCTGACGACGCTCTCCGCAACGCTCGGCGACTTCGGATGCGATGCGCTCGACTCCGTCGCGCACATCACCGGTGCCATCGATGATCTGGAGCGCAGAGCGAGCGGGCACGCGCGGGCGATCGCTCGCGCCGAAGATGCGTGCAGGCGCATCGTGGAGCTGGAGCGCTCGAGCGACGCGCTCGATCACGAATGCGCGACTCTGCTGGCGCGAATCGGTGTGCGCGATGACGCGACCGTGGAGAGGCTCTGTGCCCGCTACGAGGAGTACCGCGCTGCGTGCGAAGCCGAGCGCTTCGCGAAGCAGGTGCACGAGGAGCGGAGAGCCGAGCTGCGTGCCGCGCCTGGCTACGAGCCCGCGCTGGAGAGCGTGTCGCTCATCGCGCTCGAGCGTGAGCGCGACGATGCGGCGTCGGCGGCGGCGATGCTGGACGAGCTGACCGCGAAGGTGGCGCGGCTGGAGCAGGAGGTAGACAGCGCCAAGCGGGCGAGCGACGTGGAGGCCGCCGTAGCCGCGGTAGCGTCGGCGCGCGCCGCGCTGGCGGAACAACGTGCGAGCGATCTCCGCGCGCTGGTTGGCGGCGTGGTCGTGCGCCACGTGCAGCGGCTCACGCGCGATCAGCACCGCCCGGAAGTCTTTCGCCGGGCACGCGAGCTGTTCACGCTCATCACGCGGGGACGCTATCGCCTCGACCTGGAGGACGGCGACACTCCGGCATTCCGCGCCTTCGATGTGAACGCGGGCGTGGGGCGATCGCTCGGGGAGCTGTCGAGTGCGACGCGCGTGCAGCTGATGCTGGCGGTGCGCGTCGCGTTCGTGGAGAGCCAGGAGCGGCGGGTGGCGCTCCCGCTCCTCCTGGATGAGACGCTCGGTACCAGCGACGACGACCGTGCGCGGGCGATCATCGATGCCGTGATAGTGCTCGCGCGGGAGGGGCGGCAGGTATTCTATTTCACCGCGCAGCACGACGAGGCGGGGAAGTGGGTGGCCGCGCTCGCGGAGAGCGGCGTGGCATACGTTACCGTGGACCTCGCGGCTGCGCGCGGCCAGCGCTCGTCGCTCGGGCCGACGCCGCTCCCGGTATCGACTGTGGGCGCGCTCGATGTGCCCGAGCCGGCTGGCTGCACGCACGACGACTACGGCGCTCGCCTGCGCGTACCGGCGTTCCGGCCGGGGCTCGACGCACCCGATTCGGTACCGCTCTGGTACGTCGTAGACGATGTGGACGAGATCTGTCGCCTCATGCAGAGCGGGGTCGGCACGTGGGGCGAACTGCGCAACCTCGTGAACAACGGAGGCGAGATGATCGTGGAGAGCTCTCCGCGACTCTGGCAGCGCGCCGGCGCTTATGCCGCAGCCCTCGCCGCGCTCTGCGAGCAGGCCGCCATCGGAATCGGTCGTCCGGTGGATCGCGCGGTGCTGCTCGGCTCGGGTGCGGTGTCGGAGATCCAGATGGAGCGCGTGCTATCTCTCTGCGAGCGCTCCGCCGGCGATGCGCGCGCGCTGGTGGAAGGTCTGGAGAATGGAAGCGTGCCGGGCTTCCAGAAGCGCAAGACGGCGGCGTTGCGCGAGTACCTGCAGGACAACGGCTTTCTCGACGAGCGCGCGCCACGCACCGAAGAGCAGCTTCGTGCAGCGATGCTGGCGGCCATCGGACCCGCGGTATCGGCAGGCGACGTGCTCCCGAGCGATATCGACGTGTTGGTGAGGCGCCTGGAGCTGCGTGCTACGGCGCTGGATGTCGGAACGACGCCAGGAGGTAATCAGGCCGAATCCCTTGCGGCCAGGATCTCCGAAGGGTAGTTCGTCACGATCCCCGCCACGCCCTTGCGCCAGAGGCGGCGCGCGCGTTCCGGCGAATCGATGGGCCAGATGTGCACCGGCTTTTCCATGCGCTTCGCGGTGCGCGCAATGAGATCCAGCGGGAGCGGCACTCCGTGGTAGCGCTCGGGGAGCGAGAATGCTGCATAGCTCACCGCTTCCGGACCGCGCCGCAGGAGGGCTCTGCGGATGAGCCGTAGCGTGTCGCTCCCGGTAGCGCCGGTGAGCCAGGATGCGTTCCGAAAGATGTCGAGCGCGGCCGGCTCGAAGGACATGAGCACGCTGCGCGCCGCGGCGCCGCGCTCCTCCAGCAGGCGGCGCACCGCCTCGCTCGCGGCGCTCGTCTTGATCTCCACGATGAGCGGCGTCGAGGGAAAGGCGGCAAGAACGTCGCCGAGCAGCGGGACGCGAACTCCCTGACCGCGCAGCGGGAAGGTGCGGCCGGCGTCGGGCGAGAAGCGCTCGCCCGCGTCCATCTCCAGAATCCGTTCCGTGGGAAGCGTGGCGACCAGCGCATCGACGCCGGTGGTGCGAAGAAGATTGGCGTCGTGGATCACCACCGGCACGCCGTCGGCGCTAACGCGAACGTCGAGCTCCAATGCATCGGCGCCTTCTTCGAGCGCGAGCTCGAAGGAGCGCATCGTGTTCTCGGGTGCGCGTCCCGAAGCGCCACGGTGCGCGATGATCGGCCGAGCGTCGGGGTCCAGGAGGAGCGGCCGGTTGGCGGAAGTCATGCGCGAGTGATACGCTGGATGTTGCAGTGCTAGAGCGGAAGCCGGACACGCGCTTCGCAGCCGTTCGCATCGGTGCGATTCTGCAGCGTCAGCGTTCCATCATGAGCTTCGGCGATCTGCCGGCTCAACGCCAGCCCTATCCCGCTCCCCGAGGGCTTGGTAGTGAAGAAGGGCACGAAGAGGTTGGCCGTGTCGGAGAGGCCCAGCCCCTCGTCGCGCACCCATACATCGACTGTCGATGTATTCTTCGTCCAGCCGATACTGACCTGGCCACCGGTCTCGAGCGATGCATCGGCCGCGTTGCGCACGATGTTGATCAGGAGCTGATCCAGCTGATCGCCGTCGGCCTCGACGGTGATGGCTGGGCCCGGATCCACGCAAACGCGCACGCGCGTCTCCAGCCGCGCCACACGCCGCACCCACGTCTCGACATCCACGGGCCGCGGCTGCGGACTGGGGAGCCGTGCGAGCAGTGCATACGCCGCCATGAACCTGCCCAGCGCCTCCGAGCGACCCGCAATCACGGTGAGTCCTGCGCCCACGTCTTCCTGCCAATCGTCGGGGCGCGTGGGGCGCGCGAGCAGATCGCGCAAACTGGTGGCGATGGACTTGATGGGTGTGAGCGAATTGTTGATCTCGTGGCCCAGCACGCGGATGAGGCGCTGCCAGGCGAGGCGCTCCTCCTCACGCAGCGCTCTGCTCAGATCGGAGAGCACTAGCAACTGGTGCGGACGCCCACCCTGTCGAAAGGTGCCGCGCCGCATCTGCCAGCGTCCGTGGCCGCCGGGGAAATCGAGGTCCACCGTGCGCTCCGGTTCCCCGCGCAGGTAGCCGCCCAGTCCGAGCGATGCCGAGGTGCATCCGAGGATGTCGTCGGCACTGTGGCCAAGCAGTCGCTCACCCCCGCGATTGACGAGACGCAGACGACGGAGCTCGTCGAAGGCGAAGACCGCGACGTCGATCTCCTCCATCACCGTACGGAGGAGCGCGGTGGCCTCGAGCGCTTCCATGCGCTGCGAGCGGAGCGTGTCGCCGAGTGTGTTCACCTCGAGGAGCACCAGTCCGAGCGCGTCGTCGCTGTGCGCGCCGCGGCCGCGGATGGAGAAGTCGCCCTCGCGCAGCGCGGCCAGCATGTTGGCCACCGTCTGCAGTGGGCGCGTGACACGCTCGCGCAGCGTGAGCACTACCGCCAGCCAGGCACCTACGATGAGGATGGACAGCGTCCATTGTGCACGCGTGGAGTAGTTCCCCGCCCAGAGGAGGAGCAGTGCAGCGACTACTCCCGGCGCGCCGGCCAGAAGGGCGAGCGCGAAGATTCGCCGCTCGAAACGCGAGGGGGTCTTCGTACCGCTCCGGGGCGGTTGGTCAGAGACCATGGCTGGAGAGACGGCGGTACAGCGCGCTGCGACTCAAGCCGAGCGCCTTCGCCGCCTGGCTCACGTTGCCATCGAAGCGGGTGAGCGCCTTCTGGATGAGCAGCCGTTCAGCCTCCTCGAGCGTAAGTTCCTCGAAGCGCGACGCCGCATTGGAACTGGCCGCACCCGCGCGCAGGGCGAGGTCGCCCGCTCGCACCGTGTCGCCCTGAGCGAGAAGGACGGCACGCTCGATCGCGTGATCCAGCTCGCGGATGTTGCCGGGCCAGATGTGGTCGAGCATCGCCTGCATCCCCGCACTGTCGAAGCCGCCGATCTGCTTCCCGTAGCGTTGCGAGTGCCGCTTGAGGAAGTGCATGGCGAGAAGCGGGATGTCCTCACGCCGGTCGCGGAGCGGCGGAAGCGAGATCTCGATCGTATTGAGGCGGAAGAGAAGATCCTCGCGGAACCGTCCTTCGGCCACCTCGGTGTGCAGATCGGCGTTGGTGGCGGAGAGGAGACGTGCGCTCACCGCGCGCGGCCGCGACGACCCCACGCGCTCCACCTCTCCCGACTGCAGCACGCGCAG
>DASSOX010000026.1:0-3720 GCA_035700125.1 Gemmatimonadaceae bacterium
CAAACTCTTTCAGCGGATCCAGAAGATCTACGACGCGCGCGCGACGTCGGGGCTGGATTCCGGCCAGCAGCACCTGGTGGAGCGCTACCACCGCGATTTCGTGCGTGCCGGAGCACTCCTGTCGGATGCCGACAAGAGTCGGCTGCGCGAGTTGAACCAGGAGGAATCGAAGCTCAGCACCGAATTCCAGAACAAGCTGCTGGCCGCCACCAAGGACGGGGCCGTGGTGGTGAGGGACAGCTCGATGCTCGCGGGGCTGAGCGCTGGTGACGTGGCCGCTGCGAAGGCGGCCGCGAAGCGGCGCGGGATAGACGATGCGTGGGTGATCGTGCTGCAGAACACGACGCAGCAGCCGGCGCAGGCGTCGCTCGAGAATCGCGAGCTGCGCAAGCGGCTCTTCGAGGCCTCCATCGATCGCGCGGAGAAGGGGGACTCGAACGACACGCGCGAGCTGATCCGCCGTCTCGCGAAGATCCGCGCGGAGCAGGCGAAGCTGCTCGGGTTCCCCACCTATGCGTCGTACAGTCTGGACGACAAGATGGCGAAGACGCCCGAGGCCGCGATCGATCTCATGACCAGCATCGCGCCCGCCGCCACGGCCAAGGCGCGGAGCGAAGCGGCGAAGATGCAGTCGCTCATGGACCGCGATGGGGGCGGCCTCAGGCTCGAGCCGTGGGACTGGCAGTACTACGCCGAGAAGGTGCGCAAGGCGGAGTACGATCTCGACGAGTCGCAGATCAAGCCGTATTTCGAACTGAATCGCGTGCTCGAGGATGGCGTTTTCTACGCGGCGAACAAGATGTACGGGATCACTTTCAAGGAGCGGAAGGACATCCCGGTGTATCAGCCCGATGTGCGCGTGTTCGAAGTGTTCGACGCCGACGGTTCGCCGCTCGCGCTCTTCTACTGCGACTACTTCAAGCGCGACAACAAGAGCGGCGGTGCGTGGATGAGCGAGTTCGTGGGCCAGTCGAAGCTGCTGGGCACGAAGCCGGTGGTGTACAACGTGGCCAACTTCACGAAGCCGGCGCCGGGCCAGCCCGCGCTGCTCACCTTCGATGACGTCACCACGATGTTCCACGAGTTCGGTCACGCGCTGCACGGGATGTTCTCCGACGTGCGCTACCCCACGCAGTCGGGAACCGACGTACCGCGCGACTTCGTGGAATTCCCCTCGCAGTTCAACGAGCACTGGGCGTTGAATCCGGAGGTGTTCGCGCACTACGCACGCCACTATGAAACCGGCGCTCCGATGCCCGAGGAGCTGGTGGCCAGGATCCGTAAGTCACGCACCTTCAACCAGGGCTTCGCTCTGACGGAGTATCTCGAAGCAGCGCTGCTCGACATGGCCTGGCACGACCTCCCCGCGAGCGCTCCCGAGCAGCCCGTAGACTCCTTCGAGGTCGCCGCGCTCGAGCGCTTCAAGGTACACCTCCACGACGTCCCCCCGCGCTACCGCACCAGTTACTTCGCCCACATCTGGGGCAGCGGCTACGCTGCCGGCTATTACTCGTACCTCTGGAGCGAAGTGCTGGACGACGATGCCTACTACTGGTTCAGGGAGCACGGCGGCATGACACGCGCCAACGGCCAGCGCTTCCGCGACATGATCCTCTCCCAGGGCGGTACCGAAGACGTCGCCGCCATGTACCGTTCCTTCCGCGGGAGAGATCCGAGTGTGGAGCCGTTGCTCGAGGAGAGGGGATTGAGGGGAAGCGGAGAGCAGAGGGCAGAAAGCAGAAAGCAGTGAACGACGAGCGTTCAGGAGGCAGGGCGGGAACTACAGGGTTCAGGAGGCAGGGTTCAGGGTTCAGGTACTGCACACCCAAACAGTCATTCCAGCGGAAGCGGGAATCCATGTGACCCAGCCAAACATGGGTCCCCGCTTTCGCGGGGATGACTGTTGTGCAGGTAGTACCTGAACCCTGAACCCTGCCTCCTGAACCCTTTGCGTTTCCTGCTTCCTGCTCTCTGCTCTCTGCGCTCTCTCTCTCTCTCTCTCTCTCTCATTCCCCCTCGATTTTGAAGACGGGAAGGCTCAATCCCCAGGCGATGGAGACGAAGCGGAGGGTGACGACCGTGAGCATGCCGATGGCTGCGGCGGTGGGGCGGGAGGAGCCGAGTGATTGGAGGATGAGGTAGACGCCGATGCCGCCGATGGCGGTGCTCGCGTAGAGGGTGCCTTTGCGGAGGACGAGAGGAATCTGCGCGGTGAGTACGTCGCGGATCATGCCGCCGGCGACGCCGGTGATGGTTCCCATCATCACGACCACCAGCGCGGGGAGCGCCTTGTTCTCGGCGATCTGCGCGCCGCTGATGGCGAAGAGCGCGAGGCCGAGCGCGTCGGCGACGAGGAGCGCTACGAGCGGAGGCTGGCGGATGCGCACCCAGACGATCGTCAGCACAGCGGCTGCGAGGATGACGATCAGGTAAGCGGGGTTGCTGATCCAGAAGATCGGGTGGCGATCGAGAAGAACATCGCGGATCGTCCCGCCGCCTATCGCGGTGACGAGCGCTATCACTACGACGCCGAAGAGGTCGAGGCGGTTGCGACCAGCGGCGAGCGCGCCGCTGATCGCGAAGACTCCCACGCCGACGAGATCGAGGAGATGCAGGATGGTCACGTGAACGACGGGGTGAGGTCCTTAATTTCGAGCGGGACGAGCGAATGCTCGTCCCGCTCGAAATTAAGGACCTCACCCCGCTTCACAACCACACGTCTATCCAGGAGGGCGGATCGCTGGCGGGGAAGCTGTCGTCGGAGGCTTCCTGAACGACGTCTACCGGCTTCGCCGGCCGTTCCGTCACGACCTCTTCGCGATCGGCGGCGGCGCTCCCCTCGCGCTGCTGTGCTCCATCACGACGGCGCTCCCGTTCGGGGGTGGTGTCGTTGGAGGCGTCGCGCATCTCTTCCATCTTCCACTCCGGAGTTCAGGAATCGGCTCCTCAGCGATGGGAGCCGGCCACCTCTCGGCCGCGCGTTCTGGCCGGCCTGCTGCGCGGGTTCTCGCGCGAGCTCTGCGCGCTGGAGCCGCCATGGCTCCCCGATTCGTTCTCGGCGTCCCAGCCGTCGAGGATGAGCTTCATCTCGTCGCGATGGCGCGTCTCATCTTCTATGATATCATCGAGTGTGACGGCGATGCCATGCTCACCGGCCTCCTCCGCCTGCGACCGGCGCTCGACATAGCGAGCGATCGCCTGCGATTCCGCTTCGTACACGGAGCGCAGCATACCGAGCGGCGAGTCCGCGGTGTCTACGTCTGCGGGACTCGTAGTGGGCGCCCCGCCGAGTGCCACGATGTAATCCGCGAGTATTCCGGCGTGACGCAGCTCGTCGGTGACTTCTCCCTCGAAGAGAGAGCGGAGCGTGAGGCGGTGTGGTCCACGTAGCGTGCTCGCGAAGGTGCGATACTGGATCACCGACGCGTACTCGTTGGCGAGATCCTCATTGAGGCCGTCGATGAGATCACTTGCGTCGGTACGTCTCGTAGCCATGGCTGTTCTCCCCTTCAGAGTTATGAAACCGCGACGGATGTACGCAACACGAGTGCCCATCCGCCGCTGGTCTACGTGTTCAATACATTCGAGCGACTCATTGTTCCGCCAGCTCGGCGTTCAGTGGAGTCGGGCTCCTTTGACAGTCTCGATTGTCGAAGGAGCCCGACTCCACTGAACGCCGAGCTGGCGGAACAATGAGTCGCTCGAATGTATTGAACACGT
>DASSOX010000027.1:0-5767 GCA_035700125.1 Gemmatimonadaceae bacterium
CGCAGCGCGAGGAGGAGGCCGAAGAGGAGGAGCGCGAGCCCCAGCGATTCGCTCCGCTCGCCGCTCAGCGCGAGTCCCGTTGCGCTCCCGATCGCGATGACGATGGCTATCACGATCGAGAAGGTGCGCACACGAGCCGCATCACTCGCGTAGGTGGGAGACTCGATGGACTCCTCGGTGAGCGCGGCGACTCTACGTTCGCGGATCCCGTGTACGAAGCACCAGACAGCGATCGACCAGAGCAGGAGCACCACGCGGGGGACCGGCTCGCCGCCGAGGAGCACCGGCTTCACGTAGAGAAAGTTCGCCACTCCCATGGCGAGGACGCCGAGGGAGAGCGCCGTGGCGAGGCGCTCGCCCAGCACCTCGCCGCGCCACGCCAGAAGCAGCGCCACGAGGATCACGTTCGCGGCGGAGAGGGTATTCGAGATGAGGGCGAGCGCCCGGAGCGAAGGGTTCGACGATAGTGTCATGCCCGACGATCCGTCGAGCTGAACGAGCACTATGGCCGCTGCCACGATGAGGAGCAGCGCGTCCACCATCGCCTCGAAGCGCATCCAGTTGCGGTGCCGGTAGCGCCCGAGCGCGGTGGCAAACCCCGCGAGGATGCTCACGTGGAGGGCGATCCCGGCGTACGCCTCCGCGAGCGACGGCTCACTCGCCAGGGTGGCCGCGTGGATGCTGGCGATCGCCCGGGCTGCGACGGCGAAAGCGCAGCCGAATGCCAGCGCCGTGAAGAGCGCTCGTCTGGTGCCGCGCGCACGGAAGGCGGAAGATCCGTAGAGCCAGGCGACTCCGGCGAACTGGATGGCGAGCAGTGCGCCCACCGCCACTATTGCCGCGCGTGAATGGGGCGGCAGGAGTACCACCCATACAACCGTCAATGCCGCGAGAAGCCTGGTGAGCGCAACCACGCTCGATGGAGCGAATGGAATTCGGATCCGGTTCATGCGCAGCGGTGGGGGAGATGAACCCGGCGACGGCGTGTCCGACCTCGCGGAACCCACGCAGTCCTCCGGAACGGCTGCTACTCAGGAGATGACGCGCGAGAGGCGGCTCGGGTTGCGCGTGGCGCCCTCACGCGTCGCTCACTGTGTGATCCCGCCTTGATTGGCGGGGTATAAAACATCTTCGAGGGAGTGACGATGTCGAAAGAGCGAAACGGCGGATGGGAGGATGGGGAGACGAAGGAGAGCTCCTGGTCGCCGGAGCTCTCCTTCGGGGAGGTCGATGCATGGCGCGGCGACGGCAGCGCGCAGGACGACGAAGCATGGCGAGGCGACCAGCACCGGACCGAGTGGCCGCGCACTCTCGTGGGGCCGGAGTACCTGATGTGGAAGCGTCGCGCCGACGGGAGCCAGGGCTAGACCACCACCTGCGGCGCTCGGGCCCCGGCTCGCGGGCTCAGTGTATGCCGTCGCCTATGCGGCTCCATCTGATGCGCCAGTCGTCGAAGTCGATGGAGAGGTAGATGAACATCGGCTTGCCACGGATGTTGGCGCGCGGGATGGGGCCGTAGTAGCGGGCGTCCACCGAGTTGTACCGATTGTCACCGAGCGAGAAGTAATGTCCGGGGGGGATGACTATCGGTCCCCAGTTGTCGTGAGTGGGTACTTCCGGCGGCGGGCCGAAGCGGGAACCGCGGATCTCGTACTGCGCCTGCCAGTCGAAGCTCGGGTCTGGCGTGTCTTCCCAGCCGAGCGGCTTGAGAGCTTCACCTGCGGGGCGTGGCTCGGCGTTCCCGTTCACGTAGAGCAACCCCGCGCGCATGTAGAGCGTATCGCCCGGCGTGCCCACGAGCCGCTTCACCACCACCGGCGTCAGGTCGTTCGGGATGCGCAGCTCGGGGCGCAGTCTGGCCTGCGAGGGCGACTCGTACACCGCCACGCTGTTGCGCTCGGGGTCGGAGAATCCGGGGAGGTTGGTATGCGTGAAGGGAATGTGCGCCCCGTAGATCGCCTTGTTCACGAAGAGGAAATCGCCCACCAGCAGCGTGGGCTCCATGCTCCCCGACGGGATGTGGTAGGCCTCCACCAGGAAGGTGCGAATCACCAGGAAGATGACTACCGCGCCGACGATGGACGTGAGAGTCTCGCGACTGATGAACGCCGCCGAGCGTCTGCGGCCGCCGGCGCGCGCCGCCGCGACGACGGTCCTGGTATCGCTGCTCTGCTTCTCTCTCTTCGTGGCCACTGACGTACGCTTCTCCGGGTAGGTATCAATGCGAAGCTAGCGGGGAGCGAGGTCCGCTGCGAGGGCTGTCTGCCCTCGGGATGCTACGCCAAGAAAAGGGGGGCGTTCCCGCGGGAACGCCCCCTTCCGGCCGTCTGGAAACTCGACCTGGCTTATTTCACGTGCTGACTGACCAGCTTCGTCATGTCGAACATCGAGACCCGCTTCTTCCCTCCGAACACCTTGGCGAGCTTGTCGTCGGCGTTGATCATCCGCCGCTCCTTGGCGTCCTGGAGGCCGTTCTTGCGAATGTAGGCCCAGAGCTTCTTGGTGATCTCGGTACGCGGCATGGGATTCGAGCCTACCACCGCGCCGAGTGCTTCGTCCGGCTGCACGGGCTTCATGAATGCTGCGTTGGGCGTGCGCTTCTTCTTCGGAGCTGCCTTGCGCGTCGCCTTCTTGGTGGTCTTCCCTGCGCTCTTGGCGGACGCCTTGCGCGTGGTCTTGGCGGCCGACTTGCGCGCAGTCTTGGCAGCCGCCTTCTTGCGGGCGCCCTTCTTGGCGGCCGGCTTCCTGGCGGTGCTCTTCTTGGCAACCTTCTTTCTGGCTCCGCCTTTTTTCTTGGTGGCCATCGATGACCTCTCCGATTGGTGAAAGGATCGCGTTCTACAGAGGGAACACGGGTCCATCGCGGAGCAAAGTAAAGATGTACTGCGTATGCGCAATAGGTTGCGCGATGATTTTTTCTCCAGCGCACCACTCGGGCATCGCTTTCGAGCATCGCCGAGCGGCATCTGCCGGCTCTCCGTGAGCCCCGTACGTCGCGTCAGAGACGATGCTGCGAGCTTCCAGCAACACGCCGACGGGCTATCTTTCCCCCGGACCGAACGCAGGAGCATCGATGCAATCGTCAGCGACGAAACCGGCAGTGTCGGGAAAGACGGACGCCAGAGGGGCGGACGCACGACACGAAGAGCAGTCCACGCGCGAGCGCCCTCGTGGCGACCTGGGTAGCTATGGCTTCAACGGCACCCGGAGAGTGCCCGCTCCGGTGAACGAACCGGTGCGCTCCTATGCGCCCGGCTCCCCCGAGCGCGCCGCGCTCAAGGCACGCCTGAAGACCATGGCCGGCGAGCGAGCCGACATCCCCGTGATCATAGGCGGCGAGGAATACCGCACCGGCGACTCCGCGCAGGCGGTGATGCCCCACGCTCACTCGCACGTTCTCGCCGACTGGCACAAGGCCACCGGCGAGCAGGTGACGAAGGCGATCGCCGCGGCGCGCGAGGCGCAGCGCGAGTGGGGGAGCTGGTCGTGGGAAGATCGTGCAGCCGTCTTCCTCAAGGCGGCCGAGCTGCTCGCCACGACCTGGCGCGACACGGTCAACGCAGCGACGATGCTCGGTCAGTCGAAGACCGCCTACCAGGCGGAGATCGACTCCGCATGCGAGCTGATAGACTTCTGGCGCTTCAACCCGTACTTCGCGCAGGAGCTCTACGAGGAACAGCCGCTGAGCAGCGCGGCGATGTGGAACCAGCTCGACTACCGTCCGCTCGAGGGCTTCGTCTACGCGGTGACGCCCTTCAACTTCACCTCGATCGCGGGCAACCTCCCCACCGCGCCCGCGCTGATGGGGAACGCTGTCATCTGGAAGCCAGCGAGCTCGGCGATGCTGAGCGCGTACTACCTGATGAAGCTCCTCGAGGAAGCGGGTCTCCCACCGGGCGTGATTAACTTCGTCCCCGGCGATCCGGCGGCGATCTCGCGCCAGCTGATAGACGATCGCGACTTCGCCGGCGTGCACTTCACGGGGAGCACGGCGGTCTTCAACTCGATCTGGACTCAGATCGGCGGCAACATCGCCAGCTATCGCGGCTATCCGCGCATCGTGGGCGAGACAGGCGGGAAGGACTTCATCGTCGCCCACGCGTCGGCCGACCCCGATGCTCTCGCTGTCGCGATCGCGCGCGGCGGCTTCGAGTACCAGGGACAGAAGTGCTCGGCCGTGAGCCGCGTGTACATCCCCGAGTCGCTCTGGAACGAGGTGCGCGACCGCACTACGGCGATCATGAGCGAGATCCGCATGGGCGACGTCACCGACTTCCGCAACTTCGTGGGTGCGGTGATAGACAGGAAGTCGTTCGCGAAGATCAGCGACTACCTGAGTGACGCCACGAAGAACGCGAAAGTGGTGGCCGGCGGGAAGGCGCATGGTGACGAGGGATATTTCATAGAGCCGACGCTCGTGGAGACGCGCGATCCCGGCTACCGCCTTCTCTGCGAGGAGATCTTCGGACCCGTGGTGACGGCGTACGTGTACCCCGATGCGCGCTTTACCGAGACGCTGGAGCTGGTAGACCGCACGTCGCCCTACGCACTCACCGGCTCGATCTTCGCTCGTGACCGGGCGGCGATCCGCGAGGCGGCCGCGCTGCTCCGCAACGCCGCGGGCAACTTCTACATCAACGACAAACCCACCGGTGCAGTGGTAGGTCAGCAGCCCTTCGGAGGTGCCCGTGCTTCGGGGACCAACGACAAGGCGGGCTCCAAGCTCAACCTCACGCGCTGGGTCAGTGCGCGCTCCGTGAAGGAGACCTTCAGCCCACCGCGCGTCTACGCTTACCCATTCATGGGCGAGGAGTGAGAGCTTGAAACACCGCTTCGTCACCTGCGACATCTTCACTTCCCGCGTGTTCGGCGGGAATCCGCTCGCCGTGTTTCCCGACGCGAGCAAGATCCCCGAGGAGTCGCTGCAGCAGATAGCCCGCGAGTTCAACCTGTCGGAGACGGTGTTCATCTATCCACCCTCCGAGAAGTCGCACACACGACGTCTGAGGATCTTCACGCCTGCGGCGGAAATTCCCTTCGCGGGACACCCCACCGTGGGCGCGGCGTTCGTCCTCGCCACGCTCGGAGAGATCAAACTGGCCGAGCCTGAGACGCGGGTGGTGTTCGAGGAGGGCGTCGGTCCGGTGCCCGTGCTCATCCGCGTGCGCAACGGGAAGCCGGTCTTCACTCAGCTCACCACCGCCGTGCGTCCGGAGGTGGGTCCGCCCGCTCCGGGAAGATCCATCCTCGCCGACATCCTCTCGCTGGAGCCCGCCGACATCCTCGGCGGGATGACGGCGCCGCAGGCGGTGTCGTGCGGGCTCCCCTTCCTGATTGTCCCACTCAAGGACCGCGACGCCGTGCGCCGCGCGAAGGTGCGGCTCGATCACTGGGAGTCGTCGCTTCGCATGTACTGGGCGCCGTCGATCATGGTGTTCGCGCGCGACGCCGAGTTGGAGGGCTCCGACATCCGCGCACGCGTCTTCGTGCCGGGCCTCGCCGTCCCCGAGGACCCCGCCACCGGCTCCGCCGCCGCTGCCCTCGGCGCCTACCTCGGCGCCCGCGACACGACCGGCACTACGCAATTGCGCTACGTCGTCGAGCAGGGCTTCGAGATGGGAAGGCCGAGCATCCTGGAGATCGAAGTCGAGAAGTCCGACGGTAACGTCACCAGCGTCCGCGTCGGTGGTGAGGCCATCATGGTTTCCGAGGGGAATATCGAAGTTCCGTGACGATGAGATGGTCCATCGTGCCCGTCCGTGAACTG
>DASSOX010000028.1:0-5986 GCA_035700125.1 Gemmatimonadaceae bacterium
CCAGACCTGACCCCGCCCCGTCATATCTTGACAGTCATATGGAGAGAAGGCTATCGTGTTCCGGCCTTCTTCCGGAGTCGTGATGGAGCAGCCGAATACCGACGTCATCCAGGGCACGCTCGACATGCTCATCCTCAAGACGCTCTCGCTCGAGCCGATGCACGGTTACGGGATCGCGCGGCGCGTCGAGCAGATCTCGCGCGGAGTTTTCAAGGTGAATCCCGGTTCGCTCCTCACCGCGCTCCAGCGGATGGAGCGTGCAGGGCTCCTCGACGCCGAGTGGCGCACATCGGAGAACTCGCGGCGAGCGCGCTACTACTCGCTCACTCGCGGCGGGCGCAAGCGGCTCGAAGCCGAGAAGGCGGACTGGAAGCGGCGCGCGGCCGCCGTCGCCCGACTGCTGAACGCGGAGGGGTGATCCATGTCGCTCCTGCGGCAGCTCGCACGTGGAGTGCGCGCGCTCGTACACCGCACCGATGCCGATCGAGATGTGGCCGACGAGATCCAGTACTTCCTCGACGAATCCGTCGCGGCGCACGCGGCTCGCGGGCTCTCGCCGGATGATGCGCGGCGCGCGGCACTCCTCGAGATGGGAAACGCAACCGTAGCGCGCGAGCGGGTACGCGACTCCGGCTGGGAAAACATCATCGAGGTGCTGGTGACAGACCTGCGCTATGCAGCTCGACGGCTGCGCCGGAGTCCGGGCTTCACTACTGTGGCAGTGTTCACCCTCGCACTCGGGATCGGCGGCGCCACGGCGATCTTCGGTGCCGTCTATCCGGTGCTCTTTCAGCCGTTCCCGTACCCCGATGCCGGCCGCATCGTGCAGCTTTCCGACTACGGCTCGGCCGGCCAGCCGCTCGATGTGACGTACGGAACCTTTCACGAGCTCTCGCGGCGCAGCCGATCCTTTAGCGAGCTGGCCGCAGCCGACCGGTGGCAGCCCGCGCTGATGGATCTGGACGAGCCCGAGCGGCTGGGCGGAGCGCTGGTGACCTCGCGCTACCTGAACGTGTTCGGCGTGATGCCGGCTCTCGGGCGCAACTTCACGGTGGCCGACGATGAGCGCGGAGCGCCTCGCGTCGTCATCGTGAGCGACGGGCTGGCGCGCCGCCGCTTCGGGAGCGCGCGTGCCGTGCTCGGAAGCACCATCACGCTCGACGGCGATCGCTACGACGTCATAGGCGTGATGCCGCCCGGCTTCGAGGATGTGCTCTCGCCGCGGGCCGATGTGTGGGCGCCGCGCCGCTACCAGCCCGACACGCCCTTCGAGAGCGCGGAGTGGGGCCACCACATGCGCATGATCGGCCGGCTTGCACCGGGGGTGAGCGTCGATCGCGCGCGCCGCGATGTCGCGTCGATCGGCGCCACCGCCATCGCCGACTTCCCGCGCCCGGCATGGGCATCCATGGAGCGCGGGCTCGACATCCGGCAGCTCCGCGATGCCGTGACGCGCGACGTGCGTCCCGCGCTTCTCGCTATCGTCGTCGCGGTAGCGCTGGTGCTCGCCATCGCGAGCGTGAACGTCACCAACCTTCTTCTCGCCCGAGGCCTCAGGCGCCGCGATGAGCTGGCGATGCGCGCCGCACTCGGTGCTGGACGAGGACGCATCGTGCGGCAGCTCCTCACCGAGACGCTCCTGCTCGCGGTCGTGGGTGGCGCGCTCGGACTGATGGTTGGCGTGGCTGGAGTGCGTGCGCTGGTGGCGCTGGCGCCCGCCGAGCTTCCCCGCGTCGACGCCATCGGAATCAACATGCCGGCGCTGGCGTTCACCATCGCGCTGGCCACGCTGGTCGGCGTGGTGGTGGGGATCGTCCCCGCGCTCCAAGCGACGAATCGCGACCTGCAGAGCGGCATGAAGAGCGGCTCGCGCACCACGAGCGGCGCGTCGCATACGCTGCGGCAGTCGCTGGTGATCGTCGAGGTCGCGTTGGCGCTCGTGCTGCTGGTGGGTGCGGGGTTGATGCTGCGGAGTCTCTCGCGGCTCTTCTCTATCGCGCCGGGCTTCGACGCTTCGCACACCCTCACGATGCAACTTGACGCCGCGGGCCATCGCTACGAGAGCGACACCGCCACCTACCTCTTCTTCCAGGAAGCGCTCGAGCGTGTGCGTCGGCTTCCGGGCGTGACGAACGCCGCGTTCACGAGCCAGCTCCCACTGAGCGGCGACATCGATGGCTACGGCGTGCAGTGGGAGTCCGTCCCGGAGAGTCAGCGCGATCTCCCCAGCGCCCTCCGCTACGCGGTGACCCCCGACTGGTTCCGCGCGATGCGCATCCCGCTGCGTAGCGGACGGCTGCTGGATGAGAACGACCGACCCGGCGCGCCGGAAGCCATCGTGATCAGCGAATCGCTCGCGAGGCGTGTCTTCCCCGACGCCGATCCCATCGGGCAACGCCTGCGCATCGGTCCCGAAGTCGGCGACACTGCCCGTCCATGGGGAACTGTCGTCGGAGTAGTCGGCGACGTGAGGCAGACGTCGCTCGCACTCGGCGCTGACGACGCGTTCTACGTCTCCATGGGACAGTGGCCCTGGGTGGATCAGGTGCAGTCGCTGGTGGTACGCACCGCTCGCGACCCCGCGGCGCTGGCGCCCGCGATCGAGCGCACGATCTGGTCGCTGGATCGCAACGTTCCCATCGTCCGCGTCGCCACGATGGAGAATCTCGTCGCGCGCTCCGAGGCACGGCGACACTTCGTGCTCATCGTATTCGAGAGCTTCGCGCTCGCGGCGCTCGCTCTCGCGGTGATCGGGATCTACGGAGTGCTCGCGGGAAGCGTGGCCGAGCGGATGCGCGAGCTGGGAGTGCGCGCCGTGCTCGGCGCGACGCCAGAGAGTCTCCGCGCACTGGTGCTGCGGCAGGGAATGGCGCTCGCCCTCGCAGGCACCGCGATCGGCATCGCCGTCGCGACAGTAGCGACGCGCGCGATGACGACGCTCCTCTTCGGAGTCTCACGACTCGATCCCGTCACCTACATCGGAGTGATCGCGCTCCTGCTCGGCGTGTCGGCGGTCGCGTGCTGGGTACCAGCGTGGCGCGCATCGCGTGTGGACCCCGCGGTGACGATGAGGGGGGAGTGACCGACGGGGTCAGGTCTGGAATCGTGAATCGATACGAGCGGCGCTTCGCCGCTCGTATCGATTCACGATTCCAGACCTGACCCCGCCGGTTACCGCGACCCAACCACTCGCGTAGCCGACCCGATGTCGTACTCCTTCGGCGGCTCGGTGTTCAACAGCCACCGCACGAAGTAGTCCCACCGCCGGCGCATCATGTAGTCGGAATCCACGCCGTAGCCATGGCGCGCGTTGGGCAGAATCAACAGGTCGAAGTCCTTGTTCGCCTTGATCAGCGCATCCACCACGAGATAGGTGTTGTACGGCGGAACGTTGTCGTCCACCGCACCGTGCGCGAGCAGGAGGTGGCCCTTCAGATTCTTCGCCAGATTCTGGTTAGCCTCCTGATCGTAGTTGTCGCTCCCATCAGGATTGCGAACGAGAAGTCCCTGATAGCGCTCGCCCCAATCGTCCTCGTACTGCCGCTGGTCGTGGTTCCCCGACTCCGATATTCCGACATCGAAGAAATCGGGATAGCGGAACATCGCGCCGGCCGTGGCGAAGCCGCCACCCGAGTGACCGTAGATCCCGACGCGGTCGATGTCTATGAACTTGTAACGCTCGGCAAGCTGCTTCATCCCCGCCACCTGGCTGGGGAGCGTGTTATCACGACCCATTTTCCCGTAGTAGTAGTCGTGGAAGGACTTCGAGCGGTTGGGCGTCCCCATCCCGTCGATCGTCACCACGATGAAGCCGAGCTCCGCGAGCGCCTGCCGGTCGCCGCGCGCCGCCGCGAACGACCGAGTTCCCACGCTCCCGCTCTGCGGGCCAGGATAGGGGTTGTTGATGATGGGGTACTTCTTCGTGCTGTCGAGGTTCGTGGGGACGAACATCTGCCCGTAGATGTCGGTCTTACCGTCGGGGCCCTTCATGGTTACGGGGACCGGCGGCTTCCACCCCATGGCGAGGAGCCTCGAGATATCGGCCTTCTCGATCTGCATCAACACCTTCCCCTTCGCATCGCGCAGCACGGTCACGGGCGGTACGTCAGGCTGCGAGTAGGTGTCCACGATGTAGCGTGCGTCGGGTGAGAGCTGCACGGTATGATCGCCAACCTCGGGGGTGAGCGAGGCCACCCGCTTCCCATCGAGACCGACGCGATAGAGGTGGCGGAAGTACGGATCCTGCCCCGGCTCGCGCCCCAGCGCCACGTACCAGACGGTGCGTCCCTTCTCGTCCACACGCACGATCTGCGACACCGGACCTTCGCCGTCGGTGATCTTGTTCTTCAGCTTCCCGGTGTTCAGGTCGTACAGATAGAGCTGCCCCCAGTTGTCGCGCTGCGAATACCAGATCAACTCGTTCGTCCCCCAGAGCACGCGCCAGCCGGTACGCGACTCGAACTGCGTTGGGACAGTCTCGTCGAACACGGTACGCACGTCGCCGGTGTTGGTGTCGGCTATCCGGAAGGTCGCCGACTTGTGATCGCGCGAGGTGGACACGAGCGCGAGCTTCGAGCCATCGGGACTGAACTGGTAGTCATCCATCGAGATGTCGTCGCCCAGCGTGGCGCGGTGGTAGTCGCGCGGCATCTTGAGGCGCGTCACTGTTCCGGCCTCCACATCTATCACCACGCGCTCGAGCATCGCCACCACACTGTCGCCGGGGAGCGGGTACTTCCACTCCTGCAGCACCGGGTGACCCTTCTTGCTGGTGTGCACGAGGTACATGTCGCCGACGTTGCGCTCGTCCTGCTGCTGGGTGGCGATCTTTCTCGAGTCGGGCGACCAGAGCAGTATCGCACGGTCGCTGTGCTTCCAGCCCGCATTGTCGGTGGCGTAGCCGAAG
Organism: Gemmatimonadaceae bacterium; assembly: GCA_035700125.1. Lineage (GTDB taxonomy): Bacteria > Gemmatimonadota > Gemmatimonadetes > Gemmatimonadales > Gemmatimonadaceae > JADGGM01. The sequence continues at coordinate 4,907 of DASSOX010000028.1, forward strand.
TTCTCCACGCCGTCGGTGGTGAGCTGCTTCTCCTGGCCGGTCGCGACATCGCGCACCCACAGGTTCCAGTCGCGGATGAAGGCGACCTTCTTTCCGTCCGGGGAGCTCACTCCTCCGTCATCGCCTCCCCCACCGAAGCGCATTCTCCGCTCGGGCTCCTTGCGCGCTCCTTCCTTCGAACACGTCGGGCTCGCGAACGTGCAGCGCCAATGCGACTTCCCCGCGTCGAACTCGATGCTCTTTCCATCGGCGGCGAGATCGAAGGAGTCGAAGGGGAGATCAGTCTCACGGTAGCTGCTGTCGGCCGCCCTGGAGAGCGCGGCGGCGATGGCCGCGTGGTCGAAGGCACGTGCACGGCTCTTCCGCGCCGGATTCACCATCAGGAACTCGTGGCCGCCGAAGACTTCTCCGCGATACCAGAAGCGGCCATCGGGGAGCCAGTGGGCGAGCACGCTGCCGCCCACCACCAGTGGATCCACGCTGGGCCGCAGGAAACGCACCGCGCGGTCGTAGTCGGCGGCGGTGACCCTGGGCGCCGACTGTGCCGCAACAGGAGCGGCTGCCAACAGTACGGCGGCGATTACGATGAATTGACGCATCCCCAGAGAACGAGCGCGGGATGAACGGCGTACGCGCAGTGACATGCGGATCTCCAGCAATTCTGACAGGGAGGATGACGAGCCGATGCGGGACCATCGCTCACGGCCCCGGAAGCGTAAGCAGCGGCTACTGCGGAGTCAGCTGCAATATCAGCCCCGGCTCGCGGGTGCGGCAAGGATGTGCCGGCGGCCCGTCGGTGCCCACCGCGCCCCCAGCGCCGGCCCGCCTACGGACGCTGCTTCTCGGTTGCCGCCTGCGTGCCGTGCGCCAGGGCAGCGCTGTCAAGATCGGGGCGGGTCTTCTTCAGGTTCGCGTAAGAGAGATCTACCGGCTTCTCGTAGATGATCCGCCCGGGCTCGCGTGGCGCCGCGAGAGTGCGGACGATCTCCGTGCGCGCCACGAGTGCGTGGACCGCCGCTCGCTCGCGCGCGTCGTGCAGACGCTCCTCGGCGCTCGCGCGACATGCGGCGAGCGACGCGA
>DASSOX010000029.1:0-4298 GCA_035700125.1 Gemmatimonadaceae bacterium
CGATACGAGCAGCTTGGCTGCTCGTATCGATTAACGATTTCAGACCTGACCCCGCCGTTCACCTGTTGCCGACGTTGTACTTCTTCAGGACGGCGCGCACACTGTCGAGTGGAATCGACTCGATCGTGTGTCCGCTGCCGGTGACGGTGGTTGCCATGAAGAGCGAATTGTAGATCGCCTCTTCCGTCGCTTCCACGACGCCCTCGAAGATCGCCGACATCGCATCGTTGGGAAGATCGGCGATCTCGCGCGGCTGCTCGTCGGCGCCTGGCGGTGCATCCGCACCAGGAATGCGACGCCGGACTGACTCGGCGGTGGAGAACGCTATCACGTAATCACCAGATCCATTCGATGCCGACGAGCCCGTGCGTGCCAGCCCCATGATCGCACGCGCGGCGATGCGGCGCAGATTGCGGTCGGAGAGCGGCGCATCGGTGGCGACTACCATCATGATGGAACCGTCGCCGCGCTCGCTCTCCACGTTGCGCTTGAACGCGTACTGGCCGAGCTCCTTTCCTACGGGCGCGCCGAGCACCTGGAGGATGCCTCCGAAGTTGGTCTGCACCAGCACGCCAACCGTGTAGCCGCCGAGCGTTTTCGGCAGCACACGCGACGACGTGCCGATGCCGCCCTTCCATCCGAAGGCGACCGTACCTGTGCCGGCGCCCACGGCGCCCTCTGCCACCGGTCCATCGCTCGCGCTGGTGAGTGCGTGCCGCACATCCTCGGGCGTGATGGGACGCGAGCGAATGTCGTTCAACGTTCCGTCGTTGGTCTCGCCGACCACCGCGTTGATGGAGCGAACGTCTTCCATCCCCGGCTGCTCGAGCATCCACCCCACCATCGCATCTGCCGCCTTCCATACACAGAGCGTGCAGGTGAGCAGAATCGGCGTCTCGATCTCGCCGAGCTCCTGTACCTGCGTGACCCCGAGAAGCTTCCCGAATCCGTTGCCCACATAGATCGCCGCCGGTACGCGATCGAGAAAGACGTTGCCAGGATGCGGCAGGATCGCCGTCACACCAGTGCGAACGGAATCGCCGCGAATGATGGTCGTCTGCCCCACACGAACGCCTTTCACATCGGTTATCGCGTTGAGCTTACCGGTCCGGAAAATTCCCGGCGCCACGCCGATCTCTCGCGCGCGCACCGGCTTCCCATGCGGACTGCTGTTCTGCGCCGCGAGAGGAGTGGAGGTCATGATCAGGAGGCAGAGGAGGGGACGGAACATGGCCGAGGGGGAGGAGAGAGCAGAAGGCAGAAAGCAGAAAGCAGAAAGCAGAAAGCAGTGAACTACTCTAACTACGAGCGTCAGCCCCGCGAAAGCGGGGAGCGTCATTCTCGCGGAAGCGGGAATCCATGTTGCCAAGCCAAACATGGATCGCCGCTTGGGCGGGGATGACGGCTGCCTTCGCGGTTCCTGCCTCCTGCCTCCTGCCTCCTGTCTGCTACTTTCTCTCCTATTCTCTCTCCGCAATCACCTCTATCCACGGTCTCACACCGAGCCTTCCAAGAGGGCGGAGGATCGATTTCACCACACGCTCCTCCACCGTCGCCCAGGGGCGCGTCCATTCGTCGGAGGTGGGGACGAGGGGGTCGCCGAGCAAGCCCACGATGGTGAAGCTGGCGCGGTCGAGGAGGGTGCGCAGCGAGCGTTCGGTGAAGCCGTGGCGGTAGGGGAAGGTGAGGAGGTTGTTCTGCGCGAGGAGGGCTCGGGCGATTGGCGCGGCGGGGCCTGTGAGGTGCGGGCGGAGAGCGGCGTAGAAGTCGCCGTTGGGAACGCGAAGGGCGAGCATGCCGCCAGCGCGCAGCGCGTCGTGCGCACGGCGAACGGCGTAGCGCGGATCGGGGAGCTGTTCGAAGGTGTTCCAGATGGCTACAGCATCGTAGCGCGTGCTCTCGTCGAGCGATGTGGTGTCGCCAAGCCTGGCGCGGAGCCCGCGCTGACATGCGAAGGACACGAGGCAGCTATTGACGTCGAGTCCCTCGAATTCCCACCCCTCGACGCGCGCCGCATCCAGGAAGGCGCCCACGTAGCTGCCGATCTCCACGCCGCGGCCCGTACGTCCCAGCGCTCGTGTGAGCCGGCGTGCCTGCACACGGAAGGCTCGGCGCTGATTGTGGAAGAGGGATTCGAGGACGGCAGTATCGGGGGAGTCGTGCTCGTAGGTGGCGCGGAGCTCGCGCGCGCGCTCGTGCGGATTGCGATACACGAGGCCGCAGCGCGCACAGCGCACGACGTTGAGCGGCGGGTGCTGCGAGAACGCTACCCGGTCGGCGAGGCGCGCTGGCGGTGTCTCCGGACGCAGGCGAGGCCGGTGGTACTCCCAGAGCAGCTCTACCTCGCGATGGATGTCATCGGCGTCCGCGACGACCGTGTGGTCGTCGGCGCCGCAAACGGGGCAGGGGGCAAGCTCGAGAGATGGCATCCGGTGCGGAAGGAATCTTTGCGTCGCGTTGACCTCCAGCGCACTATGCAAGACCTGACCCCACTCACGTACGCGCCCGCAGGGCCCGCACATCACGTCCGAACGTGGCGAGCATCCCGGCCGGGCAGCGAGTATCGTTAGCGTCGTGCAGGCAATGATCACCGACAGCAGAAGCCCCGCCTCCAGTCCATGATCGCATGACTACCGCCTATCTCACCATGCCTAGCCCCGTGGGCGAGTTGCTCCTCACTGCCACGGATGAGGGCCTGACGCGCGTCTGGTTCGAGGAGAATCGGCACGGCGGCCCGCGCAGCGCGGAGTGGCGAGGTGCGGAGGATGTTGGCGGGACCACCGAGCGGATTCTGCGTGATGCGCGCGAGCAACTCGATGCATACTTCGCGGGCGAGCGCAGGAGCTTCGATCTACCGCTCGCTGCCGCGGGCACGCCGTTCCAGGAGCGAGTGTGGAAGGCGCTGCGCACCATCCCGTTTGGCTGCACCACCAGCTATGGTGAGATCGCGACTCGCATGGGCGAGCCGAAGGCCGTGCGCGCAGTGGGTGCGGCGAACGGCCGCAACCCGATCTCCATAATCGTCCCCTGCCACAGAGTGATCGGCGCGAACGGCGATCTCACCGGCTTCGGCGGCGGGATCGAGCGCAAGCGGTGGCTTCTGGAGCACGAGGGTGCGTTGACGCGCGGGATGCTCGCGGCGCACGGCTGATAGAGTATCGGTCAGCCGCCGCGACGCGCGGCGAGTTCCTTCTCGAAGGGGCCGCGGTAGAGCAGCCACCCGTACGTCAGAGCCAGTGCCACCGCGGGCGCCGCGAGCACCAGGAGCGGGGCTGGCGCTTCCGCGCGAGTCGCCGCTCGGATGAGCACCAGCGCGCTGATGAAGTAGAGCGCGGTGTTCGCGAACACCGTGGGCCGGCCGTAGATCCCTCCGAGTAGCGCACCGCGACCCAGCCAGTTCAGTGCGGCCACGCCGAGCCATGCGGCGCCGAGGAGCTGCCCCAGCCACAGCGCGGAGACCGGGAAGCCGGGGGAGAGGCGGGGAAGCACCGCATCGGGCGCGAAAAGGAGAACGACTCCGCCAGCGAGCAGCACGAGTGCGCTGACGCGAGAGACGAGTTGGGAGCTCAGCGTACGCCTCCAGAGACTTGGTCGCGGATCGGGTTCATCTCTGCAATCTCCGGTGAGCTCACCTGATCCGCAATCGAGGGTCGGAGTCCGGGGAGGCAGCTCTCGACCTCATACATCTTCCTCCAGCCAGCGGAAAACGTATACGGTCGAGAGCTGCCCCTCTCCGTCACTCGCGCACCAGCAGCGCTATCGGCAGGCCGATCCCGATCGGGTGCCAGATGAGTTGTAGAAGGGAGTTCAGGGAGAAGAGCGGGGCCGGGTTCGCGCGACTCAGCGGAACGATGACGATATTCATCCCGAACCACACTACCAGTCCATAGATCAGCCCCGCCTTCACAAGTCCCACATTGGTACCGGCGAGCCTCCGGAGCGGCCCCCACTTCTCGTACAACATCAGGTAGAGAATCGTCCAGCCGAGTGCGATGGTGAAATGCAGAAGTAGGCCGAGCGCAGCCGTGGCCATGCCGCCCTGGTAGGCGGCCGGGCCGAGCAGACCCGATGCAACCGACTGCGGAATTCTTATCGCGGGGACATGCGCGATCACCTTCGTATAGAGGTAGATCGGATAGAGCATGTCCAGCATGCCGACCAACGCTGCGGCCGCGAGAACGCGCGTCACGATGCTGCGCTGGTGGGTTGCGATCGCTCCGGTAGTTGTGGACATGATGCGCGTCCTCCGAAACGACGGGGGCAGGTCTTTAATTTCCAGCAGGCTCAACCATGGCAAG
>DASSOX010000030.1:0-4374 GCA_035700125.1 Gemmatimonadaceae bacterium
AATCCCAGCATTCCAACAGGTTCGCCAATCAGCAGCACCCACCCGCCGGCGCTCGGCAGTCCGTCGTGCGTCGTACCGAAGCACGCTCCGCGCGTCCGGGCCAGCCATTCGGGCGGGATGTCGCCAGCGGGCCAGAGCGCGAGCGCCCACCACGCCGCCGTGATCACGACGATCACGAACAGCATGATGAGCGCTGCGCCCCACGCCTCGGACGAACGCGCGACTTCCGGCTCGCGCGTCCGATCGCGTGCGACCGTCATCGGCTCACCCCGGCGGCCGCTCGAGCCGAAGCGAGACTATCCGATCTTCCACAGGAAACTCAACAGCTTCCAGTTCGTGAAAAAGTAGAGCACGAAGGCCACGAAGAATGCGCCGATGAGTACCAGCGTGCCAGGCGCCGGACCCCACCAACCGCGCGCGGGCGAGTGCAGCTCGGCGTTGATCTCATCGGCGTTGGCGGCGTGCACCGGTGGGTTCGTCAATCCCTGCGGAATACCGCGCACGGCGACGCCACGCGGAATCTCCGTCAAACGCTCGCCGAAGAATGCCGACTGCACGGCGATCACGATGAATGCGAGCGCGCCGGTCACCGCGATGATCCCGCCGATCCCCATCAGTGCGAGGAAGAGGTCTACAACGGGGCTGAACTGGACGTCGATGGCGGACTGGGAGAACGAGATGTCCCAGTGACGCCTCGGCACTCCAAAGCTGCCGGCGAAGGTCATCCCGGTTTCCACCATCAACATCCCGCCCGCGAACAGGTACGGCTGCCAACGGGCCAGACCCCAGAACGCCACCTTGCGGCGGAAGATCAGCGGGATCAGGTAGTACGTGGCCGCCATGAACGAGAGCGCGGTACCGCTCACCACCGTGGCGTGGAAGTGACCGGGGATTCGGAGCGTGTTGTGCGCCAGGATGTTGATCTGCTCCGTGCCGAGCGTGACGCCGGTGATGCCGCCGAAGAATCCGAACACCACCACGGACAGCACCGTACCGGAGAATCCGGGGTCGCCCCACGGTGCCTTCCGCAGCCACCCGAACAACCCGGAAGTGTAGCCGCGCAGCCGCATCCCGAGCTCCATCCCGGCAGGTACGGTGAAGCCGTGCACCATCGATGCGAGCACCGCCATGTACATGAAGTACGATGTGTTCACGATCTTCCACGCGGGCCCGAAGCCGGGATCCACGAGGAGATGGTGCGCCGAGGCCATCGAGATGAAGAGGATGTAGAGCACGAACGCCGAGCGACTCACCTTCTCGTTCAGTACCACGGCTCCCACCGTGAGCGCACCCATCATGTACCAGATGGAAACCATCGCGGCGACGTTGATCTGCTGCGCCGAGTGGCCCAGCGCCCACCAGATCAGCTTGTACCACTGCGGATCCACCGCCGGGATGATACCCATGGACCAGAGCAGCGTGGGTATGTAGACCATCGCGCCGTGGACGAGCGTGATCACCGCGATGATGGCAGCCGTCATCGCGCCGTAGACCACGAGCGGCATCGATCCCTCGTACGTCTTCTCCCGCCTGGCGATCGTCAGCGTGGCGAAGAACTGACCCACCACGCAGAGCGCGCCGACAGCGAACATGATCACTCCCGCATAGAACAGCGGGTGCGCCTTGAGCGGCGGGTAGGAAGTGTAGAGCACATCTGCCTTGCCGCTCCACTGCATCGCTTCCACTGTGAGCATCCCGGCCAGCATCAACCCGAAGTTGAACCAGCCGAATCGCGGTGCCGCAGGTCGCGCGTTGAGGAGCACCGTACTCGCGAACCAGAGCACGGCCATCTCGAAGTAGATGATGAAGAAGATGAGCATGTTCATGCCGTGCACGCCCAGCAGGCGGTAGTACCACACCGCCGGGAGGAGGTGTACGGCCTGCCAGCGCGTGAGCACGATCAGCAGTGCCGCTGTGGCGCCCACGAGCAGCGCGACTATCGAGACGACCGCATTCGCTCTGATGAGCAGCTCTGCCTGCCGATAGATGCGGCGTCCCGTGACGGGGCACGTTCTGGATCGTTCGAGCCATCCGGTCGACGCTTCCGACGGGAGGGGGAGTGCTGTCGTGGTCATTGCGGCACCTCGTGCGTGCGTGCTGCAGCCAGATCGGGCGAGAGGACGGATGCCTGTCGGTTGTCGGCGACCTTCTTCCCGCCGGGTTCCACCACGATCACGCGGCCCACCATGGCGTGATGTCCGATGCCGCAGAACTCGTTGCAGATGATCCGGAAGTCGCCGGCTCCGGTGGGCGTCACCCGCAGCGCGTAGTCGTAGCCCGGAGCGATGCCGAAGTTGGTGTTGAGCTGGTAGAGCGAGAAGCCGTGGTTCACGTCGAGGGAGGAGATGTGCAGCATGTACTCCTTACCCTTCTCCAGCTGGAGAATCGGATACCACTGGTAAGTGAGGCCCACGAGGTAGACGTGCGAGCCCGGCGGCGGCGCGGCGATCGTGATTCCGCCATCGTCGCCGATCTTGTACTGGTTGGCGAACTGGATGGTGCGAGTGTAGAAGGCGCGCGGGTCCACCTTGGTGCGTACGCCCGCCGGGTTCTGCCCGCCCTTCCAGTGCCAGAGCGGCATGGACGCGAACAGGATCACACACCAGACGAACGCGATGGTTACCCACAGCTTCTCGGTCTTGTGCGCCGGCATCCACCACACGCCGGGTACCGGATCGAGGCCGGTATGAACGGGAGTGAGCATCGTCTCCTATCTCACGGAAGGGTTCCCTTTGGCATCGAGACGATCTCCCACGTGCCCCACGCGGTGAAGATCGTGAACATCACTATCAGGCCCAGCGCGAGCAGGAGGTACATGTTGTCGAAGAAGCGCTGGCCAAGTGGCAGCGGGGCGTCCTTCTCGTCAGGTTTTTCGCTTGATGGATCCATCCGACTTCCTCCGGTTCCTGCGTCTCGAGGTCAGTATCGCGTTACGCGCGGCGTTCACCGCGCGCGGATTACCGCTGAGCAGACCGGCGACGGTCGTCTCGCGGAAGAACTTCTCGACCACCGTGGCCACGGATGACCAGCGGTCGTGTATGGCGCAGGGATGTGCATCGCTGCACGAAGGGAGACCCATGAGGCAGCGTCGTTCGCCGACGGCATCGAACGGGGCGATGACCTGTTCGAGGGAGATCGCATCGGGCGACTCGGCGAGCTGGAAGCCGCCAGTGGGCCCGCGGGTGGATCGCAGGACTCCGGCGCGCGCGAGGGCGTGGAGAGTTTTCGAGAGGTAATTGCGCGGTCCGCCAGTGGCGGCGGCGATCTCCTCGACGCGAACCGGCCCGTCGTCATCGAAGACGGCGACGCAGAGAACGGCATGGAGGGCCTGGCGGGCGGTAGAGGAGAGCCACATGGCATGGGGGGGGGCGGTGAGTTGTGGCGAACATCATACGAATATGATAAATTCGGCGCAAGCCCCACCCTGGCGGGTCAGCGCCCGGTTGCGCCCGGAACGCACCCGCACACGGTGGACCCGCAGCCGACGCATACCCGCCAACCCCCCCATGTCACGTCCCGAGCGTGCTCTCAGCCGGTTGCTGTCAACTCTGGATACCCTGGCCAACCGCGCGTGGGGATGGCGCTGGAATCCGCTCTACCAGTCGGGTACGATCGCGGTCGCGATGCTGCTCGTCCTGCTCGTGTCCGGAGTCTACCTCCTCCTCTTCTACCATGTGAGCGATCCGTCGGCCTCGGTGGCCGGGCTCGCGGCGGACCCCTGGCTGGGCTCCTGGATTCGCTCGCTGCATCGCTACGCCACCGACATCTTCATCGTCGCCGCCGTGGTACACGCCGTGAGGATGTTCGCGCAGTCGCGAAGCTGGGGGCGGCGTACGCTCGCATGGATCTCCGGGCTCGTGCTGCTTGGCGTCGGCGCTGTGTCGGCGTGGACCGGATTCGTGATGGTGTGGGACAGCTTCGGCGAGCGGCTGGCGCTCGACGGCACCCGGCTCTTCGATGCGCTCCCCATCTTCTCCGAGCCGCTCGGCCGCATCTTCGCGGGCGATGCACCGGTGCCGAGCGCGTTCTTCTTCGTGATGACGTTCCTTCACATCGCGCTCCCACTCGCGATGGGCGCGGGGCTCTGGGTGCACGTCTCGCGCGTGGCTCGGCCGGTGGTGCTCCCGCCCAGGCCGATGTCGTGGACGCTCGTCGGCGCGCTCGTGCTGGCGTCGATCGTGATACCCGCCGGACTGGGGGATCCGGCCGACCCGTTTCGCCTGCCGACCTCCACGCCGGCCAGCCTTGTCTTCGCCTGGTGGCTTCCGCTCAGCGAGCGCGTGGACCCTGCCGTGACGTGGAGCGTGTTCGCACTCGTGGCCTTCGGCAGTCTGCTCGTTCCGCGCATCGCTCGTCGGCCGCGCGAAGGGGCGC
>DASSOX010000031.1:0-2429 GCA_035700125.1 Gemmatimonadaceae bacterium
GGCGTCTGCACGTAAACGCAGTACCAATCCGAGTTGAGGCGGCCGGCGATGCGGCTCGCCGTGCGAAGCAGGCTCGCCGTGCGCGGCGGGTCGCTCGACATGGCCACCACCACCCTTTCAGTCGCTACCGGCGTCTGGGACTCGCCGGCTTCGCGACGAGCTATCGCCTCGCGCACTCTGTCCACGGAGCTCGCTACCTCCCTCAGCGCCAGCTCGCGCAGCGTCGTGAGGTTCTCCTCCGTGAAGAAGTTCGCGAGCGCGGGCTGGATCTTCTCGGATGTGTAGATCTTCCCTTCAAGGAGACGCTGGCGAAGATCCTCCGCCGAGAGGTCGATATTGACTACCTGGTCGGCCTGCGTGACCACCCAGTCGGGTACCGTTTCGCGCACGGTGACGCCGAGCGTCCGCTGGATGACATCGTTGAGCGACTCGAGATGCTGCACGTTCACCGCGCTGATGACGTTGATACCCGTCTCGAGAAGCTCGATGACGTCCTCCCATCGCTTGCGGTGCTTGAGCCCCGGCACGTTGGTGTGGGCCAGCTCGTCCACCAGCGCGACTTCCGGGCGGCGCTCGCGTACGGCGTCGACGTCCATGTCCTCCAGCACCACCCCCCGGTACTCCACCCTCCTGCGCGGTACCACCTCGAGGTCGCCGACCTGCGCCGTGGTCTCGCTCCGGCCGTGCGGCTCGATGAACCCTACCACGACATCCACACCACGCCCCTTCAGCTGATGCGCCTCGGCGAGCATGCGGTAGCTCTTACCCACGCCGGCCGCTGAACCGATGTAGACCTTGAGCTTGCCGCGCGGGCGCTGGCGGACGAGCTCCAGAAAGTCGGAGCCGCCTCCGCGCTGGTCCGACACATAGCCGCCCTCCGAGCGCGCCCGGATCGACGCGGGCAATCGCGTTTGCGGTATGTCACCGCTCGCGGGCATGCCGGAGCCAGGTGCGGGCATGCCGTCGGTTGTCGACATATGACGAATCTCGCGATCGCGTTGGTCGGCGGCTACGGCGCTGTTCCGCGCGCGGCGCCTTCTCTTCCGAAGGTGGAGTCCAGCGCGAGGTTGAGGAGGAGCACGTTCACGCGCGGATCGCCCAGAAAGCCGAGTTGCCGCCCCTCCGTGTACCTCGTGACGAGCTGGCGGACCGTCCCGGGGCTCACTCCACGCGCGCTGGCGACGCGCTCTATCTGCAGCGCTGCGTTGGCCGGTGAGATATGCGGGTCGAGCCCCGACGCCGAGGCGGTCGCCATATCGGCAGGGATCTGCCCTCGCACTCCGCCATCGGTGGCGATCACGCTGTCTACCATAGCCGCGACCATCGTATCGGCGAGCTTGCGGTCGGCCGGCCCCTTGTTGGTACCGCCCGAAAGCGTGTCGTCGTAGCCGGCACCCGCCGCGGAGCGGCGCGGATGAAAGTACTCGCTGCCAGCAAACGACTGTCCGATCAACGAGCTCCCGATAACGCGCCCATTGGCGATGACGAGCGAGCCGTTCGCCTGGCGAGGAAAGATCAACTGCGCGATCCCGGAAACGGCCGCGGGATAGATGAGCCCCGTGATGACCATCAGCACCAGCGTGACGCTGACAGCGGGCCGGATCTGTTTGCGAAGCACGTATCGTATATCCCTGTGAGGGTCGCCTCTCCTGCGGCTCGGGCCGATCAGGCCAGATGCGCCAGCACCAGGAGCACGTCGATGAGCTTGATGCCGACGAACGGGATCACGAGCCCACCGAAGCCGTAGACCCAGATGTTGCGCCGCAGAATCGCCGCGGCCGGCGCCGGCCGGTACTTCACTCCACGAAGCGCGAGCGGGATGAGCGCGATGATGATCAGCGCGTTGAAGATCACGCTGGCGAGGATCGCCGACTGTGGTGAGTGCAGCCGCATGACGTTCAGCGCATTCAGCTCCGGATACGCAACCGTGAACATCGCGGGGATTATCGCGAAATACTTGGCGACATCATTCGAGATCGAGAAGGTGGTCAGCGACCCGCGCGTCATGAGGAGCTGCTTCCCGATCTCCACTACCTCTATGAGCTTCGTGGGATTGGAGTCGAGGTCGATCATGTTCCCGGCTTCCTTCGCCGCCTGCGTGCCCGTATTCATCGACACGCCCACGTCGGCCTGAGCGAGGGCCGGAGCGTCGTTCGTCCCATCTCCGGCCATCGCTACCAGGCGGCCGCCGGCCTGCTCGCGCCTGATCAGCGCCATCTTGTCTTCGGGCTTCGCCTCGGCGAGGAAGTCGTCCACGCCCGCCTCCTGCGCGATCGCGGCCGCGGTGAGCGGGTTGTCACCCGTGATCATGACGGTGCGGATCCCCATGGCGCGAAGCCGGTCGAAGCGCTCGCGCATCCCTCCCTTCACGATGTCCTTGAGGTAGATCACCCCTAGTACCCGGGCGGCGCCGTTCTCGCGCTCGGCGA
>DASSOX010000032.1:0-15029 GCA_035700125.1 Gemmatimonadaceae bacterium
ATGATGGAGGAGAAACGAGGAAAAGGAAACAGGGGGCAAAGAGCAGAAAGCAGAAAGCAGGAAGCAGGAAGCAGGAAGTAGGAAGCAGGAAGCAGAGAGCAGGAACTGCCAGGGTTGAGCAACGACGTGGTTCAGGGTAGTACCTGAACCCTGAACCCTGCCTCCTGAACCCTTGCACTTCCTGCTTTCTGCTCTCTCTCCTTCCTACCTCACCCCCGCCCCCAGCTCTCCCATCTCGACGGCGAGCTTGTCGAGACGGGCGATGCGGTCGGCGGTGGAGGGGTGGGTGGAGAAGAGATTCACCATGCCCCGGTTGCCGAAGGCGGCGAGTGGGTTGACGATCGCCAGCTGAGCGGCGGTTGGCGAGACGTTCATCGGGATGCGGTGCGCGGCCGCGTCGAGCTTGCGCAGTGCGCCGGCCAGCTCGAGCGGCATGCCGCTGATGTGAGAACCCACTGCGTCGGCCTTGAACTCGCGCTGACGACTTATGGCGAACTGGATGAGCATTGCGCCGATCGGTGCGAGGAAGAGCATCGCGATACCGGCGAGCGGGCTGCCGCCATCGTCATCGCTGCCCATCCCGCCGAAGAAGAAGCCGAAGTGCGCCAGGTTGGTGATCGCTCCCGCCAGTGTGGCCGCGACGGTCTGCAGGAGCATGTCGTGGTTCTTTACGTGCGCGAGCTCGTGGCCCAGGACGGCGGCGAGTTCGTCTCGACTCACCGTCTGCAGGATCCCCTCGGTCACGCAGACCACCGCGTGCTCCGCATTGCGGCCGGTGGCGAAGGCGTTAGGCTGCTGCTGCGGAGAGATGGCGAGCGTAGGCATGGGCAGCCCCGCCTTCTGGCGCAGCCCATCCACGAGCGCATAGAGCTCGGGAGCGCTAGACTGGTCTACCACCCGCGCACGATAGGCCCGCAGCACCATCTTCTCGGAGCTGAAGTACATGAAGAAATTCATCCCGGCGGCCAGGATGAAAGCGATCAGCATGCCGCTCTGGCCACCGAAATAGCCGCCTATCGCGATCAGCAGGGCGGTGAGCCCCGCCATCAGCATGAAGACCTTGAGGTTGTTCATGGCAATCTCCAGGGGTGTGGATGCGCAAAAGGCGAGCCCTTTCGCGCATGCCGGCAATTCTGTCGGCCTCCGCGAAAGGTCTCGCCTGATCCCTCCGGACCCCGATCGAACCGTGCGACCCCTGCTTGACCGGGCGCAGTCCTGACGATTCGACCGCGCGAGCCCGTGGACTCGCGTGGCTACTCCCCTTTCTTGCGTTGAAATTTAGTGCGTATGGGGAGGGAAGCCAATGGGAGGGAACAGGAAGCAGGGAACTACGAGGGTTCAGGAGGCAGGGTTCAGGGTTCAGGTACCGCACGCCCAACAGGTCATTCCCGCGGAAGCGGGAATCCATGTTACCGAGCCAAACATGGATTCCCGCTTCCGCGGGAATGACGGTTCCCGGGTAGTTCCTGAACCCTGCCTCCTGAACCCTGCACTCCCCTGCCTCCCGCTTTCTTTCCCCCACCCGCGTCGCCGCGTAACTTCCCTGCGATGACCCCCGATCCGACCAACTCCCGTCGCGAAATGATGGGAGCAGCCAAGCGCTTCCTCATGAAGCAGGCCGACAAACGGCTGCCCGCGCCGGCCGAGGTCGAGCCACCCCGACTCATCCTCCGAGCAATAGAGAAAATCGGTATGTCCCGCTCACGCGAAAGGATCCTCACCAACCTCGACGAGATGTACTCCGAGGCCTTCGAGCGCGCCAAGAGCGCCGACGATCCCAAGCAGATGGCCACCCTCGACTTCGCCTACCGCCGCGAGCAACTCTACTTCGAGATCCTGCTGGATATAAGGGACGCGATGGAGAGAAGGTAAAAGGGGCGGGAACTACAGGGTTCAGGAGGCAGGGTTCAGGGTTCAGGTACTGCACACCCAAACAGTCATTCCCGCGTAAGCGGGAATCCATGTTACTCGGCCGAACATGGGTCCCCGCTTTCGCGGGGATGACAGTTGTGTAGGTAGTTCCTGAACCCTGAACCCTGCCTCCTGAACCCTTTGTAGTTCCGCCCTGCCTCCTGAACCCTTGCACTCACCTGTTCCCCGTTTCCTGTCCCCTGTCTTCTTTCAACTCTTTTTTCGGTATCAGAAGTGAAGCAGCGATGGTGATCGCGAGGATGGCGGCGATGACGGCCAGGGCTACGAAGACGGGTATCTCGTAGAAGCCGTCGATCAACATCTTCACACCCACGAAGACGAGGATCGCGGCGAGTCCGTAGCGGAGGAGGTGGAACTTCGCCACCACGCCGGCGAGAACGAAGTAGAGTGCGCGCAGGCCGAGGATCGCGAACACGTTCGACGTGTAGACCAGGAACGGATCGCGCGTGATCCCGAAGATTGCCGGGATGCTGTCGAGGGCGAAGATGAGGTCGGTGAACTCCACCAGTAGTACAGCGAGGAAGAGCGGCGTGGCGACGCGCTTCGCGTTCTCCATGGCGAAGAACTTCTGGCCGTGGTACTGAGTCGTCATCGGGACGAAGCGCGACGCCAGCCGCACCAGCGGATTCCCCTCGATCTCCGGTGGCTTCTCCTCGCTGAACGCCATTCTGGCGCCCGTGATCACCAGCAGCGCGCCGAAGACGTAGATGACCCAGTGGAAGGTGGAGAGAAGCAGCGCTCCTACGGCGATGAACGCGCCGCGCATCACGAGCGCGCCGAGTATTCCCCAGAAGAGAACGCGGTGCTGATAGCGCGAGGGCACGCCGAGGTACGAGAATATCAGCACCATCACGAAGATGTTGTCTACGCTCAGCGACTTCTCGATGAGATAGCCGGTGAGGAACTCCGTGGCTGGGCGGGCGCCGGCATACATGTAGATGCCGCCCGCGAAGAGGAGCGAGAGAACCACCCAGGCGATACTCCACGCCGTGGCCTCGCGCAGCCCTACCTCATGTGCCTTTCTATGAAATATCCCCAGGTCGATCGCGAGCAGCACGACCACGAACGCGTTGAATGCGACCCAGAACCAGATGCTGGTTGCCATGCGCTCCTTGCGCCGGGCGGCCGGTAGGGAGATGCAGAAAGGGCGAGACCCTACGGCACGCTAGTGACGTAGTGGTCTCGCCCCGGATCGAGATCCCTGAGCCGGCCGGAAGCGCGCCCCGCGCCCCGTATTGACGACCGACCCTCCGGCACCCTCATGCCGGCAGGCTACTCCCCACTGCCCATGAAGTCTGACGAGGCCAGGGCGCCGGAGCAAGGGAGAAGAGGAAAAAAAGAGAACAGGGGAGAGGAGACGGGAACTGCGAGGGTTCAGGAGGCAGGGTTCAGGTACTACCCAGCGATCGAGATCCTGCCGCCGAGGTAGTTCCTGCCCCCTGAACCCTTTGTAGGTCCCGCCCTCCTCCTGAACTCTTGCAGTTCCTGTCTCCCGTTCCTACCGTCTCCCTTCCTTGCACTTTCCCCACCCCCTCCCGACATTCCGCGCCATGCGAAAGCAACTCATACTCTCATGCATCATGGCATTCGCTATGGCTGCTGGTTGCTCCAACGAGAAGGCGGCGGGTGATCGGCCCGTGTCGCTGGCGGTGGTGAATGCGCGCGTGTGGACGGGGAATCCGCAGCGGCCGTGGGCCGATGCGATCGCGGCGCGTGGTGATACGATAGCGGCGGTGGGATCGAGTGCCGAGGTGAAAAAGGCGGCTGGGGAAGGGGCGCGTATCATCGACGCGAAGGGCGCGATGGTGGTGCCCGGATTCAATGATGCGCACCTCCACTTCGTTGACGGCGGCTTCCGACTCTCGTCGGTGCAGCTGCGCGATGCGAAGACGCCTGAGGAGTTCATCGCACGGATCAGGGAGTACGCGGCGACGGTGAAGCCGGGTACCTGGATCATGGGCGGCGACTGGGACCACACTCCCTGGGGTGGCGAGCTCCCGCGCCGCGACTGGATCGACTCGGTCACGCCGAACAACCCGGTCTGGGTGCAGCGGCTCGACGGGCACATGGGGCTCGCCAACAGCGCAGCGCTGCGCGCGGCGGGCGTGACCAAGACCACCAGGGACGTGGAAGGAGGTACCATCGTCCGCGACGGCTCGGGTGAGCCCACCGGGATCCTCAAGGACAACGCCATGTCGCTCCTCGACAGAGCGATCCCCGAGCTCACGCCGGAGCTGGCCGATCGCGCGCTCGACACGGCCATGAAGTACGTGGCCGCACAGGGCGTGACATCCGTGCAGAACATGGGAAGCTGGTCGGATCTCGCGGTCTTCGAACGCGGTAAGAAGGAAGGGCGTCTCCTCACGCGCTTCTACGCCGTCGTACCGCTCGCAAGCTGGGAGCGGCTGCGCGACACGGTGGCGGCGCGCGGCCACGGCGACGAGTGGGTGCGCATAGGTGGTCTCAAGGGCTTCGTGGATGGATCGCTCGGCTCGCACACGGCCGCGATGCTCGAACCCTTCACCGACGCGCCAAACGACACCGGCCTGCTGGTGAACACGCCCGAAGATCTTTACGCGTGGACGAGCGGCGCCGACAAGGCGGGCCTGCAGGTGATGGTACATGCGATCGGCGACCGCGCCATCCGCCTGCAGCTCGACATCTACGAGCGAGTGGAGCGCGAGGACGGACCGCGCGACCGTCGCTTCAGGATCGAGCACGCGCAGCATCCGGCGCCGTCCGACATCCCGCGCTTCGCGAAGCTGAATGTGATAGCGAGCATGCAGCCGTATCACGCGATAGACGATGGTCGCTGGGCGGAAGAGGTGATCGGCAAGGAGCGCGCGAAGACGACTTACGCGTTCCGCTCTTTCCTCGACGAGAACGCGCGTCTCGCCTTCGGCAGCGACTGGTTCGTGGCGCCGCCGACGCCGCTGGAAGGGATCTACGCCGCCGCCACCCGTCGCACGCTCGACGACAAACACCCCGGCGGCTGGGTGCCGGAGCAGAAGATCACCGTGGAGGAAGCGCTCCGCGCATACACGTCGGGCTCCGCCTACGCGAGCTTCGAGGAGAACCGAAAGGGAACGCTGGA
Source organism: Gemmatimonadaceae bacterium (assembly GCA_035700125.1). Taxonomy (GTDB): domain Bacteria; phylum Gemmatimonadota; class Gemmatimonadetes; order Gemmatimonadales; family Gemmatimonadaceae; genus JADGGM01. The sequence goes on from DASSOX010000032.1 coordinate 5,027, forward strand.
GCGCGGGAAGCTCGCGGACTTCGCAATCATCGATCGCGACATCACACGCATCCCGCCCGAGGAGATCCGCGACGCGAAGGTGCTCGTGACGGTGGTGGGCGGGAAGGTGGTATACGAACGAGAGGGCGCTCCGCTCGCCGCCCGCTGAAGCAGCCGCACAGCTCTCTGGCGGGGGCACTGAGCGAAGCCAACCGCTCGGTGCCCCGCCTCGCGCAGGCGGTCGAGCGGCCGCGAGCGGATGGGCCCATCCCTTGCGTCGAGTTGTCGGCATGATGAGAGCCGCACAATTCGCAGTTGTCTTCGCCGCGACATTCGCGTTCGCTGCCTGCTCGATGAGCACCACCAACGACCTGGGGCCGGCAGACACTTCCGCGAGTGCATCTTCGGCAACGCCGCCGTCGGACAGCGCGCAGATCGCCTCGCTCGAGCGCGAAGCGCTCGCCCTCGCTCACAACGATGGTTGCAGCACCGCCGATCAGTGCCGCGTTGCCCCGGTGGGCGCCAAGGCGTGCGGCGGCCCGCGCTACTGGATCACCTGGTGCCCCGCCACCACCGACTCCGCCGCCCTCTTCCAGAAGCTCGATCAGTTACACACCGCCGAGGAGAACTACAACCAGGTGCACGGCGTGCTCTCCGACTGCAGCATAGTCGGCCCACCGACGCCGGTGGTGAGCGCCGGGGTGTGCAGAGCGGCGCCCTAGAACTCCGCCAACTCGATGTACGCTCTCGCGAAATCGTCGACCTGCGGGAGGATTGCGTCTTCGAGGCGGGGAGCGTAGCCGACGAAGGTGTCGGTGGATGCGACCCGCTTCACGGGGGCGTCGAGCCAGGCGAAGCAGTCGTTGGCGATCGAGGCGGCGATCTCGGCGCCGTAGCCCCAACTGATCGCATCCTCGTAGGCAACGATCACGCGCGAGGTGCGCTTCACCGACTCGTACACCGTTTCCTTGTCCCACGGAGACAGCGTGCGCAGGTCGATTACTTCCACGTCCAGGCCATCCTCGGCCGCCTGGTTGGCGGCGGTGATCGCGCGCTGCACAGTGGCACCGTAAGTCACCACCGTCATGTCGCTCCCGGGGCGGACGATCTTCGCCTTGCCAAAGGGGATCATGAAGTTGGGACCGGGATAGCGACCCTTGTTGTAAGTCTGGCGGTAGAGGTGCTTGTGCTCGAGGAAGATCACCGGGTCGTCGCAGCGGATCGCGGTGCGTAGAAGTCCGTTCGCATCGAGCGCGGTAGACGGGCAGACCACGCGAAGGCCGGGGCAGTGCGTGAACAGCGACGCGCCGGTCTGCGAGTGGTAGATCGCACCGCGGATGTAGCCGCCGTAAGTCACGCGCACGACCACGGGAGCGCTGAACGTGTTGTTGGAGCGCCAGCGCATCGTTGCCAGCTCGTTGCGGAGCTGCATGTACGCCGGCCAGATGTAATCGAAGAACTGGATCTCGGCCACCGGCTTGAAACCGCGCAGCGCCATGCCGATCGCGCGACCCACGATGTTCGCCTCGGCGAGCGGCGAGTTGTAGACGCGCGCGCTCCCGAACTCCTTCTGCAGTCCCCAGGTGACTTTGAAGACGCCGCCCTTTCCCTTCACCTTCCCCATGTACTGCTCGCGCGAGATGTCGGCCACATCCTCGCCGAAAACCACCATCCGCTCGTTGCGCCGCATCTCATCCTTCATGCAGACGTTGAGCAGATCCACCATGGTGGTGGGTTCGCCGCTGAATTGCGGATCGTCTTCGGTGTCGAACTGCTCACTGGTAGGGTCCACGTCTGGCGAGTAAACGGCGAAGTACACCGAGCTCGCGTCGGGCTGCGGCTCCTCGAGCGCCACATCTACCGCGGCATCGACCGCGGCATCTGCTTCCTCCTTGACTCGCGCGATGTCCTCTTCGGTTGCGTGCCCTTCGGCAACGAGCCAGGCGGGGAATGTCGCGACCGGATCGCGCAGCGCATCGGCTTCGCGCTCCTCCGGCGGACGGTACATGACCTCGTCGTCGGAGAGCGAGTGCGAGTAGGGGCGTATCACGTGCGCATGCACCAGAGCCGGACCCTTCCGCTTGCGCGCGTAGTCCACGGCCCTGGTCATCGCCGCATAGCTGGCGAGCAGGTCACAGCCGTCCACCTCCTGTACCATCAGGCCGGGGAAGCCGCGCACGAGCTTGGAAATGCTCCCACCGGCGGTGTTCACCTCCACCGGGACGGAGATCGCGTAGCCGTTGTCCTCCACAACGTAGACCACCGGTAGCTGCAGGTTGCACGCGGTGTTCAGCGATTCCCAGAACTCACCCTCGCTCGTGGTCCCGTCACCCGTGGAGACGTAGACGACTTCGTCCTTGTGGAAGCCCTCGGCGATGTCTATGAGCTTCGCTCTGAACGTCGCCTCGGCGCAGCCTACCGACTGAAGGAACTGGGTGCCCGTGGGCGACGACGACGAGACGATGTTGAGCTTCTTCGAACCCCAGTGGCTGGGCATCTGCCTTCCGCCCGATGCCGGATCCGCCGCCGCGCCAACTGCCTCGAAGAGCATCTCGGCCGGCGTCACGCCCAGGTGCAGGCAGAGCGCACGGTCGCGGTAATAAGGGAAGAACCAGTCGTAGCCCGCGCGCAGAGTGAGCGCGGCAGCGGTGAGGATCCCTTCGTGGCCCGCGCCCGAGATCTGGAAAAAAATCTTGTTCTGCCGCTTGAGCTGGATCTCCTTGTCGTCCAGCCGGCGCGACATGTACATGTTCCGGAATGCGGCAAGGAGCTGCTCGCTGTTGAGACTGGAGGTGCTCCCTCGCTCGGCACGCGTCTGAGTAGCCATGTGAAAAAAACAGAATGAGTTGAGTGGCTCGGCGGTACTTCGGAATATACTACCCGCTCGATGCTCCCGGCCAGCACACCAGCACGCAACGCGCACACAATCGCACTCTGGCACTCGGCCTGCGTATATGGCGCATCCACACTCTCGAGGGAGCGAAGATGACCACGCCTGCTACGGGCCATTGCATATTCTGCGACATCATTCATGGCGCCGCAGAGGTGTCGATGTGCTACGAGGACAGCGATGCACTGGCCTTCATGGACATCCAACCGGTGAATGCTGGCCACACTCTCGTTGTACCCCGCCAACACTTCGAGTCATTCGAGGATCTCCCGCACGATCTCGGGATGCACCTCTTCGAGGTGGCGATGCACCTGGGGCCGGTGATCCGCCGCGTGTCGGGGAGGGAAGGGATGAACCTGGTCGTTTCCAGCGGCACCGCGGCCGGCCAGGATGTATACCACTTCCACATCCACCTGATTCCGCGCCGCGCCGGCGACGGCTTCGACGTGAATCTCCCCTTCTCCGGCTCGTCGATGCCCGACCGCACTCAGCTCGATGCCATGGCCGCCCGCATCATCTCCACTCTCCGCGATCCCATGGCGAGGACGGTGAGGGCGAAGGTGGCGTGAGGGGTGGAGAAGACTGCAGGAAGCAGAGAGCAGAAAGCAGGAAGCAGGAGCTACCTCGGGGCGAGGGCCTTCATCCCGAAGGTAGCTCCTGCTTCCTGCTCTCTGCTCTCTGCCCTCTAGTTACTCCTCACCGCCCTCACCGCCGCCGCCAGCTCGTGCGCGGTCGTGCTCAATTGGGTGGCGGCGTCGTTGAGGGCTTCGATGGCGGCTTCCTGTTGGGTGCTGGCGCCGGCGACGACGGCAGTTTCGCCGGCGGCGTGCTCGGCGTCGTGCCGGGCTCCGGCGAGGGCCAGGGCCATCATGCCGGAGTGATCGGCGCTCGAGCGTGAGGCGTCGGCGATCCGGATGCCGGCAGACGCCACGGCTTCGGATGCAGCCACGATGCGGTCGAGCTCGTCCACCCAGTTGTTGCTCTCGTCGGCAACCGCGAGAACATCGCAACGGGTGCGCTCCATGAGCTCGATCGCGCGCTCCAGCGTCGCGTGGATGTCGCGCACCGCGCGGTCCATCCCATCGGCTTCCTCGGAGCTACGATCGGCGAGGTCGCGGATTTCCTGCGCCACGACGGCGAATCCACGGCCGTGTACGCCTGCGCGCGCTGCCTCGACGGCGGCGTTGAGAGCCAGCAGCCCGGTCTGATCGGCAAGTGCGGTGATCGTCTCACCGAAGGTGCGCACGGCGTTGGACACGTCCTGCAGCCGCGTGACCTGCTCGGAGCCGGCGCGTGCGGTGTCCGCGGCCGCTGTAAGGCGACGCGCCGCGAGCGCAGTAGCGCTACGCACCGCGCGCGCATCGTTCAGCATCTCCTCGCCGCTCCGTCGCGTACCACTCCCCTCGCTCGCGGTCTGATCGGCGCTGTCGCGCGCGGTCGTCGCCTGCTGCGCGCCGTCGGCCAGCGTCTCCGAGAGGTCGCGCACGGTAGTCGAGAGGCGCCGCGCCGTGTCCGCGCTCTCCTGCGACGCCGCGTGCAACTGCTGCGTGGTGGCCGTGATGGATTCCACATGCTGCGCCACGAGCTCGGAAGCGTTGAGCACCGGACGAATCAACGAGTCGAGAGTGAGCGAGAGTGCGAGCTGCGGCGCAACCGCCTCGAGGAGTGCGGCATCGTAGTCGCGATACATGTCGGTGCGCGTGTGCCTGATCGTCCAGAGCCCGGTCAACCGGTCGCCCTGCAGCAGCGGAATTACGATCTCCGAGCCGATCCCCCGGTTGGCACTTGGCGATGCGCTGGTTCCACGCTTGGTGACCACGGGCCGCGAGCGCCTGATCGCCAGAGCGGGGAGACCCTCGCTGGCGGAGAAGCGCTCGCCCGCCGACGTCGTCTCCGATGTGTCGCTCACCACGACGAATTCCCGGCACGCGGCATCGTAGCGGGCGATCTGCATCTCTTCCCACGGCACGACTGAGCGCGTCAGGCGCTGGATGTCATCGAGCGCGCGATGCAGCTCGGGGCGCGCCGTGAGCGCGCGCGTGAGCCGTTGAACGAGCTGTAGTCCCTCGCCCACTGCCGCGCGCCTCACCAGCCAGTGCGCGAGTACGGTCACACTGACGAGCACAACCGCGCCGGCGATGTACGCGGCGTCGAGGTCGTGCGCGTACGCCAGCCGGAGAGCAACCAGGCCGAGCAGCGTCGCCAGCACCGCCACTGTCGTTTCCCAGCGCGCTGTGAGCCGCGCATCCACCCACGCTATGGCCGGCGAGAGGAGAAGCTGGATGTAGAAGGTGGTGTTGACGATCGCGAGGAAGAGGACGATGAAGAGCGTGAGCCGCCAGAGGTTGGAGCTCTGAAAGGCGAGCACGCCGGGCATGCCACGGAGCGGCATGAAGTACACGATCCCCGAGAGGCAGCAGGCGGTGGCGAAGTGCCCCGCGTTGCCCACCGCGTTTCTGAGCGGCAGGCGGCGCACGATGCTGTCACCGACCAGGAGACCTATCGCGCCCGCGAGCGCTCCGCCGGCCCAACCGAGTGCGAGGACCGCGGGAATGGCCGCCCCCACGGCGAAGCTCGCGAAGCCCTTTCCAGGCAGTGGGATGCCGAAGGCGCGAGTAGCCGCGAGTACGGTAATGATGAGAATCGCGCCCAGCCAGGGAACCGGGCGCGCGTACTGGTGCAGCGCCAGCCCCACGGGGACGCTGAACGCCGCGAACGCGACGACGGATTTACGGATGGTCTCGTCGGTGATCCGGCGGCGCTTGATAGTCATGTTGTTCGGAGCCGGCTGATAGCCCCGTAAGGCGGGGCAGGGATGGCGGATGTCGTGCAATCGTGGGACGCGCCATCACGCTGCCGGGTCACTTCACAACGCCGCCGGGCCCCGCCCTCCCCACCGGTTCCGGATCAGTAGTCCACGGGACGCAGATAGCCGTCCCCGATCGCGGTCGCGCTGAGCATCGCCACCGTGGGCGGCCGGCGCTTCCAGTGGGTGCTTTCCAGCCGTCGTCTCACTGTGGCGATATCCGCTTCGGTGAAGCCACGCTCCATCAACTGCTCCGCGCTGTATCCCGATAGTAGCCAGTGGAGAATCACATCCGCGCTCTCGTATCTCACGCCCAGGTCTCCCTCGTCGGTCTGGCCGCGCACGAGGTCCGCCGTGGGCGGCTTCTGGATGATCTCCATGGGAACACCGAGGTGCCACGCCAGCTCACGCACCTGCGTCTTGTACAGATCGCCGAGCGGGTTCACGGGCGGCGTATCGTCGGCATGCCAGGTGAAGTAGCCGAGGAGCCGCTCGGTCTTGTTCCCCGTCCCGAGCGGGAGCGCCGCATAGCGCGCCGAGAGATCGAAGGTGGCGATCATGCGCATGCGCGCCATCACGTTCCCGCGTCGCGTCGCATCCGCATCTGGCTCGTTGGCGAGGTACGCATCGACTGCCGGTGCAATGTCTATGGTGCGCGACTCGATGCCCAGCGCGTCTATCACGAGCTGTGCGTGCTCGAGGCTCTCGGTGCTCACATTACCGTACGGCAGGCGCAGGCCGAGCACGTTTTCCGCGCCCAGCGCCCGTGCGGCGAGGTACGCGGTAACCGCCGAGTCGAGCCCGCCCGAGACTGCGACTATCCCCTTCTCGAATCCGCGTTGCGCCAGCTCGCTGCGCAGAAACTCTTCCAGCCACTCCTCCACGAGTGGTGCGTCGATCGCGAGCGGCGGGGGGCCGCCCTGCTCGAACCCGCTCACGCGGTAGACATCGAACCAGCTGTCCGCGGTTGCGCGCCCGGACTGCACTGCCGGCGAGGCTGCGCGCTCGGGGTGCGCCTCGGTGGCCGCATCGTACGAGAGCTCCGGAGCGATCCCCTCGCGGATGTGCTCGAGCGAGTGGAGCAGCGACGGCAGGCCGGTGCGCAGGTCGGCGAGAAGCGGCGCGTCGGTGCGTGCGGTGGTGAGGTCGTCGAGGTCCACGGGAAGCGACAAAACGGCTTCCTTCCAGAGCGGTCCGCGGAGACGCACTGCACCGTGCGGGTCGGCCACCATAGATACGCCGGGAAAGAATCGTCCGCCTTCGCTCACCGAGAGATTCGAAAGCGAGACGAATACGCCGTAGGTGCTCGCGATCTCGCGCACGAGCCGCTCCCAACGCGCCACGCTCGCCGGGCCGTGGATTCCGTCGTCGCGGGGCCAGGCGCCGCGCGCAGGCGCCGCGGCGGAGAGGAAGATGACCTGCGCTCCATCCAGCGCGAGAAGTGTACTGGTGAACGGGTGCCATGCGTCCTCGCACACGAGGACTCCGCAGCGTCCCCACGGCGTGTCGAAGGCGCGGACGTGCTGCCCCCGCTCCACGAAGCGTTCTTCGTCGAAAAGGCCGTAGGTGGGGAGGAAGTTCTTGCGGTGCACGTGACGGACGATCGCCTCGTCGCCGCCCACGCGGACGCACATTGCACTGTTGTACAGGTTGTGGCGCCAGAGCTCGTAGAAGCCGATCACCACCTCCACCTTCGGTGCTGCGGGCATGGCAGCCAGGTAGCTATCGTGCAGGTCGCGCGCGAGCGTGCCTGCGGTGACGGCCTGCTCACGCACGCCGCCTTCGAGGAAGTAGCCCGTGGGCGACGCCTCGGGGAGGTGCACCAGCTGCGGTGGCGACGGGAGCACCGCTAGCCGGGCAAGCATGTCGCCGATCCTGCCGACGTTTGCGGTGTATTCGCCCTTTGCGGGCGCGAACTGCGCCGTGGCCAACTGGATGATGGGAGGCATGCTGGAAACTTGGCGCGGGAACGATATGGGAGCAACGTCACGGATGCGTTCCGACGCGCCGGTTAGCTTTCATGAGCCGACTGGGTTGCGAGGGGCCCGCGCGAGCGACGCCGGGCCCTCGACGCGTTTACCGCACCAGCGGCTACATGCTCGGCACGAATGAAATGGAAATAATGAAATATCTGGATCGATCGGTGTCCGGTCGGCTTCACGTATCGGCCTCCGCCGGTGTCGGCTGTCCGCGTGCGCGCGGCACCGCCTGGCGCACCACCGCGGGCGCTCGCCTGCGCTTCAGCGCGCGCACGCTCGTGGCGGCCGCTGCTCTCTCGACCCCAGCGCTGGGCGCGCTTCCCGCGCAGAGCGGCGGCGGGAGCGGCGAGGTCTGGCAGATCGTCCAGCCGCCCCAGTCGTCGCTCGTGTACTCTTCCGATGGATCGCTCATCGGTGAGATAGGAAAGGAGTGGCGCACGAGCGTGGCGCTCCGCGCGCTCCCCAAGTACGTGGGCCAGGCGTTCGTAGCCGTGGAGGACCAGCGCTTCTACGAGCACGACGGCGTGGACGTGATCGGGATGGCCGCCGCTATCAAGGATGCACTCGGCGGCCACGCGCGCGGAGCGAGCACCATCACGCAGCAGCTCGTGGGGAACATGCACCCCGACGAGATCGACCGGAGCGATCGCAGCATCTCGCGGAAGCTCCGCGAGCAGGCCGCCGCGCGCGAGATGGAGAAGCACTACACCAAGGCGCAGATCCTCGAGGCGTACCTCAACCAGATCGACTTCGGCCATGGCTGGTCGGGCGTCGATGCAGCATCGCGCCACTACTTCGGCAAGCCGGCCACGCAGCTGACGCTCGCCGAGGCGGCCACGCTGGCCGCGCTTCCCAAAGGGCCGGCCATCTGGGATCCGATCCGTCACCCTGATCGCGCGAAGGATCGTCGCAACCTCGTGCTCTCGCTGATGGCCGACCAGGGCTACATCACGAAGAAGCAGGCCGCACAAGCATCGCGCCAGCCGGTGAAGACGGCGCCTGACGCGGGAATGCCAGCTGCCGCGCCGTACCTGGTGGACGTTGTGCGACGGCAGGCGGAAGCGGCGGGCATTCCCGTGGGGAACGGCGGCTACCGCATCATCACCACCGTGAACTCCGCAATGCAGATCGCCGCGAAGGATGCGCTCGTCGCCGGTCTGAAGCGCGTAGAGGATCGGCCCGACTATCGCCATCCCACCTTCGCCAACCACCCGAAGGGGAGCACCGACTACCTGCAGGGGATGGTGGTGGCGATGGACCCGGCCACCGGAAACGTCCTGGCGCTGGTGGGCGGTCGCAACTACGCGCAGTCGCCCTTCAACCGCGCCGTGGATGCGCGGCGGCAGCCGGGATCGGCGTTCAAGCCGTTCGTATACGCCGAAGCGCTGCGCGACTCGCTGCCAGCGAACGAGATCATCCCCGACACCGCGCTCGCGATCCTCATGGACAACGGCGCCATCTACCGCCCGCAGGACGATGACGGCCGCTTCCTCGGTCCGCTCACGATGCGGGAGGCGCTGGTGAAGTCGCGCAACTCCGTGGCGGTGCAGCTCGGGCTCCGCACGGGGATAGACTCGGTCGCACTCCTCGCGCACCGGCTCGGAATCTCCACGCCGGTAGCGCCCTTTCCGTCGAGCGCGATCGGAGCGAGCGTGGTGAGCCCGCTCGACCTCGTCTCCGCCTACACGGTGTTCGACAACCTGGGCGCCGTGGTCGCGCCGCGCTTTATCGAGAGGATAGAAGATCGCGCTGGGCGCACGGTGTGGACCGCTCCCGCCAGCGCGCCCCGCTTCGCGCTCGACCCGCGCATCGCGTTCATCGTTCGTGACATGCTGCGCGATGTGGTGACTCGCGGAACAGCGACGAGCGTGCGCCGCTACGTCCCCGAGCGCATCCCCGTGGCGGGGAAGACGGGCACCACCAACGACAACACCGACGCCTGGTTCGTGGGGATGACTCCCGAGGTGGTGGCCGGAGTCTGGGTGGGTTTCGACAAGCCGCAGCCCATCGCTGCGCACGGCGCCGCCGGCGGCGCTCTCGCCGCCCCGATCTGGGGACAGATGATCGCCGAGTACTACCAGGGTCGCGATGCCGGCTCCTGGGATGATCCCCCCGCCGGCCTCGTCACCGCGCAGCTCGACCGCGACTCGGGCCGGATCGCCACCCCCACCACGCCGCCCGACAAGCGCTACACCGAATACTTCCTCGACGGCACCCAGCCGCAGGATCCGTGGTCGATATGGATATGGGGGCCGATCGGGGGGAAATAGGGGGAGAGAGCAGAAAGCAGAAAGCAGAAAGCAGGGAACGGCTCGTGAGGCGGAGTCATCGCCGCGGAAGCCGGGGGAC
>DASSOX010000033.1:0-18590 GCA_035700125.1 Gemmatimonadaceae bacterium
GAGGGGTAAAGCGAGGACGCGGAGGGGCTCCGCTGCGAGATGGCCTCCGCTCTCGGTTCCGACATCTCTGCGAAGGGGAGTCAGGTGAGTTTTGGGGGAACTGCTCCCGCTCTCTGGAGTCCTGCCCACCCGGGCAGAACCGGAAGCGGGGGAGCAGTTCCCCCATTCACGCTGAGCTATCCCCATCGAGATCTCGGAAGAGGACCGGAGTACTTGTCTCGCAAGGGTTCTCTCCGCGGCCCTCTCGCAGTTCCCTCCGCGACCTCCGCGTGAACCGCGGGCTGCCCTCTCCCTGAGAACCAAGCGTCCCAGCCGCGCGAACCGCGGGCTGCCCCCTCCCTGAGAACCAAGCGTCCCAACCGCGACGATCCAGACGCCCCGCCGCCTACATACGCGGCGCGACCGGGAGATCGAGCTCGAAGTGGAAGCGTGTACCGGTGGTGGGCGATGTATCCACCTGGAGATCGCCCCCCATCGCGATGACGAGCTTCCGACAGATCGAGAGACCGAGGCCGGCGCTGGAGAAGCTGTAGTCGCCGGCGGCGCGGCGGCGGCGGAAGGTCTCGAAGAGGCAGCTCATCACCTCCGGCGGGATGCCGCGGCCCGTGTCTTTCACCGAGAACTCGAGCACGCTGCGCGAGCGCTGCAGCGCGGAGATCTCCACCTGTCCCTCCGACGTGAACTTGAGCGCGTTCGTCGTGAGGTTGAGCAGCACCCGGTTCAGCGCGCCCGGATGTCCTACACGGAAGTCGGCATCCGGCATCTGCAGCACGACGGCGAGTCCCTTCTCTTCCGCCATCGGCTGTACGATGTCGCGTACCGACTGGATGACGTCGGCCACCGAGAACGGAACCGGTTCGGCGCTCGCCAGACGATCGCCGCCGCGCGCCAGCTCGATCACGTCGCTCGCCATCGCACTGAGTCCGAAAGCGGCGCTGTAGATCAGACCGAGCTGCCGCTCCTGCACGTTGTTCACGCCCCCGCTCTGCCCCTTCCTGAGCGTCTCGGCGAGGAAGAGAATCGACGCGAGCGGCGAGCGCAGATCGTGGCCGACCTCCACGAGGAGCTCGAGTCCGCCGGCGCCGGCGAGGCGGCTGGCGAAGCGATGCGCCTCGTCGCGGTCCAGCGCCGACTGCACGCGCTCGAACGCATCGAAGAAGGCGAGCAGGTCTGCCGTGTCCACGCTCTCGTGCACGCTGGCCAGCTCCTCGACGGCGCAGGCGCGCAGGCGGTGGAGAACCCGCTGCACCGGAACTGCCGGAGCCGCGCGCTCGAGCGTCGGCTCCTCGGAAGCAGCCGCCTGGCGCAGCGCGCCGTACAGCGCCTCGAGCTGGAAGCGAAGGTCGTCGGCCTGGGTACCCTGCTCTATCGCCGTGGGCTCCGCTTCCACTCGCGCCACCGCGCGTTGAAGCGCATCCCAGAGCGGTGCCGGAATGCTGTGCGTAGCGCCGCTGGCGCTGGGCGGCAGGGGCAGCTCCTGTGCTCGGCCGCCGGATCTCGCCGGCCGTTCGCTGCTCCCGCCTCGCCGCGCGCCTTCCGCCCGCGCGCGCGGCGCTCGCGGCGCCCTCGAGCTCACGCGCTGCTCACTCGCTCAGGCCCGCGAGCTCGTCGCGACGAACGTTGTGCTTCTCCATGAGCCGGTACAGTGTGGTCCGGTCGATGTTTGCGAGCCGCGCCGCGCGTGACATGTTCCCGCCGGCACGTATCGAGAGACGTGTAAGATACTCCCGCTCGAACTCCGCTATCAGGCGGTCCTTCGCCGCATGGTAGGGCTCGTCCATCATTGCGCGCGGCAGGGTGCTCTTCACCGAGACCGCCGGCGCGTCGTCGTAAACCGGGATGTCGTCCGGCTGGATCGAAGTGCCGGGCTCGCTCAGCACGGCCACGTGCTCCACCACGTTCTGCAGCTCGCGAACGTTGCCGCGCCACGGACGCGAGCGCAGGAAGTCGATGCTCGCCTCGGTGAGCTTCGGCTGCACATCACCCGGCTGCCGGTGGCGCGCCCAGTAGTACGCGAGGAAGTGGTTGGCGAGGAGCGCCACGTCCTCCGGACGCTGGCGCAGCGGCGGCAGCTTGATCGGCACCACGCGCAGACGATAGAAGAGATCCTCGCGCAGCACGCCCTTGTTCACCGCTTCCTGCGGGTCGCGGTTGGTGGCCGAGATGAAGCGCACGTCCACCACGGCATCCTGTTGCTCGCTGCCAACGCGCCGCACCACGCCGTCCTGCAGTACGCGGAGGAGCTTCGCCTGGATCGGGTGCGACATCTCCGTGAGCTCGTCGAGGAAGAGCGTTCCACCGTTGGCCGTCTCGAGGAGTCCCGGCTTGTCGCGATCCGCGCCGGTGAAAGCGCCCTTGCGATGACCGAACATCTCGCTCTCGAGGAGCGGCTCGGGGAGCGCGGCGCAGTTGATCGGCACCATGTGCCGGCTGGCACGCCGGCTGTGCTGATGGATGAATTGCGCGATGACTTCCTTGCCCGTTCCGCTCTCGCCCGTGATCATCACCGACGCGTCGGTGGATGCCACCTTGCGCGCCAGTTCCACGGCGCGCCGGAACGCCGGCGACACGCCGAGCAGCGTGAGCTTGTCGCTGTTTCCGTTCTGGCTGGCGAGCTGCAGTCGGAGATCGTTCGTCTCGCGCGCCACCATCACCGCGTGCGAAGCGCGACCGATGAGCACCTGAAGGTGCGTAGCGGAGAACGGCTTCGGGAGGTAATCCCACGCGCCGAGCCGGAGCGCCTCGATGCTCGAGGTGACGCTCGGGTTCCCGGTCATCACCACCACGATGGTGTCGCGGTGCGCCTCGAGCGCGGCCTTCAGAATGTCGAGCCCTGATATGGGCGTGAGGTAGAGATCTACGAGGACGATATCGAACTTGCGGCGCTTCACCAGCTCCAGCGCTTCATCGCCGCGACCGGAGAACGTGACGCTGTAGCCGTCGAGTTGCAGCACGCTCGCGCACCCCTCCCTCAGGGTGCGGTCGTCGTCCACTACGAGTATCCGGATATCGGCCTTCACCTCGGCGGGGATCGAGAGCGGATCGCGCGGTGCTGGCTGTGCGGCCGAATGCTCTTCGGAGCCGAGAGACGGAGGAACGGACGTCATAGTCTCCTGCATGTGACCCTCGCAGGTAGGCGAGAGGTGGATAACCCGGAAGCAGCCGTGGCCTGGCGGCCACATCGCGTGTGATATTTTCGCTACACCCTGTCGGCCTACGCCAACATGCCATCAAAGACGGCGCGTTGCAAACTGGCTTCGGCGATTGACCACTACGAGGTTAGATCGTTCTTACTCTGGACGCAATTGAAGAGCTTACGTAACGATTGAGGAAGTGTACGGCGGGTCACACAGGGAGTGGTTGGCGGGCGCTACATTAAGGCGTAACCGGGGCCCGGAATTAGCGATGTGAGCCGTGGCTCCCTGTCGTACGACGTATGTTTGTGTAGGGCGCTCGCCGCCGCACGGGAGGTGCGATAGCCGGCGGCGGTGTGCTGGACATATTTCCTCTCGGCAATTCTGGCGTCCGAACGGGTGGGCCTGGATTTGCATCCGAATGGCGCCCAAGCGGTGTATCGCTGGAGACACTCGCTCTCTCCGGCGCAACGCGCGCCAAGGCGTCCGTCTCAACCTTCAAGCCCGGTCCTGAATGTCCGCGAACTACATCCCGTCCAATCTCCCCGTCGACCCGTCGCGAGATATGAACGCCGTCGGGTTCCCGCAGGCGTGGCCAGCCGCGCTCGGACAGGCCACGGCGGAGGAGCCGGGAATCCCGTGGGGTCGCTACGTTGCCGCCCTGCGTCGCTACAAGTGGCTCATCCTCGCGATAGCTCTCATCGGCACCGGCATCGGCTTCGCCGTGAGCCGCATGACGGTCCCCGAATACCAGGTACAGGGAACGCTCTGGATCGCAGACCCCAACACCGACACGCGTGGCCCGGTGCGCGGAGAGGAGCTCCTCGGCGCGGGCTCCTGGGCGGATCTCCTCAAGAGCTCCACGATCATGAACCGCGTGGTCGAGAACATGGGGCTCTATCTCTGGCCGGCCAACGTCGCCGACTCGAGCGTCTTTGCCGGCTTCAAGCCCGGCCCCGGCTTCCGGAGCGGAACCTTCCAGTTACAGATCGACCCGACCGGCAGCAAGTACTCGATCATCACTGCCGAGAACAAGGTGCTCGAGCAGGGCGCGGTGGGCGACTCCGTCGGACGCTCGCTCGGCTTCCTCTGGAAGCCCTCCGCGGCAGCGCTGGGCAAGGGTCGCACGATCTCCTTCACCGTCGCGAACCCGCGCTCGGTGGCTGCGAGTCTCACGAATCGGATCGACGTCATTCCTCAGCCGCGGAGCTCCTTCCTGAAGCTCACTCTCGACGGACGTAGCCCACAGCGCACGGCCTCGATCCTGAACGCGGTGATGACGGAGTTCGTAAACACCGCGGTCGACCTCAAGCGCCGCAATCTCACCGAGACGGCGAAGACGCTGGAGGATCAGCTCAACGCCTCGCGTGAGGCGCTCAGCACCGCGGAGTCGAAGCTGGAGAGCTTTCGCACGAGCACCATCACGCTCCCATCCGAGCAGCTCGCGATGACGCCGAACGGAGTGGCGGGTACCACGAGCAATCCGGTTTCGAACAACTACTTCGACCAGAAGTTCCAGCTCGAGGCAGTGCAGCGCGACCGTCAGGCGCTCGAGGCACTCCTGTCGAATCCCGACAGGATCAGCGCCGACGCGTTCATGCTCATCCCGAGTGCCAAGAACGCGCCCGATCTCCAGGCCGCGCTCAAGGAGCTCTCCCAGCGCGAGATGCAGCTCCGCACCGCGAGAGAGCTCTACACCGATCAGCATCCCACGGTGCAGAGTCTCCAGGCGAGTGTGGACGTGATGAGGAAGCAGACGATACCCGACATCCTGCGCTCGCTCATAAGCCAGCTGCGTAAGCAGGAGGGAGCGCTCTCCAGCCAGGTGGAGCAGTCGTCGTCCACGCTCAAGGCGATACCGGCTCGCACCATCGACCAGATGCGGTTGATCCGTGACGTCCAGACGAAGCAGGGTCTATTCACCATGCTCGCGAGCCGCACCGAAGAGGCGCGCCTCGCCGCGGCCAGTGCGACGCCGGACATCACGATCCTCGATACCGCGGTGGCTCCGCTCAACCCCACCACCAGTACCGGTCCGCAGATCATCATCCTCGCGCTCCTGGCGAGCCTGGGCGGCGCGGTGGGGCTGGCGCTCCTCCTCGATCATACCGACTCGCGCTTCCGCTACCCGGAGCAGGCCACCGGCGAGCTGGGTCTCACCATCCTCGGTGCCGTGCCCACCATCAAGCGCGTGCGCGGCGGCGAGCCCGACCCCGAGGAGGCCGCGCAGGTCATCGAGGCGTTCCGCACCATCCGCATGAGCATAACCAACTCGTACGCGGGTAGCGGGCCGATAATGTTCACGATCTCGAGCCCGGGCGCCGGCGACGGAAAGTCGCTGGTGTCGTCGAACCTCGCGCTCTCGTTCGCGGAGGCGGGATATCGCACGGTGCTCGTGGATGGCGACACGCGTCGCGGACAGCTGCACGCCATGTTCGGCGCGAACCGGCGTCCGGGGCTCCTCGATTACCTGGGTGGCGACGCGCCGCTCGACGCCGTGCTACGCAACTCCACGCACGAGAAGCTCACGCTCATCCCCTGCGGCACTCGCAGGCATCGCGGACCTGAGCTCCTCCACTCGCAGGCGATGCTGCAGCTCATCACCGACCTGCGCGAGCGCTTCGATGTGATAATCGTGGACAGCCCGCCGCTGGGTGCCGGCGTGGATCCGTTCGTGCTCGGTGCAGCCACCGGCAACATGGTGGTGGTGCTGCGCACGGGTGCCACGGACAGGAAGATGGCCGAGGCGAAGCTCAAGCTGCTCGAGCGTCTGCCCATTCGTCCTCTGGGCGCGGTGCTCAACGACATCCGCGCACAGGGAGTCTACCGGTACTACACGTATCTGTACGGGTACACCACGAGTGAGGACGACGAGATGCCGCGCCTCGCTCCTCAGGTGGGAGAGCTTACAGGGCAGACTTGACGGGGACGGCCTCGAAGGCCTTGGCGCCTTCGGGGCCACCGTCTTCGGAAGAGCGGGAGTTGCGAAGCGCGGTGGTAGCGCGCAGAAGCATCTCGACGGCATCGAGAGCGGACTCCGAGAAATCCGGGACGGCGCAGTAGCCGGCCCGGATTTTCACTCTGTGTCCGGAGTCACCGATAGTGAGCGCCTCGCTGTCCATCATGTGCTGGATTCGTTCGACCAGCTTCACGGCGCCATCGCTCCCGGTTGCGGGCGCGATGATTGCAAACTCCGTCGGACCGACGCGGCCGATCGCATCGGAGACACGCCCGGTCCGACTCATGATCGCACCCAGCTGCTCCATCACTCGCACCGCGTCGCCATTGAGCTGCCGTTCTTCGTTGCCCTGCGTGACCGCCACGGGCGAGAAGGCGACGCAGGCGATGGGTGCGCGAAGGCGCTGCGCTTCCGCGGAGATCTCGCGGGCGCGTCGCACGAGTCCGCGCATGTTGTAAAGGCCGGTGGCCGCATCGAGGAGACTCTCGGCGATGAGGCGATCGGTCTCACGTTTGCCGCGCATGAAGGCGTCGAGCTTGAGGAGTAGTGTCTCGCCATCCAGAGGTTGGCTGCAGAACTCCCAGGCACCGGCCTGATATGCCGCGAGTCGCTGCTCGCGTTCCGCGGCTCCTGCGGTGGTGATGACGATGGGTGTGGAGGGGGAGTATTGCGGATCTTCCGTGAGAGTGCGGCATACATCGATACCAGCCATATCCGGAAGGCGGATATCAATGATGATGAGGTCTGGTTGAGCGGCGCGCGCCAGCTCGATCACCTGTTTCCCCGTGTACGCGCGCAGTACGGCGTAACCGTTGGGTCCGAGAATACTCTCGAGCGATCTGGCCGACCATTCCTGATCATTGGCGAGGAGGACCAGCGGTGGCCGGGACAACTTCTCTGTTTCTGACATACGCTCGTGAGGAGTCAGCGGAAAGAGTACGCCTTGATCGCAGACGCGAGATGATCCCACGTCTGGCACGCCATATACCTGACGCGGAGCGCCATGCAGGAGTCATGCAGCGATCAAAGTCGGCTTGCAAACCCTTTGGAGGTAGACTGTTAGATGATTCCTCGCGTTTCGGATCGCGCTTGGCGTGACGCATCCATGCTACAGGAGCGATGTAACGGCGATACGTGCTTTGCATATGAATGCACTTATCGGTGCGCTTGAATGCACTCACTAGTGCGCTCCAAGGGCGCGTCAGCGCTCTACATCATCTGCCGCGGCCGCTGCGGCTGCCTCGCGGAGCCCTTCAGCGAACGGGTTCCGGCCGCGGCTGGCATGTTGGAGCGCGGCACGTGTTATGTTGTGACGTTGCTACAGCAGATGGGCCCGCCACGGCCTCGAAAGCTGGTGATGTATTAACCAAACCGTTCATTCACAAAGACTTTCCTCGCATGAATCCAGGCGCCCAGGCTAGCACAGCTGGTGCATAGAGCCCAACCAATATGGCAATGACCTTCAAGCGATCCACGGCCGGCGGCGTTCGTGCCCTGCTGGCCCTCACGCTTCTCGCCGCGGCGGCTGCGTGTGCTTCATCGCACGGCACCTCCGTGCTGCCGGTGCAGCCGCCACTGACCGACTCGATGCGCGCCGGCCCGTCGCGCGCGGAGCTCGAGGCTATGTCCGCTCAGGCGGACCGGGAGGCGCAGTCGGCTACCGACCCGGACGTCAAACGGCAGAAGCAGGCGGAGGCCGCCGCTCTGCACGATCGCCTGACCAACGGCGACTACCACGCGGGAGACCGGATCGCGTTGGTGGTGAGAGGCGACTCCACGCTCACCGATACGGTGCTCGTTCGGGGCGGGCGTGTGATCCAGCTCCCCAACCTGCCGGATATCTCGCTGCAGGGCGTTCTACACTCCGAGCTGGAGCCCTACCTCACCAAGCAGCTCTCGAAGTACCTGAGGAATCCCGACGTGAGAGCCCAGTCGCTGGTCCAGATCGCAATCCTGGGTCCGGTCGGCCATCCCGGCTTCTATAACGTCCCCATCGACATGACACTGACGGACGCGATCATGCTCGCTGGCGGCCCCGGGCAGCAAAGTGACGTGAACGACACCAAGGTGATCCGGAACAACAAGGAAGTGTACGGCAGCGATGCGGTGCAGCACGCTTTCACTTCCGGCACGACCCTTGATCAGATGAGCGTTCGCGCAGGCGACCAGATAGTTGTGGGTGAGAAGGGTAAGAAGGACTGGTTGCGGATACTTCAGGTCGTGAGCCTGGCGGCGGGGATAGCCGTGAGCATCTGGGCGATCTCCAACCGATGAGAAAGACCGAACTATGATCTGGGAAGAACAAGGAAACGTGTGGAGCTCACAAGCGGTGCGCAGTCATGCTCACGACGGGCGAAAGGTTGCACACCTGCCAGCCGAACGGGCGCGGCGTGGCTTCACCGGAATCTCCACGCCCACTGAGCCCGTGCGGACCATCGAGCTGGTTCGTGATGGCGACAGCCCAAGAAAGCCGCCGCGCGTCGAGGTCGAGCCGCGCAGCCGCTCCGAGATACTCAACCGCGTCGTCAACACCCTCATCGCTTGCATCGCGCTGGTGATTCTCTCGCCGATCCTCCTCCTCGTAGCGATCGCGATCAAGCTCACCTCGCGCGGCCCGGTGTTCTATTCGCAGACCCGCGTGGGGCTCGACCGCAGGCGCAGCCGGATCGACGCTCTCTACGACCGGCGTGAGCAGGACAGCGGCGGCCGCATCTTCACCATCTACAAGTTCCGCTCGATGTACATCGATGCGGAGCAGCAGTGTGGCGCCGTCTGGGCACAGCAGAACGATCCTCGCGTCACCCTGGTGGGACGCTTCCTGCGCCGCACTCGACTCGACGAGCTGCCGCAGCTGGTAAACGTGATCCGCGGTGACATGAACATCGTGGGCCCCCGCCCCGAGCGCCCGAGCATCTTCGCTCGCCTGCGCGAGGACATCAGCGAGTACCCGCTCCGCCAGCGCGCACGTCCCGGCATCACCGGCTGGGCGCAGATCAACCACAACTACGACTCGTCAATAGACGACGTGCGCACCAAGGTCCGCTACGACCTCGAATACCTCGAGCGCCAATCCCTCGCCGAAGACCTCCGCATCATGGTGCGGACCGTACCGGTGATGTTGTTCAAGAAGGGAGGGTGGTGAGGTAAAGTAGGGTTCAGCAACGAAAGGGTTCAGGGTTCAGGGACTGCCTCGGGGAGAAGATCTTCTCCCCGAGGCAGTCCCTGAACCCTGAACCCTTTCGTTGCTGAACCCTACTTTACCTCACCACCCTCCCTTCTTGAACAACATCACCGGTACGGTCCGCACCATGATGCGGAGGTCTTCGGCGAGGGATTGGCGCTCGAGGTATTCGAGGTCGTAGCGGACCTTGGTGCGCACGTCGTCTATTGACGAGTCGTAGTTGTGGTTGATCTGCGCCCAGCCGGTGATGCCGGGACGTGCGCGCTGGCGGAGCGGGTACTCGCTGATGTCCTCGCGCAGGCGAGCGAAGATGCTCGGGCGCTCGGGGCGGGGGCCCACGATGTTCATGTCACCGCGGATCACGTTTACCAGCTGCGGCAGCTCGTCGAGTCGAGTGCGGCGCAGGAAGCGTCCCACCAGGGTGACGCGAGGATCGTTCTGCTGTGCCCAGACGGCGCCACACTGCTGCTCCGCATCGATGTACATCGAGCGGAACTTGTAGATGGTGAAGATGCGGCCGCCGCTGTCCTGCTCACGCCGGTCGTAGAGAGCGTCGATCCGGCTGCGCCTGCGGTCGAGCCCCACGCGGGTCTGCGAATAGAACACCGGGCCGCGCGAGGTGAGCTTGATCGCGATCGCTACGAGGAGGAGGATCGGCGAGAGAATCACCAGCGCGATGCAAGCGATGAGGGTGTTGACGACGCGGTTGAGTATCTCGGAGCGGCTGCGCGGCTCGACCTCGACGCGCGGCGGCTTTCTTGGGCTGTCGCCATCACGAACCAGCTCGATGGTCCGCACGGGCTCAGTGGGCGTGGAGATTCCGGTGAAGCCACGCCGCGCCCGTTCGGCTGGCAGGTGTGCAACCTTTCGCCCGTCGTGAGCATGACTGCGCACCGCTTGTGAGCTCCACACGTTTCCTTGTTCTTCCCAGATCATAGTTCGGTCTTTCTCATCGGTTGGAGATCGCCCAGATGCTCACGGCTATCCCCGCCGCCAGGCTCACGACCTGAAGTATCCGCAACCAGTCCTTCTTACCCTTCTCACCCACAACTATCTGGTCGCCTGCGCGAACGCTCATCTGATCAAGGGTCGTGCCGGAAGTGAAAGCGTGCTGCACCGCATCGCTGCCGTACACTTCCTTGTTGTTCCGGATCACCTTGGTGTCGTTCACGTCACTTTGCTGCCCGGGGCCGCCAGCGAGCATGATCGCGTCCGTCAGTGTCATGTCGATGGGGACGTTATAGAAGCCGGGATGGCCGACCGGACCCAGGATTGCGATCTGGACCAGCGACTGGGCTCTCACGTCGGGATTCCTCAGGTACTTCGAGAGCTGCTTGGTGAGGTAGGGCTCCAGCTCGGAGTGTAGAACGCCCTGCAGCGAGATATCCGGCAGGTTGGGGAGCTGGATCACACGCCCGCCCCGAACGAGCACCGTATCGGTGAGCGTGGAGTCGCCTCTCACCACCAACGCGATCCGGTCTCCCGCGTGGTAGTCGCCGTTGGTCAGGCGATCGTGCAGAGCGGCGGCCTCCGCCTGCTTCTGCCGTTTGACGTCCGGGTCGGTAGCCGACTGCGCCTCCCGGTCCGCCTGAGCGGACATAGCCTCGAGCTCCGCGCGCGACGGGCCGGCGCGCATCGAGTCGGTCAGTGGCGGCTGCACCGGCAGCACGGAGGTGCCGTGCGATGAAGCACACGCAGCCGCCGCGGCGAGAAGCGTGAGGGCCAGCAGGGCACGAACGCCGCCGGCCGTGGATCGCTTGAAGGTCATTGCCATATTGGTTGGGCTCTATGCACCAGCTGTGCTAGCCTGGGCGCCTGGATTCATGCGAGGAAAGTCTTTGTGAATGAACGGTTTGGTTAATACATCACCAGCTTTCGAGGCCGTGGCGGGCCCATCTGCTGTAGCAACGTCACAACATAACACGTGCCGCGCTCCAACATGCCAGCCGCGGCCGGAACCCGTTCGCTGAAGGGCTCCGCGAGGCAGCCGCAGCGGCCGCGGCAGATGATGTAGAGCGCTGACGCGCCCTTGGAGCGCACTAGTGAGTGCATTCAAGCGCACCGATAAGTGCATTCATATGCAAAGCACGTATCGCCGTTACATCGCTCCTGTAGCATGGATGCGTCACGCCAAGCGCGATCCGAAACGCGAGGAATCATCTAACAGTCTACCTCCAAAGGGTTTGCAAGCCGACTTTGATCGCTGCATGACTCCTGCATGGCGCTCCGCGTCAGGTATATGGCGTGCCAGACGTGGGATCATCTCGCGTCTGCGATCAAGGCGTACTCTTTCCGCTGACTCCTCACGAGCGTATGTCAGAAACAGAGAAGTTGTCCCGGCCACCGCTGGTCCTCCTCGCCAATGATCAGGAATGGTCGGCCAGATCGCTCGAGAGTATTCTCGGACCCAACGGTTACGCCGTACTGCGCGCGTACACGGGGAAACAGGTGATCGAGCTGGCGCGCGCCGCTCAACCAGACCTCATCATCATTGATATCCGCCTTCCGGATATGGCTGGTATCGATGTATGCCGCACTCTCACGGAAGATCCGCAATACTCCCCCTCCACACCCATCGTCATCACCACCGCAGGAGCCGCGGAACGCGAGCAGCGACTCGCGGCATATCAGGCCGGTGCCTGGGAGTTCTGCAGCCAACCTCTGGATGGCGAGACACTACTCCTCAAGCTCGACGCCTTCATGCGCGGCAAACGTGAGACCGATCGCCTCATCGCCGAGAGTCTCCTCGATGCGGCCACCGGCCTTTACAACATGCGCGGACTCGTGCGACGCGCCCGCGAGATCTCCGCGGAAGCGCAGCGCCTTCGCGCACCCATCGCCTGCGTCGCCTTCTCGCCCGTGGCGGTCACGCAGGGCAACGAAGAACGGCAGCTCAATGGCGACGCGGTGCGAGTGATGGAGCAGCTGGGTGCGATCATGAGTCGGACCGGGCGTGTCTCCGATGCGATCGGCCGCGTCGGTCCGACGGAGTTTGCAATCATCGCGCCCGCAACCGGGAGCGATGGCGCCGTGAAGCTGGTCGAACGAATCCAGCACATGATGGACAGCGAGGCGCTCACTATCGGTGACTCCGGACACAGAGTGAAAATCCGGGCCGGCTACTGCGCCGTCCCGGATTTCTCGGAGTCCGCTCTCGATGCCGTCGAGATGCTTCTGCGCGCTACCACCGCGCTTCGCAACTCCCGCTCTTCCGAAGACGGTGGCCCCGAAGGCGCCAAGGCCTTCGAGGCCGTCCCCGTCAAGTCTGCCCTGTAAGCTCTCCCACCTGAGGAGCGAGGCGCGGCATCTCGTCGTCCTCACTCGTGGTGTACCCGTACAGATACGTGTAGTACCGGTAGACTCCCTGTGCGCGGATGTCGTTGAGCACCGCGCCCAGAGGACGAATGGGCAGACGCTCGAGCAGCTTGAGCTTCGCCTCGGCCATCTTCCTGTCCGTGGCACCCGTGCGCAGCACCACCACCATGTTGCCGGTGGCTGCACCGAGCACGAACGGATCCACGCCGGCACCCAGCGGCGGGCTGTCCACGATTATCACATCGAAGCGCTCGCGCAGGTCGGTGATGAGCTGCAGCATCGCCTGCGAGTGGAGGAGCTCAGGTCCGCGATGCCTGCGAGTGCCGCAGGGGATGAGCGTGAGCTTCTCGTGCGTGGAGTTGCGTAGCACGGCGTCGAGCGGCGCGTCGCCACCCAGGTAATCGAGGAGCCCCGGACGCCGGTTCGCGCCGAACATGGCGTGCAGCTGTCCGCGACGCGTGTCGCCATCCACGAGCACCGTGCGATATCCCGCCTCCGCGAACGAGAGCGCGAGGTTCGACGACACCAGCGACTTTCCGTCGCCGGCGCCCGGGCTCGAGATCGTGAACATTATCGGCCCGCTACCCGCGTACGAGTTGGTTATGCTCATGCGGATGGTGCGGAACGCCTCGATGACCTGCGCGGCCTCCTCGGGGTCGGGCTCGCCGCCGCGCACGCGCTTGATGGTGGGCACGGCACCGAGGATGGTGAGACCCAGCTCGCCGGTGGCCTGCTCCGGGTAGCGGAAGCGCGAGTCGGTATGATCGAGGAGGAGCGCCAGCCCCACCGCGCCGCCCAGGCTCGCCAGGAGCGCGAGGATGATGATCTGCGGACCGGTACTGGTGGTGGGGTTGAGCGGAGCCACCGCGGTATCGAGGATCGTGATGTCCGGCGTCGCACTGGCCGCGGCGAGGCGCGCCTCTTCGGTGCGGCTCGCGAGCATGGTGAATAGACCCTGCTTCGTCTGGACGTCACGGATCAACCGCATCTGGTCGATGGTGCGAGCCGGTATCGCCTTGAGCGTGGACGACGACTGCTCCACCTGGCTGGAGAGCGCTCCCTCCTGCTTACGCAGCTGGCTTATGAGCGAGCGCAGGATGTCGGGTATCGTCTGCTTCCTCATCACGTCCACACTCGCCTGGAGACTCTGCACCGTGGGATGCTGATCGGTGTAGAGCTCTCTCGCGGTGCGGAGCTGCATCTCGCGCTGGGAGAGCTCCTTGAGCGCGGCCTGGAGATCGGGCGCGTTCTTGGCACTCGGGATGAGCATGAACGCGTCGGCGCTGATCCTGTCGGGATTCGACAGGAGTGCCTCGAGCGCCTGACGGTCGCGCTGCACTGCCTCGAGCTGGAACTTCTGGTCGAAGTAGTTGTTCGAAACCGGATTGCTCGTGGTACCCGCCACTCCGTTCGGCGTCATCGCGAGCTGCTCGGATGGGAGCGTGATGGTGCTCGTGCGAAAGCTCTCCAGCTTCGACTCCGCGGTGCTGAGCGCCTCACGCGAGGCGTTGAGCTGATCCTCCAGCGTCTTCGCCGTCTCGGTGAGATTGCGGCGCTTGAGGTCGACCGCGGTGTTTACGAACTCCGTCATCACCGCGTTCAGGATCGAGGCCGTGCGCTGTGGGCTACGTCCGTCGAGAGTGAGCTTCAGGAAGGAGCTCCGCGGCTGAGGAATGACGTCGATCCGATTCGTGAGACTCGCAGCCACCGAGCGCGGGTTCGCGACGGTGAAGGAGATCGTGCGACCCTTGCCCAGCGCTGCCGCGGAGGGCTTCCAGAGGAAGCCGAGCGAGCGTCCGACGGAGTCGCCCACCGCGCCCTGCTCGAGCACCTTGTTCTCGGCAGTGATGATCGAGTACTTGCTGCCGGTCGGGTCGATCTGTAACTGGAAGGTTCCGCTCCGGAAGCCGGGGCCGGGCTTGAAGCCGGCAAAGACGCTCGAGTCGGCGACGTTGGCCGGCCAGAGATAGAGCCCCATGTTCTCGACCACGCGGTTCATGATCGTGGAGCTCTTGAGGAGATCCGCCCAGGAGCCCGCGCCGAGGAGCTCCTCTCCGCGCACCGGGCCACGCGTGTCGGTGTTGGGGTCTGCGATCCAGAGCGTTCCCTGTACCTGGTATTCGGGGACCGTCATGCGGCTCACGGCGAAGCCGATGCCGGTGCCGATGAGAGCTATCGCGAGGATGAGCCACTTGTAGCGACGCAGGGCGGCAACGTAGCGACCCCACGGGATTCCCGGCTCCTCCGCCGTGGCCTGTCCGAGCGCGGCTGGCCACGCCTGCGGGAACCCGACGGCGTTCATATCTCGCGACGGGTCGACGGGGAGATTGGACGGGATGTAGTTCGCGGACATTCAGGACCGGGCTTGAAGGTTGAGACGGACGCCTTGGCGCGCGTTGCGCCGGAGAGAGCGAGTGTCTCCAGCGATACACCGCTTGGGCGCCATTCGGATGCAAATCCAGGCCCACCCGTTCGGACGCCAGAATTGCCGAGAGGAAATATGTCCAGCACACCGCCGCCGGCTATCGCACCTCCCGTGCGGCGGCGAGCGCCCTACACAAACATACGTCGTACGACAGGGAGCCACGGCTCACATCGCTAATTCCGGGCCCCGGTTACGCCTTAATGTAGCGCCCGCCAACCACTCCCTGTGTGACCCGCCGTACACTTCCTCAATCGTTACGTAAGCTCTTCAATTGCGTCCAGAGTAAGAACGATCTAACCTCGTAGTGGTCAATCGCCGAAGCCAGTTTGCAACGCGCCGTCTTTGATGGCATGTTGGCGTAGGCCGACAGGGTGTAGCGAAAATATCACACGCGATGTGGCCGCCAGGCCACGGCTGCTTCCGGGTTATCCACCTCTCGCCTACCTGCGAGGGTCACATGCAGGAGACTATGACGTCCGTTCCTCCGTCTCTCGGCTCCGAAGAGCATTCGGCCGCACAGCCAGCACCGCGCGATCCGCTCTCGATCCCCGCCGAGGTGAAGGCCGATATCCGGATACTCGTAGTGGACGACGACCGCACCCTGAGGGAGGGGTGCGCGAGCGTGCTGCAACTCGACGGCTACAGCGTCACGTTCTCCGGTCGCGGCGATGAAGCGCTGGAGCTGGTGAAGCGCCGCAAGTTCGATATCGTCCTCGTAGATCTCTACCTCACGCCCATATCAGGGCTCGACATTCTGAAGGCCGCGCTCGAGGCGCACCGCGACACCATCGTGGTGGTGATGACCGGGAACCCGAGCGTCACCTCGAGCATCGAGGCGCTCCGGCTCGGCGCGTGGGATTACCTCCCGAAGCCGTTCTCCGCTACGCACCTTCAGGTGCTCATCGGTCGCGCTTCGCACGCGGTGATGGTGGCGCGCGAGACGAACGATCTCCGACTGCAGCTCGCCAGCCAGAACGGAAACAGCGACAAGCTCACGCTGCTCGGCGTGTCGCCGGCGTTCCGGCGCGCCGTGGAACTGGCGCGCAAGGTGGCATCCACCGACGCGTCGGTGATGATCACGGGCGAGAGCGGAACGGGCAAGGAAGTCATCGCGCAATTCATCCATCAGCACAGCCGGCGTGCCAGCCGGCACATGGTGCCGATCAACTGCGCCGCGCTCCCCGAGCCGCTCCTCGAGAGCGAGATGTTCGGTCATCGCAAGGGCGCTTTCACCGGCGCGGATCGCGACAAGCCGGGACTCCTCGAGACGGCCAACGGTGGAACGCTCTTCCTCGACGAGCTCACGGAGATGTCGCACCCGATCCAGGCGAAGCTCCTCCGCGTACTGCAGGACGGCGTGGTGCGGCGCGTTGGCAGCGAGCAACAGGATGCCGTGGTGGACGTGCGCTTCATCTCGGCCACCAACCGCGACCCGCAGGAAGCGGTGAACAAGGGCGTGCTGCGCGAGGATCTCTTCTATCGTCTGCGCGTGGTGCCGATCAAGCTGCCGCCGCTGCGCCAGCGTCCGGAGGACGTGGCGCTCCTCGCCAACCACTTCCTCGCGTACTACTGGGCGCGCCACCGGCAGCCGGGTGATGTGCAGCCGAAGCTCACCGAGGCGAGCATCGACTTCCTGCGCTCGCGTCCGTGGCGCGGCAACGTTCGCGAGCTGCAGAACGTGGTGGAGCACGTGGCCGTGCTGAGCGAGCCCGGCACTTCGATCCAGCCGGACGACATCCCGGTTTACGACGACGCGCCGGCGGTCTCGGTGAAGAGCACCCTGCCGCGCGCAATGATGGACGAGCCCTACCATGCGGCGAAGGACCGCCTGATAGCGGAGTTCGAGCGGGAGTATCTTACACGTCTCTCGATACGTGCCGGCGGGAACATGTCACGCGCGGCGCGGCTCGCAAACATCGACCGGACCACACTGTACCGGCTCATGGAGAAGCACAACGTTCGTCGCGACGAGCTCGCGGGCCTGAGCGAGTGAGCAGCGCGTGAGCTCGAGGGCGCCGCGAGCGCCGCGCGCGCGGGCGGAAGGCGCGCGGCGAGGCGGGAGCAGCGAACGGCCGGCGAGATCCGGCGGCCGAGCACAGGAGCTGCCCCTGCCGCCCAGCGCCAGCGGCGCTACGCACAGCATTCCGGCACCGCTCTGGGATGCGCTTCAACGCGCGGTGGCGCGAGTGGAAGCGGAGCCCACGGCGATAGAGCAGGGTACCCAGGCCGACGACCTTCGCTTCCAGCTCGAGGCGCTGTACGGCGCGCTGCGCCAGGCGGCTGCTTCCGAGGAGCCGACGCTCGAGCGCGCGGCTCCGGCAGTTCCGGTGCAGCGGGTTCTCCACCGCCTGCGCGCCTGCGCCGTCGAGGAGCTGGCCAGCGTGCACGAGAGCGTGGACACGGCAGACCTGCTCGCCTTCTTCGATGCGTTCGAGCGCGTGCAGTCGGCGCTGGACCGCGACGAGGCGCATCGCTTCGCCAGCCGCCTCGCCGGCGCCGGCGGACTCGAGCTCCTCGTGGAGGTCGGCCACGATCTGCGCTCGCCGCTCGCGTCGATTCTCTTCCTCGCCGAGACGCTCAGGAAGGGGCAGAGCGGGGGCGTGAACAACGTGCAGGAGCGGCAGCTCGGTCTGATCTACAGCGCCGCTTTCGGACTCAGTGCGATGGCGAGCGACGTGATCGAGCTGGCGCGCGGCGGCGATCGTCTGGCGAGCGCCGAACCGGTTCCGTTCTCGGTGGCCGACGTCATCCAGTCGGTACGCGACATCGTACAGCCGATGGCGGAAGAGAAGGGACTCGCCGTCGTGCTGCAGATGCCGGATGCCGACTTCCGTGTAGGACATCCGGGCGCGCTGAACCGGGTGCTGCTCAACCTCACGACGAACGCGCTCAAGTTCACGTCGGAGGGACAGGTGGAGATCTCCGCGCTGCAGCGCTCGCGCAGCGTGCTCGAGTTCTCGGTGAAAGACACGGGCCGCGGCATCCCGCCGGAGGTGATGAGCTGCCTCTTCGAGACCTTCCGCCGCCGCCGCGCCGCCGGCGACTACAGCTTCTCCAGCGCCGGCCTCGGTCTCTCGATCTGTCGGAAGCTCGTCATCGCGATGGGGGGCGATCTCCAGGTGGATACATCGCCCACCACCGGTACACGCTTCCACTTCGAGCTCGATCTCCCGGTCGCGCCGCGTATGTAGGCGGCGGGGCGTCTGGATCGTCGCGGTTGGGACGCTTGGTTCTCAGGGAGGGGGCAGCCCGCGGTTCGCGCGGCTGGGACGCTTGGTTCTCAGGGAGAGGGCAGCCCGCGGTTCACGCGGAGGTCGCGGAGGGAACTGCGAGAGGGCCGCGGAGAGAACCCTTGCGAGACAAGTACTCCGGTCCTCTTCCGAGATCTCGATGGGGATAGCTCAGCGTGAATGGGGGAACTGCTCCCCCGCTTCCGGTTCTGCCCGGGTGGGCAGGACTCCAGAGAGCGGGAGCAGTTCCCCCAAAACTCACCTGACTCCCCTTCGCAGAGATGTCGGAACCGAGAGCGGAGGCCATCTCGCAGCGGAGCCCCTCCGCGTCCTCGCTTTACCCCTC
>DASSOX010000034.1:0-4092 GCA_035700125.1 Gemmatimonadaceae bacterium
CAGCTCGCGCAGACTCTCGCCGGCGCCGGCGTCACGGTGTCGAACGTGACGTACACCGGTGCGGACAGCGCCGCCGGTACCTTCAGCGGCGGCGCCGATATCGTGGGCTTCGAGAGCGGGATTATCCTCAGCAGCGGATACATCTCCAACGTGGTCGGACCCAACACGATCGGCAGCGTAACCGGGTCCAACGGCACGCCCGGCGACGCGGGGCTCGACGAACTGACCGGGGCCGGCAACGCGACTCAGGATGCCGCCATCCTCTCCTTCGACTTCGTTCCCGACGGCGACTCCGTGAAGTTCCAGTACGTCTTCGCCTCGGACGAGTACAACGAGTATGTGAACACCGAGTACAACGACGTGTTCGCGTTCTATGTGAACGGGAAGAACTGCGCGCTGGTCGGCGACCCCGCCGTTCCGGTGACCATCAACACGATCAACAACGGGAACCCATTCGGCAGCACACCGAACTCGCATCCTGAACTCTACAGGAACAACGATCTCGAGGACGGCGGCGCGACGATCAACACCGAGATGGACGGGCTCACGAAGGTGCTCACCTGCTCGGCCGCCGTGAACGCTGGCGTGACGAACACGATGCGGCTCGCCATCGCGGATGCGAGCGACGATGCCTTCGACTCCAATGTCTTCCTGAGCGCGAAGAGTCTCACCGTGAAGAACCAGCCGCCCACGGCGGCGATCAGCGTCCCCTCGACTGGTGATTCCTTCGCGCAGGGGGCATCGGTGAGCTTTGCCGGCAGTGGGACCGACGCCGAGGACGGTTCGTTGACTGGCGGCTCGCTCGTGTGGAGCAGCAGCAAGGATGGCCAGATAGGTACGGGCACGTCGTTCTCGACTTCCGGCCTATCGGTGGGGACGCATACCATCACGCTCACCGCCACTGACAGCAAGGGCGCCACGGGCACCGCTTCGATCCAGGTGACCATCGAGAGCGGCGGGACGAGTGAGAACCAGACGCCCACGGTGAGCATCACCGCGCCCGCAGACGGCTTCGAGGTGCTGCAGGGAAGCTCGCTCGCGTTCACGGGCAGCGGCAACGACGCCGAAGATGGAGCGCTCACCGGTGGCTCGCTGGTGTGGACGAGCGACAAGGACGGCCAGATCGGAACCGGGACATCCTTCTCCACCACCGCGCTCTCGCTCGGCGTGCACACGATCACGCTCACCGGCAAGGACAGCCAGGGAGCGACGGCCACGGCGACTATCGCCGTGAACGTGGGCTACAGCAAGACGATGGGCCCCGACGGCGGCGATGTATGCGCGGTGGGATGCCAGGTGCTGATCTTCATTCCCAAGGGAGCGCTCGCGGCGCAGACCACCGTCACGGTGTTCTTCGCACCCGACGCACCGTCGGGCGAAGGGATGATTCCGGGATCCGCGCGTACGGTTGGTCCGGCAGATCTCTCCTTCGTGACACCGGCCGACATGGGGATGATCTACGATCCAGCCACTCTCCCTTCCGGCGTCACGGAGAGCCAGCTCCGACTCTTCAGATACAATGGTACGAGTTGGGAGCCAATTTCGGGGAGCGTGGTGAATACCGGGACGCACGTGGTATCCGCCTTCATCAACTCCGGCGGCACCTACGCTATCTTCGCGGTAGAGGACTGACCTCTTCCACTCCTGTCATTCCCGCGAAAGCGGGGATCCATGTTACTCAGCCGAACATGGATTCCCGCTTTCGCGGGAATGACATTTATCCCCCGCCACAATTCTTTCCACTTCGGGCAACACGTCTCATCGGGCTGGCACAGCACGTGATTCATGCTGTGCTCGAGCAGCACGACGCAGTGGTTGTCACGCTCTTTACGGCTTCGCCGCCTTTCGACTCCGCAGATGTTGCGGCGCACCGGCGGCAGGGCTGTCGAGATGGCACCACTGAAATACGGCACTCAGCCCAGAGGACCCCTGATGAGACGCATCCTCTTCCTCGCCGCGCTCCCTTTCGTGGCAGGCGCCTGCGGCAGCGACGGTCGCGCACCGACCAGCTCCGACGACCCCACGCGATTGGGACAGCTGCAACGGCTGCTCGGCGACAGTGATGAGGAGTTGACGACGCAGGATCTCGACCAGGGAGTCACACCCCTGTACCTCGCCAGAGTACTTGCCGGATCGGGCATCGATATTTCCAACGTGACCTACAGCGGCGCGCCGGCGGCAGCCGGGATGTTCAGTGGAGGGACGGAGATCATCGGCTTCGAGAGCGGAATCGTGCTGGGAACGGGGCGTATCGCGAGCGTCAAGGGCCCCAACAAGGTGGTTGACGCAACCACAGAGAATGGCACTCCCGGCGATTCTCTCCTCGACCTCCTCGCCGGCAGCGGCAACCCGACCATGGACGCGGCAGTCCTCTCCTTCGACTTCGTGCCGCACGGCAGCACCATCACCCTCGAGTACGTCTTCGCATCCGAGGAGTACAACGAGTATGTGAACACCGGCTACAACGACGTCTTCGCGTTCTACGTGAACGGCGAGAACTGTGCGGTGGTCGGCAGGTCGGCGCTCCCGGTGAGCATCAACAGCATCAACAACGGGAATCCATTCGGAATTCCGCCCGTGTCGCACCCGGAGCTCTACCGCAACAACGACATCGACTCCAACGGCGGCGCCACCATCGCCACCGAGATGGATGGCCTCACCGCCGTGCTGACGTGCACGGCGCGCGTGAGGCCAGGCGTGAAGAACCACATGCGGCTGGCCATCGCCGATGCCGGCGACGCGGCCTACGACTCGAACGTCTTCCTGCGCGCCGGGAGTCTCGAGGCGAGCAACTGATTCGTCACGTCGGTGGTGTAGGACCGCCGCAAGCGCGCCCGGCCGCTAGCGCGGGACTGTCTCGACCGCGGCCTGCGTGGCCAATCCATCGAGCAGCCGGCGGACGTGTTCGCGGCCGCTCCGCGGATTCATCACCGTCACGCGAAGGAGCTGCCGCCCATCGATTACCGTGGCGGTGATCCACCCCGCGCCGCTCCGGTTGTAACGCTCGCGGAGCTCGCGGTTCATGCGATCGAGCGTCGCGTCGTCGTGCGAACCATCGCCGACCCACCGGAAGCAGAGGATGTTCGACTCCGGCTCGTGCACAGCCACGAAGTCATCACGCGAAGTGATCTCCTCGTGTAGCGCGCGGGCGGTGTCGCAGAGACGGTCGTAGATGGCGGCCATCCCATCGGCGCCGTAACGCTGGAGGGCAACCCACACCTTGAGCGCGTCGGTGCGGCGCGAACACTGGAAGCTGCGCTTCCCCTGATCCCAGCCGCGCTCCGTTCCGTTCCCCGAAGCGTTGAAGAGGTAGGGTGCGGCCTGCGCGAAGGCATGCTCGAGGTCGCGCTCGTCGCGCACCAGGAGCATCCCTCCCGAGATCGGCGCGAGCATCATCTTGTGTGCATCCCAGGTGAGCGAGCGTGCGCGCTCGACGCCGCGCATCCTGTGGCGATGCCTCGGCGAGAGGAGTGCCGACGCGCCATGCGCGCCGTCCACGTGGAACCAGATCCCGCGCTCCTCGCATATCGTGCCGATGCGCTCGATGTCGTCGAAGGAGCCCGTGGCCGTGGAGCCGGCGGTGGCGACGACCGCCATCACCCGCGTCCCGTCGCTCGCGAGCCGGCGGAGCGTGGCCTCGAGCGCGTCGGTGTCCATCCGGTGATCGCGTGATGGTACGGCGATCGCGCGACGCACGCCCAGACCGAGCTGCGCCACCGCGCGCGTGACCGCGTAGTGTGCGTGCTCGCCGCACACCACCACCGGCGGGTTGTCGCCGACGCCGTCCTCCCACGCCTCCGGCATCGCAGCCGCGCGCGCCGCGAGGAGCGCGGTGAAGATCGCCTCGGTGCCACCCGACGTGAACGTCCCGCCGGCGCCGGCGTCCCAGCCCACGAGCTCCGCAAGCCAACGGATCACCTGCGTCTCCACCACCGTGGCCGTCGGCGACATCTCCCACACCGCCACCGACTGGTTCATCGCGGAGATTACCGAATCCATCCAAACCATGGCGGGAAGCGGAGCGGAGACCTGGTGCCCCAGGTACATCGGGTGCGCGAGGCGATTCATGTCACTCATCACGTCGCGCCGCAC
>DASSOX010000035.1:0-4167 GCA_035700125.1 Gemmatimonadaceae bacterium
AATCGTAATAGAAGCGTAGCCGATTCGTAATGATCGGAGCATGAAGGATTCACCTTCGGAAGCAATAGTCGCGATGAGATGCAGTCACCGGTCGATCCATCGCCACGCATCCGGAGGGTACGCGCATGCTGAGCACGCTCATCGAGTCGAAGCGCACACGAAGCAGAAACAGGGGAGCCACGGCAGTCAGCGTAATCGTACATGGGGCAGTGATAGCGCTCGTTGCCGCCGTCACGGCACACGTCAGCGACCGTACGGCGACGGCCGCGCCGGTGCCGGACGTCGTGTACTTCCATCCGGCTGAACCCACATCCCCCCATAAGCAGCCGCCTCCCGCCGGACCGCAGGCACCGAGCGAGCCGCAGATTCCGAACGTACCGGTGACGCACATCGATGTGCCGCACGACATCCCCACGGGGATCCCACCGATAGACCTCTCGGTCCCACCCATCGACCCGAGCCACTTCGCCATCGCTCCCACAACCAGCAGCGGAAGAGACGCGTCTGGTGCCGCGCCGCACAGTGGGTCCGACGCCTACTCAGCGTGGGAAGTCGAAAAACCGGTGGTGCCACTCGCCGGCAATCCGAAACCCGAGTATCCATCGATGCTGCAGTCGAGCCATACAGAGGGCCAGGTTCTCGCACAGTTCGTTGTGGACACAACGGGTCGCGTGGACATGGCGACCTTTCGCGCCATCCAGGCGACGAACGAACTATTCGTGCAATCGGTGCGTCGCGCACTCACCGACTGGAAGTTCCGCCCGGCCGAGGCGGGCGGCAGAAAGGTGAAGCAACTGGTGCAGATGCCGCTGACTTTCAGGGTGAGGTAGGGGAGGGGAGCGGTTCCTGACTACTCCGCGCGAAGCGCCTCCACCGGGTCAGCGCGCATCGCGCGTCGGGCGGGAATGAAGGAGGCGAGTGCGCTGACGGCGAGCAGAGTGAGCGCTATCGAGGCGAAGGTGAGCGGGTCGCGCGGTGCGACTCCCACGAGGAAGCCGCTCAGCAGGCGCGTGACCCAGATCGCCAGGATCAGGCCGAGTACCGTGCCGGCGAGCGCCATCGTAACGCCCTGGCGCAGGACGAGCGCGAGCACTGTTTTTCGTTGCGCACCGAGTGCGCTGCGAATGCCGAACTCGCGGTGGCGCGCGCCGACGCTGTACGCCATCACGCTGTAGACGCCGAGGGCGGCGAGCAGGAGGGCGAGTGCGGCGAAGGAGGCTACGAGCGCGAGAGTCAGGGTCTCCGCGCCGAGCATGTCGGCGAATTTGTCTTTCAGCGTCTGCGCCTGGATCAGCGGGATACCCGGATCCAGGTCGTGCAGGGCGCGGCGGATCGCCGGCACCAGGACCATGGCGTCGCCGCTCGCGCGGACCACGAAAGAAGTCCCGCCTCGTGGGTGTTGGCGCATGGGGATGTAGACGGTGGGCTCGAGCCTCCCGTCCGGATTCGCGCGAACATCGCCAGCGACGCCCACGATCTCCATGAGTGGAGCATTTCGCCCGCCCAGGCGGATCTGCTGACCGATCGGGCTTTTGCCGGGCCAGAAGCGGCGGGCCACGTTATCGCTCACCACGGCTACGAGGGGCGCGTCCCCGCGGTCGCCGGTGGTGAACTCACGTCCCGCCCTCATGGGGATCCCCATGGTCGCGAAGTAGTCGTCGGTCACCGTGACGGCGCTCGCGAGGTCGGCGTCGCCGGTCCCCGCCGCGATGCCGCTCGCGAAGAGAGAATCCGGGCCGCCGGTGGTGTAGCCATTCCAGGGCGCGACGGTGACCGCCGCCGAGGAGCGCACGCCGGGGAGTGCCCCGATCCGTTCTCTCAGCGCGTCGAAGAAGGCCACCTGACGCGCTGCATCGGCGTACCGCGCAGAGGGGAGCGAAACCCCGAAGGTCAGCAGATTCGCCTTCGTGTCGAAGCCGAGCCCGACGCGCTCGAGCGTGATGAGCGTGCGGCCGAGCAGACCCGCGGCGATGAGCAGTACCACCGCGAGCGCCACCTGCGCGATGACCAGTGCGCTTGCCGCGCGCGAGCTCGCGTGTCCGCCGGTAGTGCGGCCCGCCTCGCCCAGCGATCCCTGGAGCCTGAAGTGAGTCCCCACGAGCGCCGGCCCGACTCCGAACGCCAGTGCGCACGTGATTGCGAGTCCGAGCGCGAAAGCCAGCACCCCTGTATCCACAGGTACATCGCCCATGGTCGGGAGGAAGACGGCCGCGCCTCGCGCGAGCAGACGATTTCCGCCGATGGCCATCGCCGCACCGAGCGCGCCTCCGGCGAGCCCCAGGATCGAGCTCTCGGTGAGGAGCTGTCGCACCAGCCGCGCGCGCCCGGCGCCGAGCGCAGCGCGCACGGCGAGCTCGCGCCGTCGCGTGATGGCGCGTGAGAGGAAGAGACCGGCCACGTTGACGCAGGCAATGAGCAGCACCATCAGCGCCGCGCCCATCACGAGGAGGAAGAGCGGGCGCACCTGTCCGAGCAGGGCATCGCTCATCGATACGGCGGCGAGGATCGCATCATCGGCCACCTCCGGGTTGCGCGCTCGTTCACGCTCCGAGAGCACAGCGAGCGAAGAGCCGAGCTGCGAGGGCGTCACGCCGTCGCGCATCCGCGCGAGAACGCGGAACGAGCGGAGCCGCCGTGCGTCCACCGCACCGCGGAAGGTGCTCCGCACATCGAGCGGAGTCAGGATTTCCGGGTCGCGGTTCGATTCGGGGAAGACGAAGTCGGCGGGCAGAACGCCAATCACGGTGAGCGGATGGCCGTCGAGAAGCACATGGCGCCCCACCACGCTCGAGTCGCCGCCGAAGGATCGCAGCCAGAGGCGATGGGCGAGCACCACGACGGGTGCGGGGATGTCGGTGAGGTCGCGGGAATCGATGGTTCGTCCCAGGAGCGCGTGAACTCCGAGTGCATGGAAGAATTCGGGACCCACCGTGACGCCCTGCCACATCTCGGTACTCTGCTCGCCGGTGTACACATGGCCGGAATAGAATCCGAACGGCGCGACCTCCCTCAACATCGGCGACTCGCGGAGATCCGCCACCTGCTCTGCCGTGAGGAGGCCGCCGCCCCTCGGGTTGCGGACGGTAGCGCCATAAATTCGCACGAGCGAGTTGGGGTTCTCGTACGGCAGCTCGTCGATGACCACCTTCCGCACCACCGAAAACACCGCCGTGTTGGCGCCGATCCCCAGCGCGAGCGTCACGAGTACCACGATCGCGAAGCCGGGCGTGCGTCGCATCCCGCGCCAGGCGAGGCGAGCGTCGTGCCACAGCTCCGACAGCCACTCGCTTCGTCCGTCCGAGCGTTGCGCAGCCATGTCGGACTCGGCGCAGTAGCGGCGCGTCTGCTCGATGTCGCCGAACTCCACCAACGCGCGGCGTCGTGCTTCGTCTTCGGCGATCCCCTGCCGCACGAGCTCCTGGGTGCGCATATCGAGCTCGAAGTCGAGCTCCTCATCCACCTCCCGTCTGATTCGCTCGGCCGAGCGCCACGGAAGCTGGAAGAACCGGCGATGCGGGTGGCGGGACGTCATCGTTGTGCCCTCGGAACAGGTAGCTGCTCAGGTAGGATCCAGCACCAGCTCGAGTGCGCGCATGTACGAGCGCAGTTGCTCACGTTCGGCGGCGAGCTGCTTTCTACCCGCGGCGGTGAGCTCGTAGAATCTCGCGCGGCGGTTGGTGTCGGAGACCCCCCATGATGATCGCACCAGTTTCTTCCGTTCGAGTCGGTGGAGCGCCTGGTAGAGAGCAGCGCTATCGATGTCGAGCGCGCCCTTCGAGCGGTCGCGCACGAAGCGTGAGATCCCGTAGCCATGCATCGGCTGCCAGGCGAGGGTACGGAGGATGAGGACGTCCACCGTACCCTGCATGAGGTCCAGAGATGGTCGTGCCATGATGCTCAGGTCACGGGGTGATAGGTAAGCATCTTACTGGTCACGATACGGCGAAGTGCCCGCGGCGTCAAGAACCGGCCAGCGGGGTCAGGTCTTTAATCTCGAGCGGGCTCTACCATGGTAAAGCCATGGTAGAGCCCGATCGAGATTAAAGACCTGACCCCGCCCCTTACTGCAACTGCGCCCAGAGAAATTCCGATGCCAGCGCACGCATGAAAGCCGATTGCTTGTTGTCGGCCGCGGCGCCGTGACCGCCCTCGGTGTTCTCGTAGAAC
>DASSOX010000036.1:0-31761 GCA_035700125.1 Gemmatimonadaceae bacterium
CTCGTCGTCGGCGAGCGTGGGTTCGGCCCAGCGATTGGGCTGCTTGGTGAAGATCTGCATCGCCGTGGCGGCGATGGCGCCGGCGCGCGGCGGCGCCGAACGGATGCCACCGGCCGTGGAGACGTGAGCACCGAGCAGGTCGTTCATGGTTGTGCGCCGAGGTAGTCGAGTGGATCGGCTGCGCGGCCGCCGGGACGGAGTTCGAAATGGAGATGAGAGCCGAGCTCGGGGTCGGACGCCCCGACGTAGCCGATCACCTGACCCTTGCTCACCACATCGCCCTTGGAGGTCGCGAGGCGGCTCAGGGAGCCGTACACGGAATAGTCGCCGCCCACGTGCTGAATGATCACGGTGAGCCCGTAGGTTCCGAAAGGTTCGGCGACGAGCACCTTACCGCTGGCAACTGCGTGCACCGGAGTGCCGGTGGCCGCCTTGATACCGATCCCGTTCCAGCGCACGGTGGTGTTATTGGGGTTCACCACGCGGCCGAAGTTGTAGATCAGGTCACCCGCCACGGGCCAGTCGAGGCGCACGCCAGCGAAGGCGCTGCGAGCGCGGCTCGCGGCCGGCGTCCCGGCCTCGGCGCGCTTGCGCGCCGCCTCGAGCGAAGCTATGACATCTGCCAGACGCTGCTCGTCGCGACCGATCTGCTTGAGCCGCTCTTCCGTGTCGCGCGCGCTGCGCCTCGCTCGCGTGAGACTACGAGCCTGCTGCTCCTGCAGGTTGCGCAGGCGCCGCTCCTCGTCGGCCTTCTCGCTCAGATTCAGCTCGATGTCGCGCTGAAAGCGGACGAGGTTGGCGTGCTGTCTGTCAATCTCGTTGCGGAGGTCTTCCACCCGCGCCACCAGCGCGCGATCGCGCAGCGTGAGGAGATGCAGGTACTTGTAGCGGGCTACCAGGTCGCCGAAGCTCGTGGCCGAGAGAAGTACCTGAACGGTGAAGAGCGGTCCGCGCTTGTAGATGTCCACCAGCCGCTGCCGCAGCGCGACGCGCTTGAGCGTCAGCTCGTCCTGCGCCGCCACGAGGTCGGATGTAGTGGAGGCAACCTCGCCGTTGATCGTCTCGAGCTGGCTGTCGAGCGACCGCACGACGCCGGCCGTCACCTCCGCCTCGCGCCGGATATTCTCCACCTCCTCCGAGAGGTCGTGCACCGTGTTCTGCAGACTCGCTCTCCGCCTCTCCAGCGCCTCTCGCTCACTCTTGAGCTTCTCCAGTCGCTGCCGCTCGGCCCTGAGCTTCGCATCCGCGCTTTCGCTGCCCTGTTGAGCGGGGAGTGGAGCGAGGGCGAGGAGGAGGCAGAAAAGAGAGAGCAGGAAGCAGGAAGCAGGAAGCAGGAGACGGCGAACTGCTCCCGGTACATGGTCATGCCCGCGCCTGCGGGGATCCAGGTTCGGTCTCGCTGACATGGATCGCAGCTTGCGCGGGTACGACCGCTCCATTCGCAGTTCCTGCTTCCTGCTTCCTGCTCCCTGCTTCCTCCCGAGCATTCCCCTCACCTCAGATGCCTCCCCACCGACACCGCACTCCCCAGCAGGCCGATCAGGCCTCCGGCGAGGATGCCGAGGAGGGCGAGGGAGGGAGCAAAGAAGGAGGTCTGGATCAGGTAGCGGTCGATGGCGGCGTGCGCGAGCCAGGCGAGGAGGAGGGCGATGAGCCCGCCGACGATTCCCTTGAGGAAGCCGTCTATCAGGAAGGGGCGGCGCACGAAGCCGTCGGTGGCGCCGACGAGGCGCATGATGGAGATCTCACGCTCGCGCGCGAGGACGGCCATCCGGATGGTGGATCCGATGATGATTATCGCGACGGCCGCGAAGGCGATGCCGAGTATCACGCCCGAGGCACCGGCGATGTTGCGGATGTTGTAGAGCTTCTGAACCCAGTCCTCGCCGTAGCGGACATCGTCCACGAAGCGATAGGTCTCGAGGCGCTGCGCCACGTCGCGGACGGTTTGCGGGTCGCGGAAGCCGGGCTTCAGGCGGATCTCCAGCGAGGCGGGAAGGAAGTCCGCGTCGAAGACGTCCTTGAACTCGGTGAGCTCCCGGCGTGCTCTCTCGAGCGCCTGCTCGGGGGACAGGATGTCCACCCGCGCGACTTCCGGGAACGCGGCGATATCGCCCACGGCCGCGGACACCGCTTCCACGGGCGTCCCGTCGGCTATGAAGGCGCGGATTTCCACGCGCTCCTCCACGTCCTGCAGCGCGCGACTGACGTTGAGCGCGACGAGGCCGAACAGGCCGAACGCGAAGAGACTGAAGGCGATGGTGACGATGCTCAACGCGCTGAGGAGCGGAGCGCGCCGCAGGCCGAGTCCGACCTCTCTGAGTGTGAGGCGCATCAGTTGGACGGCCGGGGCGAGGAGACGGGCGCGGACGACTCGACGGAATCGGAGGAGTCGTAGACGATCTGACCGCGGTTGATCTCGATGACGCGATAGGGCGACCGCCGCACCAGCTCGAGATTGTGGGTGGCCATGAGAACGGCGGTGCCGGACGCGTTGATGTCGCGGAGAAGCTGGAAGATGCCGCGTGTGGCGCGCTCGTCGAGGTTGCCGGTGGGCTCATCGGCCACGAGGACCATGGGATCGTTCACCAGCGCGCGCGCGATCGCCACGCGCTGCTGCTCGCCGCCGGAAAGCTCGCGCGGGTAGCTCGTGCCCTTGGAGGCGAGCCCCACCTGCGTGAGGAGCCGGCTCACCTTCGCGGGGATGCCTTCGCGGGGAGCGCCGGTGACCTCGAGAGCGAAGGCGACGTTGTCTGCCGCGGTGCGGTCGTCGAGCAGGCGGAAGTCCTGGAAGACGATGCCGAGGCGGCGGCGGAGCTCCGGTATCTCGCGCCTCGCGACCCTGGACGCCTGCACGCCGCTCACACGGACCTCTCCGCTCGTGGGGCGCTCCTCCATGAACACGAGCTTCAGGATGGTGGACTTCCCCGCGCCACTCGGGCCCGTGAGGAACGCGAACTCGCCCTTGGCGAGGTGGAACGAGACATCGTTCAGCGCACGCCCGGTGCGCGGGTATTCCTTGATGACGTGGGAAAATCGAATCATTTGGCGATGGATCCGGCGGGCGGCGGGGTGGCGGGAGCAGCTGGCCGGTGCCGCAAGCTACGGAGGATGGTTACAGCGGGGGTGGTGCGGTGTTCCCTTCAAGTATGACGACCGACGCGGGAGAGGGATAGTCCGCCGCTTCGGCCGTGCACCGGCCGGGAGTCAGGCGAGCGCCTGCACGAAGTCGGCGATGAGATCCTCGACGTTCTCGATTCCCACGCTGATCCGCACGAAGCCGTCGGGGATGCCGATCGCGGCGCGCTCCTCGGGGGTGATGTGCGCGTGCGAGGTGTAGCGCGGCTCGGACACGAGCGTGTCCACGCCGCCGAGGCTGGCCGCGTGGGCCACCAGCCCGAGCCGCGACAGGAAGTGATGCGCAGCATCGCCGCCACCCGCGAGCTCCACGGCCATCATCCCGCCGAAGCCGTCCATCGTGTCGCGAGCGATCTCGTGGTCGGGGTGCGATGGGAGGCCGGGGTAGTGCACCTTCGCGAACTCGGGGCGCTCGGAGCACCACTGCGCCAGCCGCAGCGCGTTCTCGTTCTGGCGGCGCACGCGCACATCGAGCGTCTTCATGCCGCGCTCCAGAAGCCAGCAGGCGAAGGGATCGGGCGCCTGTCCCCAGACGATCATCTTCTGCCGCACTTCCTCCACGTACGGCGCCGGTCCCATGACGGCGCCGGCGAGCACATCGTGGTGTCCATTCAGATACTTGGTGGCCGAGTGGATGACGACGTCGGCGCCATGCTCGAGCGGACGGAAGTTCACCGGCGAGGCGAAGGTGGAATCGACCACCAGCGCGAGGCCGGAGTTCCGGGTGAGATACGAGATGGGCTTCAGGTCGAGCACGCGGCACGAAGGGTTGACCGGCGACTCCACGAAGATGGCGCGCGTGTGCTTGCGGATCTTCCGCCGCCAGGCGCGCGGCTCATCGGGGTTCACCAGCGTCACCTCCACGCCGAGCTGTGTCAGCTCCTGCGTGAAGAGGCGGTGCGTGCCGCCGTAGATCCATTCGCTGGCGAGGAGGTGGTCGCCAGGCCTGAGGAGCGCGAGCATCGCGCAGGTGGTGGCTCCCATCCCGCTCGACAGTACGAGCGCCGCCTCGGCTCCCTCGAGGAGCGCGAGCCGCTTCGCCAGCGACTCGGCATTGGGGTTGTTGCCGTAGCGGCCGTATCGCAGCCCTTCGGCGTTCCCCACCTCCTGCACGAAGTTCACCGACTGCCAGATGGGTTGGACCACCGGCTCCTGCGGCGCGCGCTCGACACGGCCGCCATGGAGGGCGATGGTGGACAGTCCCTGCCGCCGATTCTTCGATGTCATGGAAGTTCCGTGGTGGTTCTCAGGCGAGTGTGCCGCGGCGGCGCGTGT
Source organism: Gemmatimonadaceae bacterium (assembly GCA_035700125.1). GTDB lineage: Bacteria > Gemmatimonadota > Gemmatimonadetes > Gemmatimonadales > Gemmatimonadaceae > JADGGM01. The sequence goes on from DASSOX010000036.1 coordinate 4,414, forward strand.
CGAGATCGGGCTTGATCACGCGCACCTCCTCGGAGGGCGATGCGCCCGCGATGTCGCGCAGCACCACGTCGCCCCGGGGGAGCGAGTCGTCCACGCGCAGCGTGGCCAGCTCGTGGCGGCGGGGGCCGTACACCCACACCAGCTCTCCATCGACGAGCATCCGGTGCCTGGCGTCATCTCCGCGCATCCAGATCATCGGTCCGCGCTCGGCGTCTCTCATGCGCGTCGCGATCAGTCGTACCACGCGCAGCGGCGGATTGTATCCCTCGGGCTGCCTGCCCGCCGCACCTCCCGTCTTCACGAAGCCGCTCCCACCGCGACGTAGGCCTCGTCGAAGCGCATGGCGAGTCGCCGCCTGCAGAGCGCTGCGAGCGCTGCTTCGATCTGCGCGCGGTCCACGCCCATCTCGCGCGCGAGCTCGAGAGGCGCCGCGCGGCCTATGCGGCACATCACTTCCCAGGCGCGACGCTCGCTCTCATCCAGGCTTCCGATGATCATCACCGCACCGTCCAGGTCCTGCGCCACGATCGCGAGACCGTGCCGCTCCAGCACAGCCTCGATGGCGTCTACATGGGAGTCGCTCACCCCACGGAAGAGAAAATATGCGTCGCGCGGCGGAACGTCGGCAGCGACGGCGGGGCAGTAGCGCATGAGGAGCTTCGCCACGATCTCGTCGGCACATGAGTAGTCGAGCAGGCCAACATGGGAGAAGTCTATGACGGTGAGAGTGCGGTCGCCGATTTCGGCGAGCTGCTTCTCGATCCCGTCGCGCACGGCCTTGCCCGTGGGGCGGGTCACCAGATCCGAATAGAGATCGCAGACCGTGCGGCGGAGCACGGAGCTGAGGTCGATGTGGTTGATCACTTATCGGCAACCCGTTCCGGGATCGTGATTTGCATCTGGGCACCAGGGAATGCGGGTAGATCTTCCTGCAGCGGGACGTCCTCGTCCCAGCTAGGAACGATGGCTATCCGCGCGGTCCCCGAGCGCACCGAGAGCTTGCCATCCCAGCGGCCGATATACCTGCGCACACCAGCAAGACCCTGGCCACGACCCGGGTCGCGGAAGCGACTGACGCCACGGATGACCGCCTCCTCGAGCGCCATTCCATCGTCCCAGCGATCGCTCTCGCGATGGTTGGGCGAGCTCTCGAGCGACTGCCTGAATCCCACTCCCGCGTCGCACACGGCGATGACCACGACTCGCCGACCGAGACGCTTCTGCCAGCGGTAGGTCTGCACGGCAACCCAGCCGCCACGCCCCGCGTGCTCCACGATGTTCTGACAGGCCTCGCTCAAGGTCATGGCAAAGCCCATGGTGGCCTTCGCATCTATGTTCAACTCCTTCGTGAGGATGCTCTGCGACTTCTGCTGGATGCGCCCCACCACCTCGTGCACGTCCTCGCTGCGCGCCACGGGCGTGATCTCGAGGAGCACGTCGGACTCGCCGCCCGCGCGCGAATGAGCCGGCGCACCGTGCAGCTCGAAGAGCTCGGAAGCGTAGGTGAAGAAACCGGTGCGCGACCAGTAGGAGCAGGTCTCGTCGGACTCGGGTGCGTAGAAGCCCGGGCGCTCGGAGCGTGCTTGGGCGAGAGTGAGCAGCGCCGTGAGCCCGTAGGGAGAAGCCCAGCGCGTATGCCGGGCGTCGAGGAGAATCTTCTCATCCTGGGGGACCGGCGCGAGCTGTTCGAGCACCAGCTCGAAGGTCCGGTCGTCCAGGGAGGGAGGAATCTTTATGACGGTGGTCATCGAGTGATCAGCTCTCCTCGCAGGTGCCGGGCGAGCCCCGTGGCTCCCCGATGCTCGACGTTGCGCGCCGCGGCGCGATGGGCCGCGCTCAACGCATCCACCAAGTTATCACCGGCGAGCAGTCTGGAGAAATTGGTGGCGCCCCAGACATCGCCGCAGCCCGTCGGGTCGCCGCCCGCTACGGCGCTCCGCTGCGCGACGAGCGCCGTACGTACCGGGCCAGTAGCGGCTCCGAGCGACGAAGGCCGGGAAAGATCGGCCAGTCGCTCGAAGCCCGGCGCGGCGAAGTACACCACTCCGCGGCCCGCGAGGGTTACCAGCAATGCACTCACTCCCGCGCCCAGCGCGGTGGCGGCGAGAGCCATCGGCTCGCTCGCCATCGCGCCCGCTTCGTCCTCGTTCACCTGCAGGAGATCGAAGCACGAGCACCACTCGGCGACGTGCGCGAGCGGCTCGATCTCGCGCCAGCCATCGGGGCGCACCGCCATGACCATCATGTGCAGGTCGCAGTAGATCGGGCCGCGGAAGTGCTGACGCACGAGCCGCGCGGTCTCGAGGTCCAGCTCCCAGCCGCTGATGAAGTTCACGTACAGGGCATCCAGGTCGCGGAGCAGCGGCTTGAGGCCGAGCCAGCTCCACCCGGGGAGGCCTCCGGACACTCGCTCGCTGCGGCGCTCGTTGGTCTGGTAGCGAAGCTCGACGCGGTTGTTGGGATAGGGCACTTCGATGAGCGCTGCGTCATGCGCCATGTGGGCGAGCGTAGCGGCAAACTCGCGAGCGCGATCGGCGAGATCGTGGCCCACCTTGATGAGCGGGACGATCTCCCAGTCGTCTGGAAGCGCCGCATCGAGGCCGCTCAACGCGTAGGCGATGCCGCCCCACTCCTCCACCGGCTCGCTGTGCGGCTCGCGACCGTGGATGGTATCCCATACGAAGGTGCCGATCACGCCAAGTCGCTTGCGCCGCGCTCCTGCTCCCGCGGCGTTGGCCGCGGTGGCTTGCAGGCTCATAGAACGCCCAGCTTCTGCTGTCTGAACGTCGCCACCGCGCCCACCATCCCCGCGGTGCCGGCGAGCTGCCCGGGCACGATGCGACATGCGCGTACCGCGGGGCGGAACGCGCGCCGCTTCACCTCCGCGCGCAGCGGCTCGAAGAGCCGATCGCCCGCGCGCGTCACGCCGCCGGTAATCACCACCACATCGGGATTGAGGAGATTGAGCAGGTTGGCAACGCCGGTTCCCAGGAACTTCGCGGTGTCGCGCACTACCTCGAGCGCCAGCGCGTCGCCGTGGTTGGCCGCGTCGTACACCGTGGCAGCCGTGAGAAGATCGAGATTGTCGTCCACCATCCGATGCAGCGCCGACGCTTCGTCGCGCTCCAGCGCTTCGCGTGCGCGCAACGCGATGGCCGGGCCCGAGGCGTAGGCCTCGAGGCAGCCATAGTTTCCGCAGCGGCAGTAGCGGCCGGTGGAATCGATCGTGGTGTGCCCGATCTCGCCCGCAACGTCGGATGCACCGTGATACAGCTTCCCATCGAGCACGATCCCCCCACCGATGCCAGTGCCGATGGTGAGCCCCACCACGTTCCTCGTGCCCTGCGCGGCGCCGCGCCACCACTCTCCGAGCGTGGCGCAGTTGGCGTCGTTGTCGAGGGTAGCGGGCAGTCTGACCCGATCGGCGACGGCGTCGCGCAGCGGGAAGTCGCGCCAGCCCAGGTTCGGCGCCACGATCACCACGCCGTTCTTCCGGTCGAGGGGACCGGGGGCGCCGATCCCCACGCCGAGGAAATCCTCGCGCCTGGCCCCATGAACCGCGATCGCCTCCGCTATCACTTCCTCGATCATGGCCACGATCCGATCGACCACCGCGTCCGCGCCGGCAGCGACGGGGGTGTCCTCCAGCCGCACGCCGACTTCGGTGCTGTCGTTCTCCGGTATCGCTCCGACGCTGATGTTCGTTCCGCCGAGGTCTACGCCGAGGACGTACTTGGTGGGAGAGGAGGGCATGGGGAGTGGGCGTGGGGATGACTGTTTTATGGGTGGTGCCTGAACCCTGAGCTCTCTGGTTACTGAACCCTGGTCGTTCACAGCTTCCCCTTCGACGTCCCTTCCAAAATACTACCCACGGCCCTCTCCACCACCTCCACATCGAGTTCCAGCATGCACTTCAGGTGGCCCAGGGGGCACTTGTGGAGACCGTGGTGATGGCATGGCTGGCAGGGAAGCGAGGGGTGACGAACGGTGACGGAGCGAGGGGCGAGAGGGCCGAATCCGAATTCAGGGGCCGTGGGGCCGAATATCGTCACGGTAGGGGTGGACATCGCCGATGCGAGGTGCTGCGGCAAGGAGTCGTTGCTCACGACTACGTCGGCGCGGCCGATGAGCTCGGCCGAGGCAAGCAACGATAACTTACCAGTGGCGTCAACCACCCCTTGCGCGCCAACCGCATCGATAATAAGACGCGCCAGATCGGAATCAGCCGCGCTTCCAACCACCGCCAACCGATTGCCATCGGCGATGCGGGCGGCGAGCCGAGGGTAGTAGGGCCAGCGCTTGGTGGCCCATGCGCTTCCCGGGGCGAGAACGACGAGCGGACGCGGATCGGCGTGGTGGCCGAGTAGCTGATCCACCGCGGCGCGCTCGGCGTCTCCCGGATAGAGCCGGGGAGGCGGCACCTCGCCCGCGGGCATCGCTGAGCCGGCGCCAGCGAGGCTCCAGAGGCGCACCGTGTGATGGGCGGAGCCGTCGTGCGGGACGCGAACCGTGTAGAGGTGATGGGCTGCGGAGCTGTCGAACCCCACCAGTGTGCGCACCCCCGCGAGCCGCGCCAGTGCCGCGCTGCGTACCGAGCCCTGAGCCATGTACGCGGTGCGCTCGCGCGGCACCGCGCGGCTCTCGGGCGAGCGGTAGAAATCACTCACCGAGCGCGCCATGCGCAACAGCCCGCGGAAGCCGGCGTTGCTCCCCCGCTTGTCGTAGACGAAGAGCTTCCTGACGAATGGGTTGTTGGCGAGCAGGCCGGCGCTGGCCGGTGTGGCGACAACGTCCACTGGCCCGCGCGTCGCCAACTCGGCGATGAGCGGGGTGGTGAGGACCATGTCGCCCAGGTAGGAAGTCTGAATGACGAGCGAGACGCCGCTCATTCGACCTGGAGCACCGCCAGAAACGCCTCCTGAGGTATCTCCACCGACCCGACCTGCTTCATCCGCTTCTTACCCTCCTTCTGCTTCTCGAGGAGTTTGCGCTTTCGCGTGATGTCGCCGCCGTAGCACTTCGCGAGCACGTTCTTGCGCAGCGGCTTCACCGTGGTACGCGCGATGATCTTGGTACCAATGGCTGCCTGGATCACCACCTCGAAGAGCTGGCGAGGGATCAGCTCCTTCAACTTGTCCGCAACCTTGCGTCCCCACTCGTACGCCTTGTCGCGGTGGATGATCACCGAGAATGCGTCGACCGGCTCCCCGTTGATCAGCATATCGAGCTTCACCAGAGCGCTCGCACGGTAGTCGAGCATCTCGTAGTCGAGCCCCGCGTAGCCGCGGCTCACGGTCTTGAGCTTGTCGTAGAAGTCGAGGATGATCTCGGCCAGCGGGAACTCCCAGTCGAACTCCACGCGGCTGGCGTCCACGTAGCTCATGTCCTTGTACACGCCGCGGCGCTCGGTGCCGAGCGTCATGATGGCGCCGATGTACTCGGCGGGCGCCATGATGCGCGCCTTTACGAATGGCTCTTCGATGTGATCGATCACCGAGGCGCTGGGCATGCGCGATGGATTCTCGATCAGCTCGCGTGTACCGTCGGTGAGGTGGACGTCGTACTTCACGTTCGGAACGGTGGTGACGAGATCGAGATCGAACTCACGCTCGAGCCGCTCCTGCACGATTTCCATATGCAGGAGGCCGAGGAAGCCGCAGCGGAAGCCGAAGCCGAGCGCGGTGGACGTCTCCGGTTCGTAGTGCAGCGACGCGTCGTTGAGGCGCAGCCGCTCGAGCGCATCGCGCAGGTCGGGGTAGCGGCTGGGGTCCGTGGGGTAGATCCCCGCGAAGACCATCGGGTGGATGTCCTGATAGCCGGGCAGCGGCTCGGAGGCCGGATGGTCGGCATCGAAGACGGTGTCACCCACGCGCGTCTCCTGCACGTGGCGCACGTTGGCCACCACGTACCCCACCTCGCCCGGTCCGAGCGACGCGGCCTTCACCTCGCGCAGCTCGCGGTAGCCCACCTCGCTCACCTCGTACACGTTGTCGCTGGCGCCGAAGGTGATCTTCATGTCGGGCTTGATGGTGCCATCCACCACGCGAACGGAGGGGATGGCGCCGCGATAGCGGTCGTAGTACGAGTCGAAGATCAGCGCGCGCAGCGGTGCGTCCGGGTTTCCCTCCGGAGGCCGGATGCGCGCCACCACAGCCTCGAGGAGCTGGGGAATTCCGGTTCCCTCCTTGGCGCTCACCGCGAGGATCTCGTCGGGCGTGGAGCCCAGGAGATCGATCAGCTCCTGGCGCCTGCGCTCGGGCTCCGCGCCAGGGAGGTCGATCTTGTTGAGCACCGGGATGATGTCCAGCCCGGCGTCGAGAGCGAGGAAGAGGTTGGAGAGCGTCTGCGCCTGGATGCCCTGCGAAGCGTCCACCACGAGAATCGCCCCCTCGCACGCGGCGAGCGAGCGCGAGACCTCGTAGGTGAAGTCCACGTGTCCCGGAGTGTCTATGAGATTGAACTCGTAGTCGCGCGCATCCCTCGCGTGGTACGACATGCGTACCGCGTTCAGCTTGATGGTGATGCCGCGCTCACGCTCGAGGTCCAGCGTGTCGAGTACCTGCGCTTTCATCGCGCGCTTCTCGAGCATGCCGGTGCTCTCGATGAGGCGATCGGCCAGGGTGGATTTCCCGTGGTCGATGTGGGCCACGATGCAGAAGTTGCGTATATGGTCGAGCTTCAAACGGCTGACTCGGTAGAGGGTACAGGAAACAGCAGGGAAATATAGCTGGCTAGAGGCCGGAGCATGGGTCTGATGGGCCGGTCGAATCGAGTGAAGCACTGGGCCGGGGCGGCCATCGCGTGGACCGGCAGACCCTTTCGTCGTGCGCGCTCCTACTCGTTGCTTGACGTGGAGTCCTGGAAATACCAGTATGACCGAGCGACGGGGTGTCAGCAGATTCTGTCGCGCGATCGCCGCGGTTACCTTCGAAGCCGGCCCGACGCTGAGCGTGAGCGATGGAGGCGTCGTGGCCCCTTCGTCCTACGTGCTCGAGCAACCAGCCTGGCAGCCGTGAGGCGCACTTCTTCTAGTGTCGGCCCTCGGCGCGATCCTCGTTGTAAGTTGGTCGAGGCCCTTCGTGGCAGCGGCGTCGCCACGGAATGCGTATACAGAGGCAGGTGCCTGCCGGCACCGTCCATCCATCCCACCAGAGACCTCGGGTTTTCAACTTGAGTATTCCCACACGACTGCGAACGGCCCCTCTCCTCGCCGCTCTCGTCCTCGGAACGGCCTGTGCCACGGCACCGGCAGCGCGCACTCCGGTGCAGCGCACCGACCAGAAGCCAGCGACGGCGCCGGCTGTCCCCGCGCCGAAGATCACCTCGCCCAAGCAGGAGTTCGGCTTCGACATCGGTGACGACTATCGGCTGGCCGACTACACGCAGTTGGTGGCGTACTGGAAGAAGCTCGCCACCCAGTCCGACCGGATGAAGCTCGTGAGTGTGGGCAAGACGGCCGAGGGGCGCGAGATGTACATGGCAATCATCACCTCGCCGGAGAACCAGGCGAAGCTGGATCGCTACAGGGAGATCTCGCGGAAGCTGGCGCTGGCCAAGGGGCTCACCGACGCCGAGGCGATGACGCTGGCGCGCGAGGGGAAGGCGGTGGTGTGGATAGACGGAGGCCTCCACGCCACCGAGGTACTGGGCGCGCAGCAGCTAATCCAGACGGTGTACGAGCTGGTGAGCCGCACCGACCCCGAGACGATGCGCATTCTCGACGACGACATCGTCCTCTGCATCCTGGTGAATCCGGACGGTATGGAGCTCGTCTCCGACTGGTACAACAGGAAGGCTGATACGCTGGCTCGTTCCACCTCGGGGATCCCGCGCCTCTACCAGAAGTACGTGGGGCACGACAACAATCGCGACTTCTTCATGGCGAACCAGGTGGAAACGCAGAACATGAACCGGATCATGTACCGCGAATGGTTCCCGCAGATCGTCTACAATCACCACCAGACCGGCCCCGAGGGGACGGTGATGTTCTCGCCGCCCTTCCGGGATCCGTTCAATTACAACTTCGACCCTCTCGTCCCGACGGAGTTGGACATGGTGGGCGCGGCGATGCACACGCGCTTCGTGGCGAACGACATGCCGGGCGTCACCACGCGATCCGGCGCCAACTACTCCACCTGGTGGAACGGGGGTCTGCGTACCATGCCCTACTTCCACAACATGATCGGGCTGCTCACCGAGGCGATCGGGAATCCTACTCCGATAGACATTCCGCTCGTGCCAGACAAGCAGCTCCCGCACGGAGACCTGCCGGCGCCGATCGTGCCCCGCGAGACGTGGCACTTCAGGCAGTCCATGGCCTACGAGCTAACGGCCAACCGAGCGGTGCTCGACTTCGCGTCACGCTATCGCGAGCATCTGCTCTACAACATTTACCAGATGGGGAAGAACTCCATCGAGCGGGGGAGCCGCGACAGCTGGACGGTCACGCCGCACGAGATAGACTCGCTCAAGGCCGCAATCGAGCGTGACCGCCAGGCGAAGGCGCGCGCAGCGGGCGACAGTGCGGCTCCCGCACCGGCCGCGCGCTTCGGCAGGGGCGTGGACAGCTCGTACTTCGGGCTTCTCCGCAAGCCCGAGAACAGGGACGCGCGCGGCTACATCATCCCTGCCAACCAGGTGGATTTCCCGCGTGCCACGAAGTTCGTGAATGTGCTCATCAAGGGCGGTGTGGACGTGCAGCGCGCCACGGCCGATTTCACGGTGAACGGGAAGCGCTACCCCGCTGGCTCGTACGTGGTGCTCGCGGCGCAGGCGTTCCGCCCGCACGTGCTCGACATGTTCGAGCCGCAGGACCACCCCAACGACTTCGCCTATCCGGGCGGGCCGCCCAAGCCGCCGTACGACATCACCGGGTGGACTCCAGCGCTGACGATGGGAGTCCAGTTCGACCGCGTGGTGGATGGCTTCGAGGGTCCGTTCGCGCCTGTTGCGGACACCGTCACCCCGCCGCCCGGGAAGGTGATCGAGTCGGCCAGCACGAAGGGGTATCTGCTCAGCCACGCCGTCAACAACGGGATCATTGCCGTGAACCGCCTCCTTGCTGCCGGCAACGAGGTGTACTGGATCAAGCGCGACCTGAGCGTCAACGGGCAGAGCTATCCCGCGGGGACTATCTACATTCCCGAGACGCCGTCGGCATCTCCCGTCGTGCAGCATGCGGCCTCCGAGCTGGGGCTCACCTTCACGGGGATAGACAACGTTCCCTCCGATGCGCTACTCGAATTGAAGCCGGTGCGAATCGGCCTCTGGGACGAGTATGGCGGCTCGATGCCATCCGGGTGGGTGCGCTGGATCTTCGATCAGTACGAGATTCCCTACCAGATCGTGTATCCGAAGGAGCTGGATGCGGGCAACCTGCGCGACAAGTTCGACGTGCTGGTATTCGTGGATGGGGCAATCCCCGATAGCGATCGCTCCGCTGGGGGCCGCTTCGGACGTCAGCCGGATGCGAGCGACATCCCCGCCGAGTATCGCGATCGCCTCGGGAAGATCACCGTGGCCAGGACTGTGCCCAATCTGCGCGACTTCCTGCAGGGCGGTGGCACGGTGCTCACCATCGGCAGCTCCACTGTGCTCGCGAAGCACCTGAACCTCCCCATCGCGGACGCGATGGTGAAGGAGGGGACCGACACGCCTCTCCCGCGCGAGCAGTTCTTCATCCCGGGCTCGGTGCTCGAGGTGAGCGTGGACAACGACAACCCGCTGGCGTACGGCATCCCGGACAGCGTGGCCGTGTTGTACGACCACAGCCCATCCTTCCGCATCACCGCCGACTCCGCGGCCGCTTCCACCGTGAAGCGCGTGGCGTGGTACGCGTCTCCCACTCCGCTGCGCAGCGGCTGGGCGTGGGGGCAGAAGTATCTGGACCAGACCGTCGCGATCGCGGAGGCGCAGGTGGGGAAGGGGAAGCTTTTCATCTTCGGTCCGGAGATCACCTTCCGCGCTCAGCCGCACGGGACGTTCCCATTCCTGTTCAACGCGATCTACTACGGACCGGCGAGCACGAACGAGGTGGCGAGCGCGCGTTAGCGCTCGCTTCCTTCCCACCATTGGCGTCCGCGTCTAGCTTGCACGGAGCCAATGAGCACAGTCGTACCAGGCAGTCGCGCGGACCTCATCGACCCTGCCACGATCGCATCGCTCGGCCGCATCGAGATCGTGGCGAGGTGGGTGGTGGATGGCTTCCTCACCGGTCTCCACCGTTCCCCGCGCAAGGGGTTCTCGGTGGAGTTCGCGGAGCATCGTCCCTATCAGCCAGGTGACGAGCTTCGCCACGTGGACTGGAAGATCGTGGCGCGGGCCGACCGCTGGGTGATCAAGCAGTACGAAGAGGAGACCAACCTCCGCGCCACGATAGTGCTGGACGTGAGCCGCTCCATGGACTGGCGCGGCGATCCCGCCCGACTCACCAAGCTGGCTTACGCGGAGCGCGTGGTTGCCGCGCTGGCACTCCTCTTTCTCCGTCAGCGCGATGCGGTGGGGCTCGTGCGCTTCGACGATCGTGTGCGGACTGCGCTTCCGCCGCGCGCGCGCTCCGGACAGTGGCGGCGGATCGTGACCGCGCTCGATGATCCGGGCGCGGGCCGCGAGTCGCGCGCGAGCGAGGCGCTGGAGGAAGCGGCGCGGCTCATCCCGCGACGGGGCATGGTGGTGCTGGTCTCCGACCTTCTGATGGATCCGGAAGACGTGGTGCGCAACGTTCGGTCGCTGCGCCACGCGGGGCATCACGTGGTGGTGCTGCACATCCTGGATCCCTCGGAGCGCGAGCTTCCGGCCGCGGTGGGCGGCGCCAATGAGGCGCTCTTCGTGGATCCGGAGAGCGGTCTCGAGCTCCCCGCCACGGTTGCCGAAGTGCGTGATGCCTATCGCGCGACGGTCGAAGGGGCGCTGCGTGAGTGGCGCGAGTCGCTCGCGGCGCAGGGCGCGTCGTACGAAGTGGTGACCACCGATTCACCCTTCGGTGTTCCGCTGCGGCGCGCTTTCGCCGCGCGCCAGCGTCTCCCGTGATCGCCTTTCTCTCGCCGCTCTGGCTCATTGCCGCGGCGGCCGCGGCGATTCCTCTTTTCATCCACCTGCTGCGGCGGCGTACCGGCGCGCGAGTGGACTTCCCCGCGGTCCGCTACCTGGCGCGCGCCGAACGCGAGCACAGTCGCAAGTTACGGCTTCGCAACCTCCTGCTCATGCTCCTGCGTGTGGCGGCCATTCTACTCCTGGCGGCCGCGGCAGCGAAGCCGGTGCTGCGCGCGGGAGGCGGCGGACACGCACCCACGGCGCTCGCGGTGGTACTGGACAACTCGCTGAGTACATCGGCGATCGCCGGTGGACGGCCGGTGCTCGAGGATCTTCGCTCGCGCGCCGCGGATGCGGTGCGCAGGGCGTCGCCCGACGACCGCGTGTGGCTCGTGACGGCCGACGGCACGGTGCATGGTGGTGGGCGCGCGGCGGTACTCGACGCGATCGCACGCGTGGAGCCGCTGGCCGGTGCCGGCGACGTCGAGGCGGCCGTAACGAAAGCGGCCGCTCTCGCCGCCGAGGCGCCGCTCCGCGAACATGAGCTGGCGGTCTTCACCGACGGCCAGGCCACGAGCTGGCCGGAAACCATCTCGCCTGCACGTGTGCGCGTGCACATCTACCGCGCGCCGGGCGATCCTCCGTCCAACCACGCGGTGATCGAGGCGGAGGCAGCACCCCTCCGCTGGACGCCGCGCGGCGCCGTGCTGGCCCGCGTCCTCACTGGCGACTCTGCGACATACCGTGTGGCGCTGGAGGGCCGCACGCTCGCGCGCGGCACGGCGGCGGCCGACGAGGAGGTAGTGCTGCGCGCCGCGCCGCCCGAGCGCGGCTGGACAGCGGGAAGCGTGGAGCTCGAGCCCGACGAGCTGCGGGGCGATGACGTGCGCTACTTCGCGGTCTGGATCGGGCCGCCGCCGGGCGTGCGCGTGGAAGCGTCAGCCGGGGTCTTCGTGGCGAGCGCCGTGGACGCGCTCATCGGCGCGGAGCGCGTCAGGGCGGGTCGCGACGTGTCCGTCGTCCCAGCCGATGGCGCGACTGCGCTCCCGGCGCTGCTTCTCGCGCCGAGCGATCCGGTGCGCGTTGGCGCCGCCAACCGGGCGCTCGAGCGGCTCGACATCCCCTGGCGCTTCGGTACGCCGCGCCGCGGCGAGAGCTCCGTACACTTCACTCGCCCCTCCACGGCCGACTCCGTGGAGGGTGTGAGCGCAACTCTACGCTACCCGCTCACTCGCGGCTCTGGCGCATACTCGGACACGCTCGCGACCACTGCCGGGGATCCGTGGATCGTGAGCGGGCCGGGCTACGTGCTGGTCGCCTCTCCCATCGATCCGGACGCCACGAATTTTCCCGTGCGGGCATCGTTCGTCCCCTGGCTTGGCGACGTTTTTTCCCAGCGCCTGAGCGCGGAGCCCGGAACCGTGTCCAACGCGGCGCCGGGTGAGGTAGTGGCCAGGCCGGCCGGCGCCGATGCCCTCGAGCTGGCGGCGACGGCCGACAGCGTGCGCACTTCAACATCGCAGCTACACGATGACTCGCTCGCGGCGCCGGCTCGGTCGGGCGTTTATTTTTTCATTCGTGGAGGGGAGCGTGCGGGCGCGCTCGTGGTGAACTTTCAGCCAGCGGAGTCGCAGCTGCGCCGGCTGGATCTGACGACACTCGCGTCCCGGATTCGCGCCGATGATGTGCGCGCTTACGACCGCCCCGGCGAGCTGGAGTCGAGTGTGTTCGCCTCGGCGCCGCGGTGGCCTCTGGTCTTTCCCCTGCTGATACTCGCACTCGCAGCACTGCTCACGGAATCGGTCGTCGCTGGCGGCGGCTGGCGCAGGTCATCTACGTAAATGGCACTACCTACAATTCTCGACGCGATGGAAGCCTTGCCGGCGTTCTCGCGTCTGCTTCGCCGGGTCCCCACTCCGGGTGCCCGGCTCATCGTGCGTGGACTCCCCGGCTCGAGCGATGCCGCCCTGTGCGCGACATTGAGTCGCGAGCTGGGGGCGAGCCGCTTCATCGCGGTGGTCGCCGAGACGCTGCCCGATGCCGAGCGGTGGCTGGCAGATCTGGGAGCGCTGGCCGATCCCGACCGTGCGGCACTTTATCCACCGCGCGAAGGCTTCGGCGAGGTAGAGCCGCACGTCGAGGTCGCTGGCGAGCGCGTCGAAACGCTGGAGCGAATAGCCCGGGGCGAGGTGGGGATCCTCATAACCACCGCGCGAGCGGTGCAGGAGCGCACGCGGCTCAGCGATGCGGTGCGCGCCACGCGCCTCGAGCTGCGTGTGGGTGACTCGCGGCGGCCCGGCGATCTCATCGCGCACCTCGAGTCCGTGGGCTTCGAGCGCGTACGTCTCGTGGAGGACGTGGCGCAGTTCAGCGTGCGGGGCGGAATCATAGACGTCTATGGGTTCGGGATGGCCAACCCGGTGCGCCTGGAATTCTGGGGCGACGAGATCGCATCGATGCGGCACTTCGATATCGGCAGCCAGCGCTCCACCCGCGAAGCCGACGTGGCGCTCATTCTCCCGGTAGATGGCAGAGCGGGAGCGGAAGTGGAAGGCGCCGCTCGCGGTGCGCTCACCGATCTCTTCCCTCCGGATACCATCGTCCTCGTGCCGGCGCACTCTCACGTGCAGGCGGAGATGTCGCGCACATGGGAGGAGGCGCAGCATCACGTGGAGCTGGCGCGGCGGCGCGGAGAAGACGCCGCGGCTCGAGATGAGCTGTTCCGCGACCCGGCCACCGCGTACGCGGCGCTGGAGCGCTTCGGCACCCTCGACCTCCGTGCGGGCGTTGCGGCCGAGGGCGAGGACGAGCTGCCGGCGGTGGCATTCCCGGTGCTGCCGCCCGAGCCGGTGGACAGGGACATCAAGCGGCTGCGGCACATCGTGGGCGGCACGATGCCCACCATCATCCTCTGCGACAACGCCGGCCAGGCCGAGCGCCTCGACGAGTTGCTCAGCGAGGAGGGAAACCGTTCCACGAACGCCGCACTCGCGGTGGGAGTCGTGGACGGCGGCTTCGTTATTCCCGCGCACGACATGCTGCCGGGACTTCGCGTGCTGACAGACCACGAGATCTTCCGGCGTGAGCGGCGAATCCGGCGCGGCCGGCGCTACTCGAGCGGCACTCCGCTCGACAGCATCACCGGCCTCGCGCCCGGCGACTACGTGGTGCACCTGGAGCACGGTGTGGGGATCTACCGCGGGATCGAGAGGATCTTCGTGGGAGAGAGCACCATCGAAGCGGCCGTGATCGAGTACGAGGGCGGCGACCGGCTCAACGTGCCGCTTTATCGCGTGGATCAGATCGAGCGCTACCGTTCGGCGGGTGATGTGAGCTCCGATTCGCCGCCGCCGCGGCTGCACAAGCTGGGCGGGAAGCGTTGGGCGCAGCAGCGCGACCGCACGCGTGCGTCGCTGCAGGCGATGACGGTGGAGCTGCTGGAGCTGTACGCGCGCCGCCGCATGGCCACCAAGCCGCAGGCGCTTCCCGATGGAACGTGGCAGCGTCAACTCGAGTCGTCCTTTCTGTTCGAGGATACGCCCGACCAGCGCACCGCCACAGAGGAGGTGAAGCGCGACATGGAGAGTGCGCGTCCCATGGACCGTCTCCTCGTGGGCGACGTCGGTTACGGAAAGACAGAGGTAGCGGTGCGCGCGGCGTTCAAGGCGGTGCAGTCCGGGAGGCAGGCGGCAGTCCTGGTGCCAACCACCATCCTCGCCGAACAGCACGGACGTACCTTCGCCGAACGGCTGGCGGATTTCCCCGTGCGCGTGGCCACGCTGAGCCGCTTCCAGACGAGCAGGGAGCAGGCGGCGATCCTCTCCGAGCTCGCCGAGAAGAAGATCGACGTGATCATCGGAACCCACCGTCTGCTCAGCGCCGATGTGAAGTTCGCCGATCTCGGACTGGTGATCGTGGACGAGGAGCACCGCTTCGGCGTGCGGCACAAGGAGCGCCTCAAGGAGCTGAAGCTCGAGACTGATGTGCTCACTCTCACTGCCACGCCCATCCCGCGCACGCTGCACCAGTCGCTCGCCGGGCTGCGCGATGCATCGTTGATCCAGACCGCGCCGCGCGACCGATCGCCGGTGCTCACGTTCGTGGAGCCCTGGGACGATGCGCTCATCGAAGAGGGGATCGCGCGCGAGCTCGATCGCGGCGGTCAGGTGTTCTTCGTGCACAACCGGATCGAGACCATCGCCGGTGTAGCTGATCACCTGAGACGCATCGTGCCGAACGCTCGCATCGAGGTTGCGCACGGGCAGATGCGCGAGCGCGATCTGGAGGAGGTGATGCACCGCTTCGTGGCGGGCGAGGTGGACGTGCTGGTGTCCACGATGATCGTGGAATCGGGGCTCGACGTCCCCAACGCGAACACGATGTTCGTGAATCGCGCCGATCACCTCGGGCTCGCGCAGCTCTACCAGCTGCGCGGCAGGGTGGGACGCTCGCACCGGCGCGCGTACTGCTACCTGCTGGTGCCCGATGTGATGGACCTCGATGCCGAGCGCCGCCTCGGCGTGCTGGAGCATCACACCGAGCTCGGTGCCGGCTACAGAATAGCGCTCAAGGATCTCGAATTGCGCGGTGCGGGCAACCTGCTCGGCCCGGAGCAGTCGGGCTTCGTGCAGGCCGTGGGCTTCGAGCTCTACCTCAAAATGCTCGACGAGACGGTGCGGCACATGCAGAACGGCGACGGCGCGCCCAAGCTGGTTCCCGCCGAAGTATCGCTCGATGTGCCGAGCTACCTCCCCGACGACTACGTCTCCATCCAGGAGGCGAAGCTCGACATCTACCGCCGGCTCTCGCAGATGACCGAACCGAGCGAGGTGGAGGAGTTGCGCGAGGAGCTCCGCGATCGCTTCGGTCCACTCCCGCCGGCGGCCAACGCATTCCTGGCGGTGGCGCTGCTGCGGATCGTAGGCGGGCGCCTTGGTGTAGAGGGAATCCTTGTGCGCGGCAACGAGGCCCGTGTTACCTTTCGTGAGGCCGCGGCGCCCCGACTCAGGGGGCTCACCGCGGCATTTCAGGAGGTACAGTTCCAGGCCGAGGTTCGGCGCACCAATCCACTCTCCCTCAAGCTCACGCGCCTCGGCGGAGCCGCGATACTGGACGGCCTCGTCCGCGCGCTCGGAAGTCTCGTTGAGGAACCCGCAAGGAAATGAGATGACGTGCGGGTGCGGCTCGAGGGTGTTTCAGCGGAACTACCGCAGCAACCCCACTACCACGCAACCAGGTCCACCTAAATGAGACGTTCGATTATCGCCCTCTTTGCCATCGTAGCCACGCTGGGTGCGTGTGAGGGCTTCAAGGAAGCAATGACCGCGCACGTGGATGTGGCGGCGAAGGCGGGCTCGCAGGAGCTGTCCGTCGATCGTCTCGCCTCGCTGCTGGGGCAGTCCAAGGCGCCCATCAACAGCGACATCGCGCACGCCATCACCGACCTCTGGGTGAACTACCAGCTTCTCGGGCAGGCGGCCGCGAACGGCGACTCGCTCAACGATCCGAAGCTCATAGACCAGGCGCTCTGGCCCATCATCGCGCAGGAGCGGATGGCCAAGTGGCACGAGAAGGTGGCCAGCACCTTCCCCGGAATGGACACCGCCAACGCGGAAGCGCGCTACGACTCGGGCGATCTGCTCGCGGCGCGGCACATCCTCTTCGTGGTTCCGCAGAACGCCACGCCCGCCGTTCGCGATTCCATCCGCAAGCGCGCCGAGGCAGTCCGCGCTCAGGCGACGTCGGCCAACTTCGCGGAGCTCGCGAAGAAGAACAGCCAGGATCCCGGTTCCGCCTCGCGCGGCGGGGACCTCGGCATCTTCCCCAAGGGCGCGATGGTGAAGGAGTTCCAGGATGCGGTGGAGGCGCTGAAGCCGGGCGAGATCTCACCCGTGGTCCAGACGCAGTTCGGCTACCACATCATCCGCCGCTCCACCTTCCCCGAGGTGAAGGATGAGTTCCTCAAGGCGGCGAACCAGGATGCCATGCGTGCCGCCGACAGCACCTACCTCACGCAGCTCGAGCAGTCGTCGGGGCTCACCATCAAGGACAACGCCGTGAGCACCGTACGCGCGGCGGCGAAGGACCTCGACGCGCACGCCAAGGACGACGCGGTGCTCGCCACCTACAACGGTGGCAAGTTCACGCTCGGTCGCCTGGTGAGCTGGGTGAATGCGTATCCGCAGAAGCCGCAGATAGAGCAGGGCTTCCAGCAGGCGCCCGACAGCCAGATCACGCAGTTCCTCAAGATCGTGGTCCGCAACGACCTGGTGCTGCACCAGGCCGACAGCGCGAAGGTGGAGCTCGACTCCGCCGAGCTGGCCGATCTCCACTCGCGCTTCGCGCAGGTGGTGGGTCAGACCTGGGACCAGCTTGGTGTGAGCCCTTCGGTTCTCGATGACAGCGGCTCGACGGCCGCGGCGCGCGAGCGTGTTGCGGCGGGGCACATCGACACGTACATGGACAAGCTCATGGCGCAGGAGGCGCGCTTCGTCGATGTGCCGCAGCCAGTCGCCAACGTGCTGCGCGACAAGTACGACTGGAAGGTGAACAACTCTGGCCTCGAGCGCGCCATCCAGAACGCCACCAAGGCGCGTACTGCGGCCGATTCCGCGGCCGAGAAGAACCGCCCATCGTCGGCGGTCCCGATCGGTAAGAAGGCCACGAGCGGCGCCGACAGCGCGAAGGGCCAGGAGCAGCCGCGCTGATGGGACCCGCCCACCACCCCACGGGTAGAAAGCGCATGAACAGGATACCGCACTTTCTCGCGCCGCTGCTGATCCTGGCAGCGGCGCCCGTCCTCGCTCAGGGCGGCGACAGCGCGCCGGCGGACACGCTAGTTCCGATCGACGGCGTGGTGGCGGTGGTGGGCGACCAGCCGATCCTGCGTACGCAGGTGGAAGAGCAGATAGGTGCGCTCGCGGCTTCGGGACAGCAGATGCCAACCGATTCCGCAGGGCGCGCGGCGCTCGCACAGCAGGTACTCGGCACGATCATCGATGAGGAGCTCCTGATCCACGAGGCGAAGGCCCAGAAGATAGAGGTCTCCGAGAGCGAGATCTCGGGGCAGGTGGACCAGCAGCTAACGAAGATTCGCGGCCGCTTCTCCAATGACACGGAGTTCCGCGATCAGTTGAAGAGCGCCGGCTTCGGCACGCCCGACGAGTACCGGCGCTGGCTCCTCGATCAGGCACGCCGGCAAGCGCTACAGCAGCAGCTCTTTCAGAAGCTGCGCCAGGATCAGAAGCTCACACCGGCTCCGGTCTCGGAAGCGGAGGTGGATTCCTTCTTCCAGGCGTCGAAAGACCAGATGAAGCGCCTCCCCGCCACGGTCACCTACCGGCAGATCGTGATCACGCCGAAGCCGAGCGCGCAGGCCGACTCCATGGCGTTCATGAAAGCCGAGTCGCTTCTGGTGGAGATACGCAAGGGCGCCGACTTCGCGCAGGTCGCAAAGCGCGAGTCCATGGACCCGGGGAGCAAGGAGCAGGGGGGCGATCTCGGCTGGCATCGTCGCGGCGAGTTCGTGCCGACCTTCGACCGCGTTTACTTCGCGCTGCGTCCCGGTCAGGTGAGCCCCGTTATCAAGACCACGTTCGGCTACCACATCATCAAGATCGACAGGGTTCAGCCGTCGGAAGTGAAGGGGCGCCATATCCTGATCAGGCCCGAGATAGACTCGGCTCAGGTGGCCAAGGCGCATGCGCTGGCCGACAGCGTCGCGGCGCTCTGGCGCGCGGGCGCGAACTACGATTCGCTCGCGGCAAAGTACCACGATCCGTCAGAAGAGAAGATGATGCCGGAGCCCTTCCCGCAGGAGCAGCTCCCACAGGAGTACCAGGCGGCGATCAAGGGGCACAAGGCGGGCGACATCCTCGACCCCTTCAGCATCATGGACAAGACGCGTGGCGTGCCGAAGTTCTTCGTCCTCCAGCTCACTTCGGTGGAAGACGCGCGCGAGCCCACGGTCGCCGACTTCCGGCAGCAGATCCGCGACCAGCTCTCGCAGCAGAAGGCGATCCGGCGCTACCTCGACGGCCTGCGCAAGCAGATCTTCGTTTCCGTACGCAGCTGAGCTGTGCGAGTAGACCTCGCGCTCAAGCGGCTGCTTCTGGTGAAGAGCAGGAGTGAGGGGAAGGAGGCGTGCGATGTGGGTGCCGTTCACCTGAACGGCAAGCGCGCGAAGGCATCCGCGGAGGTGGGTGTGGGCGACGTGATCCGCGTGGAATACGCGCAGCGTACGCTCGAAGTCGAGATCACCGGCGAGATCGGCCACAATGTGAGCCGTGCCGTGGCGCCCACGCTCTATCGCGTAGTGCGCGATGAGCGGAGCGCGTAGATGAGCAGCGATTCGCGCCCCCGCCTGGCGATCACGCTTGGCGACCCGCGCGGGATCGGACCCGAGATCGTGGCGAGCGCGCTCGAGGACGAGCGAGTGCGCGACGCGTGCGATGCGGTGATAGTCGGCCCGGAGGGCGCGGGAGTTCGAGTGGATCGCTCCGTGGGAGCGTGGGAGCCGCGAGGCGGCGCGGCGATGGCCGGCCGCCTCGCGGGGAGCGCCATCGAAGACGCCGCGTCGCTGGCGCTCTCCGGGGAGGTGCAGGGGATCGTCACCGCACCGATAGACAAGGCCGCGCTGCTGGCGGGTGGCTACGACTTCCCTGGTCACACCGAGATGCTGGCGCAGATTGCCGGGGTGCCGGTGGCCATGATGCTGGCGTCGGACCGCCTGCGCGTGGTGCTGGTGACGACTCACATCGCTCTGCGCGATGTGCCGGAGCGGCTGACCGCCAACGCGATAGTGGAAACCGCGAAGATCACGCGCGCCGGGCTGCGCGACTGGTACGGAATGGCCGAGCCGCGAATCGCACTCTGCGCTCTCAACCCGCATGCGGGAGACGCCGGTCGGTTCGGCAGCGAGGACGACGAACTGCTTGCGCCCGCGGCGCGGAAGGCGGAGATCGAGGGCCCGTTCCCCGCAGACACGATTTTCGTGAGAGCGATGCGCGGCGCCTTCGACGCGGTGCTCGCGCCGTATCACGACGTTGGGATGACGGCGATCAAGGTGGCGTCGTTCGGGAGCGCGGTTAACGTGACGCTCGGACTACCGTTCCCGCGCACGTCGCCGGATCACGGCACGGCGCTCGACATTGCGGGGAAGGGGATCGCCGATCCATCGAGCTTCATCCAGGCCACGCTGGAGTGCGCCCGCATCGCGCGACGCGCCTAGGTCAGCTCACTCGTTGCGCGGGCGCACCGCGAGCGACTCGATGCGCCGGTTGTCCATGGAGCGCACCACGAAGCTCGCGCCGCCCGCCACCACCACGTCGCCGGGATGCGGGAGCCGTCCGAGGGCACCGAAGACGTAGCCGCCGATCGTGGAGTGCTCGGCGTCGGGGACGGAGAGACCGTACTCCTCGTTCAGGTCGCCGATGTTGGTCTCCCCCGCAACCACCAGCTCACCAGACGGCTGCGTCGGCGCTTCCAGCTCCGCTGCATCGTACTCGTCCTCGATCTCGCCGACTATCTCCTCGAGGAGATCTTCCATCGTCACCACGCCGGCGGTGCCGCCGTACTCGTCGAGGACGATGGCCATGTGCTCCTTGAGCCGCTTGAAGTCCGCGAGCACCTCTTCGACCTGGCGCGTGCCCGGTATGATATGCACCGGGCGCACCGCGTCGCGAAGGGAGAAGTTCCCGTCGGTACTGCGAACCTTGGGGAGCAGATCCTTCACGAGGAGCACGCCGACGATGTTGTCTATGGTGCCGCTGTAGACCGGTACGCGAGAGAAGCCGCTCTCCTCCACGACGTCGAGCGTCTGCTCGAGCGTCGCGTCCAGCGAGAGCGCCACGATGTCGGTGCGCGGCGTCATGACATCGTCAGCGGTTTTCTCGGTGAACTCGAAGACGCCTTCCAGCAGGTCAGCGTCCTGCGGCTCGAGCGCGCCGACCTCCTCGCTCTGCTCCACGAGCAGGCGCAGCTCATCGGGGCCGTGGATGGCCCCCGCTTCGCCCGCGGGGACGCGCTCGCGGATCTCGCGGCTGGCGTGGCGGAAGGGGATCGCCACGAGGAGCGTGAGCGGCTTGACGATCCAGGTGAACGCGAGCAGAGGGAGCGCCACCAGCCGCGCGTAATGCTCAGGGCGCGCGAGCGCGGCGGTGCGCGGCACGAGCTTGCCCACGAGCATGTGCAGGTAGACGGCGAGCGCCGCCGCCACGATAATTGCTGCGACACCCGCGCCGGTGCGGGCGGGTTCGGCGACGTTGTACAGCCACCCGGCCAGAACCCAGCCCACACCGATGCTCGTCAGAGATGTACCGAGCGCGCAGGCGGCGAGGGTGTTGGCGGGGGTGGAAGCGACGCGGAAGGCGGCGCGGGCCAGGCGATCGTCGCGCCGCGCCATCGCTTCGAGGCGTGGCAGCCGCGCGCGCAAAATGGCGAACTCGGCCATCACAAAAAACGCGTTCGCCAGTACAAGTAGAACGATGACCACTATGCGCACCAGCACGCTCTGATACTAATGGCTCATTCCCATGCCGGCCACCACCACGGCCCCGGCGCCCACGGCACGCTGCACAGCCACACCTCCAACGGCGGCTCCTCCGATCGCGCCCACGTGCGGCGGTTGCGCCTCGCTCTGGCGGTCACGCTTATCGTTCTCGTAGCCGAAGTCATCGGTGGCTTCGCATCCAACTCGCTGGCGCTGCTGGCCGATGCGGGCCACATGCTCACCGATGTGGCGGCGCTCGCGCTCTCGCTGTTCGTATCGTGGTTCAGCATGCGTCCCGAGACGCCGAGGCGAACGTACGGCTACGTGCGGCTGGAGATCCTCGCTGCTTTCGTGAATGGCGCCGCGCTCCTGGTGATCTCCGCTTTCATCGCATGGGAGGCGATATCCCGACTCCGGGCGCCGCAGCCGGTGGGGGGCGGGCTGATGCTCGCGATCGCGCTGGTCGGGCTGCTTTCCAACGTGGTTTCGGCGTTCGCGCTTCATGGCGCGAGCGATGCGAGCCTCAACGTGCGCGGCGCGTATCTCCACGTGCTCAGCGATCTCCTCGGGTCGGTGGGAACGGTGCTCGCGGCACTGATCATCCGCTTTACCGGGTGGCTCCCCGCCGACCCGATCGTCTCCATCGCAGTGACGCTGCTGATAGTGCGCGGTGCGTGGCGGCTGGTGCGGGAGTCGGTGGACGTGATGCTGGAATCGACCCCGGCACACATATCACTGGGCGGCGTGCGGGCGCAGCTCGAGGCGATTCCCGGCGTGGAGTCGGTGCACGACCTCCACGTATGGACGGTGACGTCGGGAGTGGTGGCCATGAGCGCCCACGCCATCGTTCGCGAGCCCGAGCGGCAGCAGCACGTGCTGGAGCACGTGCACGACGTGATGCGCCTTTTCGGCATCCAGCACGTCACGATCCAGCTCGAGCGGCGGGAGATGTACGAGCGGGAGAAGCACCTGCACGCGTGACCCGTTCCGTCGCTGACGCGTCAGAACATCGACTCCAACAGCGTGGCCAGCGAATGAAATCGGGTGCTAGCTCGTCGTCGATAGACGCGTACAGGATCGAGAAAGAGCGGCTGGAGGTGACCATCACACTGGAAGGAAGCAGCGAGCTGCACGGCTACATCTTCCTCCAGCCGAAGGTATACGGGTACGCGAGCCACTCCGAGCCGGCCGCGCTATTCAACGACCGGGAGCTCTTCTTCCCTCTGGAGCTCGACAACGGTGACGTGCTGATCGTTTCCAAGGCACGCGTCGCGGACATTTCGGGACTTCCACTCGCGGAGGAAGACGAGCTCGTTCGAGCGAGCTCGCCGATGGCGCTGGTGGAGGTGACGCTTGCCGGGGGGCTCACGCGTCTCGGCTCGATGCGCCTCGAGGTCCGCGCCGACCGCCCCCGCCTGCTCGACTATCTCAATGACAATGGTCAGCGCTTCCTGATGCTCTACAGCGACCACGGCGTCCGCCTGGTGAACCGGAAGCTCATCGAACGCGTTCGGCCACTCGACTGATATGGCACAACTCGACAAGCTTCTCGCCAGACTCGGCGACCGCGAGACGAGCGTTCTGCGCCTGGCCGAAGACGAAACCGCGCAGCTCGAGAGTGGCGGCTCGCTGCAGCCGCTCACCCGGCAGCTTCTCTCCGCGGCGCAGCTGACCGCTCTCCTGCGCGAGATTGCCGGCGATGAAGCGCGCGCGCAGCTCGACGCGCGTGCCGGTGCGACTTTCACGTACACGAGCGGCGAGAACGCGTACGAGGTGATCGTCACACCGGCCTCGGAGAGCGATAGCGGAAAGCTCCACGCCGAGATCCGCGCGGCCGCCGATCCCGCTAGCGCGGGGGAGAAGGCATCGTCGTCGGAGGGCGCACACCGGTCGGTGCAGAGCGCCGCGGAGAGCGCGCCGCGTCCCGCGGCGCGTGTGGAAGAACCGGAGCTCCCGCCTTCGGATCCGGCGCGCCGCGCCGAGATGGAGGTGCTCCTCAAGCAGCTCGTGGAACGGAGCGCGTCCGACCTGCACCTTCGAGTCGGCGAGCCACCGATCCTGCGGCTGCACGGCGAGATGCAGCGCATCGAGGAATTCCCGGTGATGGAAAACGCCGCGCTCTCGACGCTGCTGCACTCGATCATGCCCGACCGCAACAAGCGCGAGTTCCGCGACACGAACGACACGGACTTCGCGCACGAGATAGAGGGTGTTGCGCGCTTCCGTTGCAACGCGCTGCGCGACCGAAAGGGGGTCGCGGCCGTATTCCGCGTGATTCCCGCCAACGTGGTGACCGTGGACGACCTCGGAATCTCGGAGGAGGTCCAGCGGCTTTCGCAGCTCCCGCGCGGGCTGGTGCTGGTCACTGGCCCCACGGGCTCCGGAAAGTCCACCACGCTCTGCTCGCTGATAGATCTGGTGAACCGCACGCGGCGCGACCACGTGATCACCATCGAGGACCCCATCGAGTTCGTGCACCAGAACAAGGGGTGTCTCATCACGCAGCGGCAGGTGGGCGTGCACACCGGGTCGTTCAAGCACGCGCTCCGCGCCGCGCTGCGCGAGGACCCCGACATCATTCTCGTGGGCGAGCTGCGCGACCTGGAAACGGTGTCGATCGCGATCGAGACCGCCGAGACCGGGCATCTGGTCTTCGGCACGCTGCATACGACGAGCGCCGTGAGTACAGTGGACCGATTGATCGACCAGTTCCCGGCCGATCGTCAGTCGCAGATCCGTGTGATGCTCTCCGAATCGCTGAAGGGCGTGATCTCGCAGGTGCTCTGCAAGAAAGTCGGCGGCGGCCGCGTGGCCGCGCGGGAGGTGCTCCTCAGCATCCCGGCCGTCTCGAACCTGATCCGCGAGGGAAAGACCTTCCAGATCCCCTCGATCATGCAGACCTCCAAGCGGCTCGGCATGATCATGCTGAACGACGCGCTGATCGCCCTGGTAGACTCCGGCCAGGTCTCCCCCGCCGAGGCCTACCAGAAGGCGAGCGACAAGGCGGGAATGATCGTGATGCTGAAGCAGCGCTCGCACGACACGAGCTTCCTCGACGCGTCGGAGACGGCGGGGGTACCTTCAGCTTCAGCGCGGCCCGAGAGCGGCGTGAAGGGAGCGAAGGTGGGGGCGCGTTAGGGAGAAAGCAGAGAGCAGAAAGCAGAAAGCAGTGAACAGCTCGTGGGGGTAGGCCCTCACCCCCGAGGCAGTTCACTGCTTTCTGCTCTCTGCTTTCTTACTACCGTTCCCTCTCCACCACCCTGTGCTGCAACTGCGCCTGGGTCACGTAGTAGCTGCGGGAGTGGGAGAGGTTGCCGCCGGTGTCGCCGAAGGTGCGCTCGATCGTCGGAGCGGGGGCATCGGCGCCCAGGCCGGAGTGAGCGTTGGAATCCGGCTCGGTGTCGGCGTCGGGCGCCTTCTCGGGCGGGTTGGCAGAGCGCTCGGGAGCGTCGGTCTCCTCTACCACGTCGTGGGGGATATCCCAGCCGCCGGCCCGCTCGTCCTGCGGGAAGCGCTCGATGTCGGACACCTCGTCCCAATCATCGTCGCCGTCCCGGGCGGAGCGTCGGGCCAGCGGGGCACCATCCCCTTCATCTTCGTCCGCCTCCGTTTCTCCCTCCTCTTCACGTCGTCCATCGCCCCGCGGGCGGTCGTATTCGGCGCGCTCCTTGTAGCCGTATCCACCGAAGACCTCGCCGCCCCGCATGTAGTCGTTGCCGTAGCCACGCCCGCGGGGATAGTCCTTGTCCTTCGATTCGCCGTACTCCTCCATGATGCTCTCCTCCGTGGATGAGTAATTGACCGCCTCAGCGCCGCACTACATGTGCCATTGGGGAGAAAGCAGAGAGCAGAAAGCAGTGAAAACCACCGGGTTCAGGAGGCAGGGTTCAGGAACTGCCTGGGAGAAGAGATCTCGACTACGAGGCAGTACCTGAAGCCTGCCTCCTGAACCCTGAACCCTCTAGCCTTTCACTGCTTTCTGCTTTCTGCTCTCTGCTTTCTCTCTCCATCACACTTGCCCCTCGAACTTGGTATATTTAAGGGCTATGGAAATTCGCAATATTGCTATCATTGCCCACGTCGATCACGGGAAGACCACGCTCGTGGACAAGATGCTTCGCCAGGGCGGAGCGTTCAGGGATAATCAGGTGGTCGCCGAGCGGGTGATGGATTCGAATCCGCTCGAGCGCGAGCGCGGGATCACGATCCTCGCCAAGAATACAGCAGTTCGGTGGCACGGTGTCAAGATCAACATCGTGGACACGCCGGGCCACGCTGACTTCGGAGGCGAGGTGGAGCGCATCCTGCGAATGGTGGACGGAGTCCTCCTCGTAGTGGACGCCTTCGACGGCCCCATGCCGCAGACTCGTTTCGTGCTGCGCAAGGCGCTGGCGCTGGGGCGAGTCCCTATCGTGGTCATCAACAAGATCGATCGCCCGGGCGCGGACCCGCTCCGCGTGCACGACGAGATACTGGATCTCTTCATCGAGCTCGAGGCCGACGAGGCGCAGCTCGACGCTCCGGTGGTGTACGCCTCCGCGCGCAACGGGACGGCTACCATGGATCTCGATGCGCCGGGGACGGATCTCGTCCCGCTCTTCGAGGCGATCGTGCAGCACGTGCCATCGCCAGGCGGCGACAAGCACGCGCCTTTCCAGATGCTCGTGTCCACCATCGACCATTCGCCCTACCTGGGTCGGCTCGGGATCGGGCGTATCGAGCGCGGGACGGTGCACGTCGGCGACTCGGTGGCGCTTCTTCCGCTCGATCCATCGCTTCCGGGCGAGCGCTCGCGCGTGACCAAGCTCTTCACCTTCGAGGGGCTCGATCGCGTCGAGGTACCGGAGGCGTCGTCTGGCGAGATCGTCGCGCTCGCGGGGCTCGAGGGCGTGGAGATCGGCCTCACGCTCACCGACGTCGAGCATCCGGAGCGGCTCGCGGGGATCGCCGTGGAGGAGCCCACCATCTCGGTGGACTTCATCGTCAACAACTCGCCCTTCGCGGGGAAGGACGGGAAGTACGTCACGTCGCGGCAGGTACGCGAGCGTCTCTACCGGGAGCTGGAGCGCAACGTCGCGCTTCGCGTGGAGGATACCGAGGCCACCGATACCTGGACCGTGTCGGGGCGCGGCGAGCTGCACCTCTCGATCCTCATGGAGACGATGCGGCGCGAGGGGTACGAGTTCCAGGTTTCCAGGCCGCGGGTCATCACGCGGCAAGGGCCGAACGGCGAGCGGCTCGAGCCCTATGAGGAGCTCGCGATCGACGTCCCCGAGGAGTTCCTGGGGGCAGTGATCGAGAAGCTCGGTCCGCGGAAGGCCGAAATGATCGAGATGCGGAACCCCGGACAAGGTCTGGTGCGATTGTTGTACCGTATTCCGGCTCGTGGTCTCTTCGGCTACCGGTCCGAGTTCCTGACCGATACTCGTGGAACCGGGATCATGCATCACCGGTTTCTCGATTACGGTCCGTGGGCCGGTCCGCTTGCCGGACGCAAGCGCGGGACGCTGGTGTCGATGGAAAAGGGAGTGGCGGTCGCCTTTGGGTTGTTCAACCTGCAGGAGCGCTCCACGCTTTTCATAGAGCCGGGCACCGAGGTGTACGAGGGGATGATCATCGGGGAAAACGCACGTCCGGGGGACATGGACGTGAACCCTACCAAAGAGAAGAAGCTGACGAACATGCGCACCACCGCCAGCGACGAGAACATCCAGCTCGAGCCGCCCCGGGGGTTGACACTGGAGAGCGCCCTCGAGTACATCGAGGGCGATGAACTCATCGAGGTGACGCCGTCCTCGATCCGCTTGCGCAAGCGGTTCCTCAGCGCT
>DASSOX010000037.1:0-2971 GCA_035700125.1 Gemmatimonadaceae bacterium
GGCTGCAGCCGGCTGTATCAATTCACGATTCCAGACCTGACCCCGTCGCTCACCCTCTCGTGATCCGAACATGAAGCAGCAGACCCTCCTGATCGTCGCACTGGTCGTCCAGTCGATGGCTCCGCGCGCTGCCGTCGCGCAGACCTCCTCTGCCGCGGCCCCGCGCGCGAGCGAGCTCACCATAGAGCGCATCTTCGACTCGCGCGACTTCGCCCCCGATCGCTTCGGGCCGGCCCGCTGGCTCGAGAATGGCGCGGCCTACACCACCGTGGAGAACCGCGGGCGCGACATCGTCCGCTACGCCACCGCGACCGGAGAGCGAAAGGTGCTGGTCTCGGCGCCCTTCGGCATCAGCGACTACGAATGGTCGCCCGACGGAAAGCGTGTGCTCCTCTTCACCAACACGCGACGCGTCTGGCGCTACAACACGCGCGGCGACTACTGGGTGCTCGACCGCGCCACGGGGAAGCTGAAGCAGCTCGGCGGAGATGCGCCCGAGTCGTCGCTGATGTTCGCGCAATTCTCGCCCGATGGATCGCGCGTCGCCTACGTGCGAGCGAACAACATCTACGTGGAGGATCTCGCGAGCGGGAAGATCACCGCGCTCACCTCCGACGGATCCGACACGATCATCAACGGCACCTCCGACTGGGTCTACGAGGAGGAGCTCGACCTGCGCAACGCCTGGCGCTGGAGTCCCGACGGGAAGAGCATCGCCTACTGGCACTTCGATGCATCGGGCGTGCGCGACTACCTCCTGGTGAATACCACCGACTCGCTCTACCCGATCATCAAGCGGATCCCCTACCCCAAGGTCGGAACCACCAACTCCGCTGTTACGGTGGGCGTGGTGAGCGCGGACGGAGGCGCCACGCGCTGGATGAACGTTCCCGGAGATCCACGCAACCACTACATAGCGTGGATGGACTGGGCCGCCGACTCGCGCGAGCTGGCCATCCAGCAGCTCGATCGGCTGCAGCACGTGAACACGCTCTTTCTCGCCGACGCGAGCAGCGGCGCCGTGCGCGCCGCGCTGACGGAGCGCGACAGCGCCTGGGTGGAGGTGGTCGACGACCTCACCTGGCTCGATGGCGGGGAGAATTTCCTCTGGCTCAGCGAAGGCGACGGCTGGCGGCATGCGTACGTGGTGTCGCGCGACGGAGCGAAGAAGCGGCTCGTCACGAAGGGCGCCTTCGATCTGGAGAGCGTGCAGGGCGTGGACGAGCGCGGTGGGTGGCTGTACTACATCGCCTCGCCGAGCAATGCCACGCAGCGCTTCCTCTATCGCTCGCGGCTCGATGGGAGCGGCGCGCCGCAGCGTCTCACTCCGGCCAGCGAAGGTGGGACGCACAGCTACCAGCTCTCTCCCGACTTTCGCTGGGCATTCCATACGGCATCCAGCGCCGACACGCCGCCGGCGACCGATCTGGTGAGCATCCCCGATCACAGGTCACGGCGCGTGTTCGTGGACAACGCGGGCGTGCGCGACGCAGTGGCGGCGCTGCATCTCCCGCCGAAGAACTTCGTGCAGGTGGATGTGGGAGAGGGCGTGAAGCTCGATGGGTGGCTGATAAAGCCGGCGGGCTTCGACTCCACCAGGAGCTATCCGCTCCTCGTCTATGTGTACGGCGAGCCCGCCAGCACCACGGTGCGCGATTCCTGGGGCGGAAGCCGCGACCTCTGGTTCCACATGCTCGCCAACGACGGCTATATAGTGGCGAGCTTCGACAACCGCGGTACTCCGTCGCTCAAGGGGCGCGACTGGCGGAAGATCATCTACGGTTCGGTCGGCGAGCTGGCCTCGCGCGATCAGGCGGCCGCCGTCCGCGCGCTCGCCCGCACGCACTCGTACGTCGACAGCACGCGCGTCGGCGTGTGGGGCTGGAGCGGCGGCGGGTCGATGACGCTCAACCTCATGTTCCGCTCGCCGGAGCTCTACAAGGTGGGAATGTCGGTGGCCTCCGTGCCCGACCAGCGCCTCTACGACACGATCTACCAGGAGCGCTACATGGGGCTCCCCTCGAGCAACGCCGACGGCTATCGCCGCGGCTCGCCGATCAACTTCGCCCAGGGGCTGCGCGGCAAGCTCCTGATAGTGCACGGCTCGGGCGACGACAACGTTCACTTCCAGGGCTTCGAGCGCCTCACCAATCGCCTGGTGGAGTTGGGGAAGGAGTTCGGCATGATGGTCTATCCCAATCGCTCGCACTGCATCTGCGAAGGTGACGGGACGACGGTCCATCTATACCACCTGCTGACGCGGTACCTGGAGACGAATCTTCCGGCGGGAGGGAGGTGAGGGTGAGGGGGAGAGGGAGGAAGCAGGAAGCAGGAAGCAGGAAGCAGCGAAACTCGATGGGTCGGGAGGCAGGGCGGGAACTACCAGGGTTCAGGAGGCAGAAGGCAGGGTTCAGGGTCCAGGAACTACCTCTCCAGCCGCCGTCGTTCCCGCTTGCGCGGGGATGACGATTAATAGGGTCTCGCGCTCGCGAAGGTGACGGGACAGCAGTGCCGGTGGCTTCTGCCGCCAGAGGGAGCACCACTCTTGCGTGGCAGAGAGACATGAGACGGCAGATGGTCGTGCTGGCCTGCTTGCTCGCCCTCGTGATGGCCTGTACGCCGAAGCGTGCGGCGGGTGGGAAGGGGTTGGAGCAGGCGGATACTTACGTGGTCGTGAACAACCTGCAGACGGAACCGTTCACGATCTATGCGACTGATGGGTCGAGACGCGATCGGCTCGGCAGTGCGCCACCGCTCCGCAAGACGAGAATGCTCATCCCGCGCACCATGATCTTTCCGGCGGTGCAGATTCAGTTCCTGGCGCAGCCACAGGGAAATGCGCCGGCGCCGGTAAGCGAGCGACTCGCCGTCTCGGCGGGCGACGAGATCGGGATAAGCATCGGGCCATGAGACGGGGAACGACGGGGTCTGCTCGACATCATTGACCCGACCCCGCCATTCCGAGGAGGAA
>DASSOX010000038.1:0-5174 GCA_035700125.1 Gemmatimonadaceae bacterium
CCTTCACCCGCCCCCGCCGTGCCCGAGTTCATCTACGAGCCCACCATCTCGCTCCTCGCGCGCCCCTCGTTCACCGAGCCCTCGCACCTCCCCGTCAATTGGATGGGTGAGAGTACCGACGGCGAGCAGCTCGCCGAGTTCGCGGGCCGTCTGTGCTACATGAGCCAGCGAAACCCCGCCAGCCGCTCGACGCGCGACTACCTCGAGAACATAAAGAAGCAGGGCCACGGGAGCGTCCTGGAGCACGCCAACTACTCGCTCCTCTTCGAGGGCGTGAGCCGCTCGCTCACCCACGAGCTCGTGCGACATCGTTCTGGATTTTCATACAGCCAGTTGTCCCAGCGTTACGTCGACGAAACCGAGGCGCACTTCGTCGTACCGCCCGCGATTATCGGCGACGAGGCGCTCGAAGCGGTATGGCGCACCCAGATCGAGTCGGCGCAGAGCGCCTACGTCGCTCTCGTCGAGAAGCTGATGGAGCAGTACTCCTGGGTGGAGAGCCGCGTCCACCGCCGGAAGATGGCTCGTGAGGCCGCGCGCGGAGTCCTCCCCAACTCCACCGAGACCAAGATCGTCGTCACGGGCAATGCGCGCGCCTGGCGCACGATGCTCGAGCTCCGTTCCGGTGAGGGCGCCGAGCAGGAGATCCGCCGCCTCGCCATCAAGACCCTCCGCCTCCTCCAGTCCGAAGCCCCCGCCTTCTTCTCCGACTTCGAGATCTACGTCGCCGACGACAAGAGAGAGGCGGCGAGGGTAGGGTACCACAAGGTTTGAGAGAGCGGAGGGCAGAAAGCGGGAATGGTTCGTAATGCCAGGTCATTCCCGCGGAAGCGGGAATCCATGTCCGGCTGTCCAACATGGAATCCCGCGGAAGCGGGAATGACGGCCCAGCGGTAGTCCCCTGCTTTCTGCTTTCTGCTTTCTGCTCTCCCCTTCCCCCTCCATCATTGCGCGCCACCTCACTCCCACTTATTATGCGCCGCGTTCGAAGTGGCATCGTGCTTGCGCAGTGACCTGGGCGTGCATGATGCCGCGTAGCTCGCCACTAGCGAGCCCTCCGAACTGGAGGTGGCAGGCGCGGTGACGTTCAGGTTGCGATGGTCGTCTGCAAGCCACCGATGGAGGACGCATGACGCGTATAGGATTCGTCTACAACCAGAAGCCCGATCTGCCCGCGCTTCGGCTCGAGGATGGTGATCCTCAGTCGGAAGACGAGCCTCCCAGTAGCGTCCCCTCCGACGACGAGTTCGCCGAGTGGGACAGCGCCGAGACGATAGCGGCAGTAGAGAATGCCCTCTCCGCGCTCGGGGAAGTCGTCCGCCTCGAGGCCGACGCCAGCTTCCCGGACCGGCTCCGTCACTCGAAGATCGACCTCGCCTTCAACATCGCCGAAGGACTCCACGGCCCCAATCGCGAGGCGCACGTCCCGGCGATCTGCGAATTCTTCGGAGTCCCCTACTCCGGCTCCGACCCCTTCACGCTCTCGCTCTGCCTCGACAAGGCGCGCACCAAGGAGTGCCTCGCCTGGCACGGCATCCCCACCGCGCCCTTCGCGGTCGTGCGGAGCCGCTCGAGCAACGAGCTCCGAGCCATTCTCCGCGGCACCGCCGCGTCTCCCGCCGCACTCGCGCGCGCGCTGACCTTCCCACTCTTCGTCAAGCCGGTTCACGAAGGGTCGTCGAAGGGAATCACCGAGCGGAATTTTTGCCGCAACGCCGACGAACTGGAAGAGCAGGTACTCTTCCTCCTCGAGAAATACCAGCAGCCGGTGCTCGTCGAGGAATACCTCCCCGGCGCCGAGTTCACCTGCGCGGTGCTCGGCAACGGCGACGCGGCCACGGTGCTCCCGATCGTCGGGATGCGCTACGGCGCTCTTCCGCCGGGCGCCATTCCCGTGTACGGCTACGAGGCGAAGTGGCTCTGGGACCGGCCGGAGAATCCATTGGAGATCTTCGAGTGTCCGGCGCGAGTAGATGACGCGCTCCGCTCCACCATCGAGAATACGGTTCTCGCTACATATCGCGCGCTCGGCTGCCGCGACTGGTCGCGCGTCGACGTGCGTCTCGATGCCGCCGGCATCCCGAACGTGGTCGAGGTAAATCCGCTTCCCGGAATCCTTCCGGACCCCGCTGACAACTCGTGCCTCCCCAAGGCCGCTCGCGCCGCCGGGATGAGCTACGATGAGCTGATTCAGGCGTGCGCGCGGCACGCCGCCGAGCGGCAGGGGGTCGCCCTGCCGAGTACCCTGGCTCGTGGTGATGCCGGCAAGCGCCGGCGCGCCGCGGTAGGAGGGGCTGCCTCATGAAGATCGGCTTGCTGTTCGACGGTGCTTCCGCGCTCGGCGCGAGCCCCGACCTTCTCATCCTCGACACGCTCGAAGCGCTCGAGCGCGTGCTCACCACCGAGGGGAACGAAGTCGTGAGGATCAGCGCGCACATCGATGCGCGCTGGGTCGAACGCGTGAGGAAGGGGAAGTTCGACCTCGTCTTCAACATGTGCGAGGGAATCGACGGGATCGCGGCGCTGGAGCCCGCGGCTGCGGCGATGCTCGAGCTGCTCGGCGTTCCATTCACCGGCGCGTCGTCGTGGACTACCGCGCTCTCGCTGCGCAAGCACGTGGTGAATTCCCTGCTCGATCGGGCCGGGCTCCCGGTCCCGCGCTTCGCGCTCGCACGCCCCGGAGATCCGCTGCCCACGGTGGGCTTCCCGACCATCTGCAAGCCGGCCGCGGAAGACGCGTCCATCGGAATCGAGCAGCGCTCCGTGGTGCGCACCACCCGCGCGCTCGCCGAGCGCGTAACGTCGATGCACGACCGCTGGCCCGAGGTGATAGTCCAGCGCTACATCGACGGACGCGAAGTGAATGTCGGCATCCTTGGAGACGTGGTGCTCCCCGTCTCCGAGATCCGCTTCGACCACATGCCCAGGGGGAAGTGGCGGATCGTGTCGTACCGCTCCAAGTGGGAAACGGGGAGCGATGAAGACAAGGGGAGCGAACCCCACTGTCCGGCAGAGCTGCCGGCGAAGCTCACTGCGGAAGTGAAGAAGCTGGCGCTCGCCGCCTGGCGACTGGTGGGCGGGCACGGCTACGGCAGAGTGGACATGCGCATCGATCGCGCTGGCCGGCCGTGGATTCTCGAAGTGAACGCCAACCCCGACATAGCGCCCGATGCAGGGCTCGCGCGCATGGCGCGCGCGGCGGGGATGGATTACGCGGGGCTGGTGAGCACCGTTTGCGAGCTCGCGCTCGCGCGGCAGGCGCTCCCCGCGAGCGAAGGGTGGTCGATGGCGCAGCGGCTCTCCGGAGTCGCGGGAGCGGCCGAAGCCACCGCGCTCGAGCTCTTCTCCAGCGGCAGATAGGAGAGAGTGGACGTTCCCCTACGGCTGGGCGAGCTGGTACCCGGCCACCGCGACCGCCTCGCGGAGATACTCCGTGGCACCGGAGCATTCTCCGACGACGAGGTGCTCGTGGGCATCGAGCTCTTCGATGCGGCGATTGCCAGCGAGTCGTCTCACGACACCGACTACTCCTTCCTCGGCGCCTTCACCCCGGAAGCTCAGTTGGTCGGCTACGCCTGCTATGGCCCGACGCCGGGCACCGACCGCGTCTACGATCTCTACTGGATCGCCGTGGATGCGCGTGCGCACGGAGCAGGCATTGGAACCACAATCCTCACAGAGGTAGAACGAAGGCTTCGGCAGCGGCACGCCCGCATGTTGGTAGCAGAGACTTCGTCCCGGTCCGACTACGCAGCTACTCGTGACTTCTATTGCCGACGTGGCTACGCCGAGTCCGCACGCGTGCGCGGCTTCTACGCGCCCGGCGACGACCGGATCATGTTCACAAAAAGGTTCCAACACTCGCCTGACGGCGGGGAGCATAGTCACCATGAGTGAGTGGCAGAAGATACTGAAGGAAGATGCAATAGCATCGCTGGAGAAGCTCGCCGAGAAGTTCGGGAGCGATGTGATAGATGTGGAGGCGCTCAAGCCGGCGTTCGAGAATTTTCAGATGCGCATCACGCCGGCCGCGCTCGAACAGATCAAGGAAGTGGGCGATCCGATGTGGAATCAGTACGTGCCCACGGTCCAGGAGCTCGACATCCACGACGGCATCATCGACTCGCTCGATGAAGACGCCGACTCACCGGTGCCGAACATCACGCACCGGTATCCCGATCGTGTGCTCTTCCTGGTGAGCCCGGTGTGCGCGTCGTACTGCCGCTTCTGCACCCGCAGGCGCAAGGTCGGCGACCCCGAGAAGATTCCGCTCAACCAGTACGACTCGGCGTTCGAGTACATCGCCAGCCACCCCGAGATCCGCGACGTGATCATGTCGGGCGGCGACCCGATGATGCTCTCCGACCGCCGGCTCGACTACATCCTCGGGCGGCTGAGAGCAATCCCGCACGTGGAGATCATCCGCCTGGGGAGCCGGATCACTTCGCACCTCCCCGACCGGATCACACCGGAGATCTGCGAGATCATCAAGAAGTATCATCCGGTGTACATGAACTGCCACTTCAACCACCCGAGCGAGCTCACGCCGGCGAGCGTCGCTGCGCTCGGGCGTCTCGCGGATGCGGGCGTGCCGCTCGGCTGCCAGACCGTGCTGCTCAAGGGTGTGAACGACGACCCCAGGGTGATGCTCGAGCTGATGCAGAAGCTGCTCAAGGCGCGCGTGCGGCCTTACTACATCTACATGGCCGACCAGGTGGCTGGCGGTGAGCACTTCCGCACGACGGTGCAGAAGGGATTGGAGATCATCCAGGCGCTGCGCGGCTGGACGTCGGGGCTCGCCGTGCCGCACTTCGTGATCGACTCCCCCGGCGGCGGCGGGAAGGTGCCGCTCCTTCCGGAGTACGTGGAATCCATAACCGATGACGAAGTCGTGTTCCGGAACTACCAGGGCCGCCGCTTCGTGTACAAGCAGCCGAAGGTGGCTGCCTCCAACGGCTGCGGCGCCGGCGAAGATGCCGCGCCCGACATCGTGCCGATCGAGATCGCGAAGACAGCGAAGGCGGCCAAGGCAGCGAAGGCGGCCACCAAGTCGCCGCGTCGCAGGGCGTCGGCCAAGTCGCGCGAGAGAAGCTCCGCTGGCGGCTGACGACAACGACGGGGTCAGGTCTTTAACTTCGAGCCATATCGGCAACTGCCCATATGGCTCGAAGTTA
>DASSOX010000039.1:0-8627 GCA_035700125.1 Gemmatimonadaceae bacterium
CGGTACGGTGTAGACGCCCGGGGGCTCGTGACCATGCGGATTCCAGTCCAGCTCGACGAGCTTGTAGGGCTCCGGCGCGAGCGCGGGAAGCTTCAACAGATACATATACATCATCTCGCTGCTCGGCAGACCCTCGAGCGCCTTGGCGTCGAGCGCGATCCCCAGCTCGAGCGGCGTTTGCTCGTTCTTCGAATCCACCACGACGTACGCGCGCGCCATCCCATTGCCTACCTTCGCCGGCGGACCATACTGCCGGTGCACGCCGGCTTGATCGTAGCCGGCTCGGGCGAGGGATACCTGGGCGTCGCGCTCGGCGCTCGTAGGAACGGGTGAGTCTGGTGCGCAGGCGCCGAGCAGGAACAACGCCGCGACCACTCCCGGTGAGAGGCGGGAAATGCTGAAACGCGCCATCTAAACCTCGGCAAATTTATACGTGAGCTCCGGCGCGTGTATCCCAACGGCGCCGCCGCCGGCCGGAACGAGCGAGCAGCGCCCTGCGAATGTATGGGCTCCAATATTTTCGTCAAGCTTCGCCGTCGCAGTGCCTGTCGGACGCGCTCGATTCCTCACGAACCGTCCATCTGGCGGGTACCGCACCCCGCCAGATGGAGCGAATCGCCTCTGGCGACTGCCACGTTTCGTTACACGCCGCTCGCAATCGCATCGCGGCCTTCACATATCTCGCACTCGGCGAAGTGCAGCGCAAGCGCCGCACTGTGGGGGCGCGTCGCGTCACAGCCGACAACGGACCGCGCCACGCATGCGCCTGTCGGTAGTGGCAAAACCATGGATTCACAACGAGATGGCCTCGAGGACCGGCGTGTCGCCCCCGGGGACCCTGCCGCGACCACCCCGGCACGAAAGCTGACTCTGCCTTGGCGCGTGGGCCGGCCTGTTTCCCTTCACCGACCCGATTCTCGAATCCACGAGGAGCCGCATGCTGCCGGTACCGAAGGACGACGTGATCTTCAGACGACTCGACGACGGAGCTGTCGTCTACCACTGCTCCGAGGAGGTCTACTTCGGCCTCAACGCGGGGGGTGCGCGCGTCTGGGAGCTCCTTCCTCCCGTTTCGGCTTCGCTCGACGAGATCGTCGAGCGCATCGCGGGCGAGAATCCGGGCACCGACGCGGCCACAATACGACGCGACGCCGAAGCGGTGATCGCCTCCTTCGAGCGCTTCGGCCTCGTCCGCGCTGCCTAGACCTCGCGCAACGTGAGCTCCATACTCGGAGTCTTCGATCCCTTCCTCGGGGCAACCGACTCGCGACAGCTGATCCGCATGCTCGCCGCGATGGCGCGCCGCGGGGCCGATTGCACGTCGGTGCGCCATGTCGGCAGCGGCGCGCTCGCGGTTGCGCGTTGCGAGTGGGAGCTGTCACCCTCGCATTCGGGCACGGTGATGATCGCGGAAGAGAACCGCGTGACGGTCGCCGCGGATGCGTCGCTCTTCTACCGCGCCGATCTCGCGCGCAAGCTCCGCTATCGCGGGGTGACTCCAACAGGCGACACCCCCAGCCATCTCATCCTCGCCGCGTACCAGGCGTGGGGCATCGACTGCGCGCGGGAGCTCGAGGGCGACTTCGCGTTCATCATCTGGGACGAGCCGCGGCGATCGGTCTTCGCCGCGCGCGATTTCACCGGCAAGCGCCCGCTCTATTTCACCGAGTCGGGCGACACGCTCCTCGCGGCGTCGTCGCTCTCCGCTCTCCAGGCGCACACGCGCTGCACACGCGAGCTCGACCTCGCCGTCATCGCCGAGGAGGCCGCCGTCCTCGCTGGAACCGCATCGGATACCTGCTGGCGCGGCGTTCGCCGGCTCTCTCCCGGCCACTACCTGCACTGGCGGCTCGGCGAGCGTGCACGGGTCGCGCCCTTCTGGGAGGCGCCGCTCTTCTCCGATCGCGACTCGGGACAGCTTCCCTTCGACGAAGCCGCCGGGGAGCTGCGTCGGCTCCTTACCGCCGCCGTGGACGAGCGTCTCGCGCGTCGTGGCGCCACCGCGCTCTTTCTCAGCGGCGGCTGGGACTCGCCCTCGCTCTACGCCGCCGGTCAGCGCCTGCTGAGCGATGCCGGCGACGGAGAACGTCACCTGGAGGCCGTTTCCGTCTCCTTCCCCGAGGGTGATCCCGGGCGAGAGGACGAGGTGATCTCCTCGATAGTGGGCTACTGGGAGGGAAGCACGAAGTGGATTCGCTCGAGCGACATCCCGCCGCTCGCGCGAGTCCTCGAGCGAGCCGCGCAGCGCGACGAGCCCTTCCCGCACCTCTTCGAGATGATGAACCGCGCGCTGGCCCGCACCGGCCGGTCGCTCGGCGCACGCGTAGTGCTCGACGGCAATGGCGGCGACCAGCTCTTCCAGGCGTCAGGCGCGTATCTCACCGATCTTTTCACGACCGGACGCTGGCCAACCTTCGCGCGCGAATGGCGCGCGCGTGGAGGTGGCGACTGGCGCGATCTGCTGCGCTCCACGCTCATCCCCACTCTGCCCGCATCGGTGCTGCACCGCATGGCCGAGGCGCGGGGCGGGAGGTCGGTGGTGAACACGCTGGAGCATGCGCTCCCGGAATGGATACGTCCCGAGTTCGCGCGCGAGCACTCGCTCCTCGAGCGCGAGAGGAACAACGTGCCGCGGCGCGGTGGCAGGAGTCGCGCGGCGCACGAGAGCGCCTGGCAGCTCACGCGTCCGCTCATCGGACGCATGACGGCGACGCTCGGCGGCCTCGCGCTCGAGGAGGGTGTGGAGCACCGCTCGCCGTTCACGGACGCGCGCGTGGTGGCCTTCGCGGCGTCGCGCCCCGTCCTCGAGCGACGCTCGGGGAGGGAGACCAAGCGGCTGCTGCGGCGCGCCATGAAGGGGCTGCTCCCCGATTCGGTGCTCGCACCCCGTCCGTATCGCACCGGGAGCCCGATACGCTACCTGACCAGCGCGATAGTCGCGGCGATGCCGCAGCTGATCGAGCGGAACATGAAGAATCCGGTACTCGGGGATCTCGGCATCATCGAGCCCGAAGTGTTCCGGCGAAGCTGGGAAGAGAGCGTCAGGCGCGATGACCTGAACCTCTGTGTTTCGCTCTACCTCACGATGGAGGTGGAGATCTGGCTCCGTGCACGCGCCACGCACGAGAGCGAGCGTGGTGAGAGTCGAGTGGCGCGTCGAGCACGGCTGGCGTTCACGAGCTGAGCTCTGCGAGCGGCGTCACGGCCATGGTGGCCGGGTCGTCGTAAGGGGCAACGGTGCCCCGACGTACTTCCTGAGGAGGATCACGAATGTATTCGACCCCGACAATCGAGCGCTTCGGCACGCTGCGTGAGCTCACGCAGGCGGGCAAGAGCGACCCGGGATGGGACATCTCGGTGGGCGTAGGCGAGGATGCCAATCAGCCCAGCGGCTGCACTGCCCAGGCAGCACCCGGATCGGCCGCCGCCTGCATCGACAGCCGTTCCTGATCGCGGGGCGCAGCGGAAGGTGCCGGCGGCATGGCACCTTCCGCAGCTCTCGCACTCACTTCATGCCCGACTACTCGGTGTACGGCGGATCTCTCCGCTCCGAGATCCCGTTCGCAGCGCTTCCTCCCGCTGGTGGGACACCGCGCTGGGAGCTGCGGTGTGCCAGCGGCTCTCCGCTCCCCGCGGAGCTGCAGCAGCTCGGTGAGGACGAGGTGGACGCTTCCACACGCGTACGACTCTTCCGCCACGCTGGCGGCTTTCGCCTGGAGTACGACGACACCGGCGTCTTCGACGTGGATGCCACGGGCACGACCATCGACTGGTACGCGGGCCAGCGCGTGGTGCCAGAGGCGGTCCAGCTGGACGTGCTGGGAAGGGTGCTCCCGACTGCGATGCACGCCTCGGGCGCGCTCTGCCTGCATGGAAGCGCCGTGGAGCTGCACGACGGCGCCGTGGCCTTCCTGGCGCCCAAGCGACACGGGAAGTCCACGCTCGCGCACGCACTCGCGCGAGCAGGGGCCCGCGTCGTCACCGACGATGTGGTAGCCATGGACCTCGAACCCGAGCCGCGTATGCGCCCCGGAGTCCCGCAGCTACGACTGCTGCGCGACTCCGCAAGGCACCTTGGTGGGAGCGACGATGCTCCCAGGGGCGCTGGCGGCAAGGTCATCGTGCAACCAGACGAAGCGACGCGCACCACCCGCTCGGAGCTGCCGCTCGCGGCGCTCTATCTCCTCCAGCCCATGCGCACGGAGCTGGCCGTGGAGAGCGCGGAGC
The DNA here is from genome assembly GCA_035700125.1 of Gemmatimonadaceae bacterium. Lineage (GTDB taxonomy): Bacteria > Gemmatimonadota > Gemmatimonadetes > Gemmatimonadales > Gemmatimonadaceae > JADGGM01. The sequence continues at coordinate 4,228 of DASSOX010000039.1, forward strand.
GGATCCCGCTCGCCGGCGTGGCCGCCGCCATGGCTCTCCTCCCGCAAACGCGCCTCGCGCCGCTCCTCGGAAAGTCCGAGGCCGCGGTACTCCTCGACCGCGCGGTGCGACTCGCGGCAGTGGTCCCCGTCTACACCCTCCGCGTGGCGCGCGACTTCGCGCGACTCGACGAAGTCGTGTCGCGCCTGCTCTCGTGGCACGGCGGCGCGGCACGAGCGCACACGCGGGAAAGCAGCGCCAGTGGAGCACGCGCATGAAGGTGATCGCGGCCACCACCGATGAAGCCGTACGGACCCGCGACGGCCGCGAGCGCGACGTCGTGGTGCGCGTCCACGGACTCGTGAAGCGATTCGCGGTGCGCCGCGGCTGGAAGGACACGCTCCGCCACCCGCGCACGAAGGAGTACGCCACGGCGCTCGGGGGTGTGAGCTTCGAGGTGGCCCGCGGCGAGTTCTTCGGCCTCCTCGGCGAGAACGGCGCGGGGAAGACCACCCTCTTCAAGGTGCTCGCATCGCTCGTCATCCCCGATGCCGGCACCGTGACGGTTCACGGCTTCGACGTGGTGCGCGACGGCGAGCACGTACGGCGGCTCCTCGCTCCCGTCATAGCCGACGAACGCAGTCTCAACTGGCGTCTTTCCGCACGTGAGAACCTCCGGCTCTTCGCCTCGCTGCACGACCTGCGCGGGACCACGCGCGACCAGCGCGTGAGCGAGCTGCTGGAGCTCACCGGGATCGCCGACACGGGCGACAAGATGGTCGGGCAGTTCTCGTCGGGGATGAAGCAGCGGCTCCTCATCGCGCGAGCGCTCCTATCTCGTCCCTCGGTTCTCCTGCTCGACGAGCCCACGCGCAGTCTCGACCCGCTCGGCGCACGCCGCTTCAGGGAGTTCCTGCGCGAAGAGATCGTGGCCCGGCAGGGATGCACGGTGCTCATCGCCACGCACAAGGCCGAGGAGGCACTGGAGCTCTGCAACCGCGTCGCCATCCTGGACCGGGGCGTGGTACGCGCCGCGGGCACGCCCGAGGAGCTCTCCAGACGCATCGTGGGCGAGCGCTACCGCCTCTGGACGCTCGATCCGTCGCACCCGGCGCTCGCCGCACTCGAGACGCGCGGAGTGATCCACGTGATGGCGCGCGGCGAGCGCGACGAAGACGGCTGGACGCCGCTCCAGCTCGAGATCCCCGGCGGTCCCAGGGTGGCGAGCGAGGTGTTCGCGCACATGGCTTCCGCGGGCGTCACGGTGTCTTCGTTCGAGCGCGGCCGGCTCCCGCTCGCGGAGCTGATCGAGCGTATCGTGGAAAGCCGCGGCAGGGAGGACACCCGTGCATAAGTGGCTCGCGATGGTTCGCGCTTCCTGGCTGGTGGGGACGAGCTACCGCATGGCGATGCTCACATCGCTCGGCTCGCTCGTGGTCACGGTGATCCCCGTGTACTTCATAGCCCGCGCGCTTCAGCCGGTGATGGCAAAGACCATCCAGTCGCAGGGAGGCGAGTACTTCGGCTTCGTCCTGATCGGGATGATCGCCTTCATGTTCCTCGGCCTCGCAGTGAACTCCCTTCCCGGCGTCATCCGGGGGAGTGTCAGCTCGGGCACGCTCGAGGCGTACCTCACCACGCCCACGCGGTTGCCGACCATCCTCGCCGGCGCGGTGTCGTACGACTTTCTCTGGTCGTTTGCGCGCGCGCTGATACTCGTCACCACCGGCGCGATTCTCGGCGCGCACATCGCCTGGGGGAAGTCGCTTGCCGCGCTCGTGATCCTCGGCCTCATCGTGCTCGCCTATCTGCCCTTCGGCATCTTCGGCGCGGCGCTGATGCTCTGGTTCCGGACCACCGGACCGCTCCCCAAGGCAGTGATCGGGCTCTCGGGCTTTCTGGGCGGTGTGTATTACCCCACGCACATCATCCCGAGCTGGCTGCACTCGGTGTCCGCGGCGCTCCCGCTCACCTACGGATTACGCGCGCTCAGGCGCGTGCTCCTCGAGGGCGCGCCTCTCACCAGCGTTGCCGGCGACGTGGGCATCCTCACCGCTTTCGTGGCGGTGCTCTCCGCGCTCAGCGTTCTGACCTTCGCACTCGCGCTTCGCGACGCGAGGCGAACCGGATCGCTGGCACAGTACTGAAGGCGCGGCGCCAGCTCGCGAAGCTAGCTCGCGGCCAGCTCCCGCTGGTCATCGAGTAGCGCCGCCACCGAGCTTTCCAGCAGCTCCAGATCGAACGGCTTCTCCAGCACCGGCTGGCCGGCCGATTCGAGGAATCCGCGGCTGCTCGCGCTCATCAGGTCACCCGTTATGAACAGGGTGCGCGCGGCGAGATCGGGGTGCTCGCGCCGCAGGATCTCGAAGAGCGCCGGCCCATCGAGCCCACCCATGCGGAGGTCGCACGCCACGGCGTCGAAGCGTTCCCTGCGCGCCGCGGCCAGCGCTGCCGCACCATCCACGGCCGTCACCACCGTGAACCCGCGGGCGCGGGCGTACGAGCGCACTGCGCTGTGCAGCGCCAGCTCGTCGTCCACGAAGAGGAGGTGCATGCCGGAGAGCGGCGAGTCGCCGCTTATGCGGTCGATGGAGTCGGACCCCGATTCGTCCGCGCCGTAGAGAGCGGGTAGTGCGATCCGGAAGGTGGTGCCACCCTCGCCGGTGCGCACGATGGAGATCTCGCCGCCGTGCGATGCGACGATCCCGTAGCTCACACTGAGCCCCAATCCGGTTCCAGTCGGCTTGGTGGTGTAGAACGGTTCGAAGACATGAGCGCGCGCCGGCTCGGCGATTCCTGGTCCCGTGTCGCTCACCTCGAGCACCACGCGCTCACGGTCGGCGAACGACCTGAGCCGCAGCGTTCCGCCGCCCATCGGTTCCATGGCCTGGATCGCGTTCATCACCAGGTTGAGCACCACCTGCTGGATCTGGCGCGGGTCGCCGCGGGTGAGCGGGAGATCGTTGGCGAGATCGTACTCCGGCACGATTCCCAGCGAGTCCATCTCGTAGAGCCGGAGGCGCATGGTGCGCTCGAGCAGATCGTTGATCTGGATTGTCGCGTTCTCACCCTCGCTGCGCCGCGCGAAGGTGAGCAGGTCGCGCAGCACCTGGCTCGCGCGCTGGGTCTCGGAACAGATCACATCGACCGACTCCCGCTGCTCGCTGCCGAGCGCCTCGTCGCGCTGCAGAAGCTGTGCGAACGCGCTGATGGTGCAGAGCGGGTTGTTGACTTCGTGCGCGACGCCGGCCACGAGTTCGCCCACCGCCGCGAGCCGTTCCGTCTCGGCGAGCCGCGCGCGCATCTCGCGCTCCGAAGTCATGTCACGCCCCAGGAAGAGCACCTGCGGCGGGTCTGCCTCGGGAAGGAGACGCGCGGCGAGCTGCACGATGCGCACGCTCGCGTCCTCGCCTATCCCGTGGCGCGCACGGATCTCGAGTCGCGAGGGGGCGCCGTGCAGCACGTGGGCCAGCTCCTGGCGCAGCCGGCCCACGTCCTCGGCGACCACGAATTCATCGAGCGTGCGACCGACCATCTGTACAGGGTGGACGCCGAATATGTCGTGCACGGCGTCGTTAGCCTCGCGGATCCGGCCGCTCTCGAAAACCGTGAGCACCGCGTCGGGCGCGGTACGGAAGAGAGTCCGGAAGCGCCACTCCGCCTTGCGCAGCGTCTCGAGGAGATCGGCGTTGGCGAGCGCCACGGAGAGCAGGTCGGCCATCGCCTCCACGTGGGCCACGTCGCTCTCGGAGTAGTCGCGATGCGAGCGCGAGAGGAGAGTGATGGCTCCGATGCACTGGCCGCGTCGCTGCAGCGGGATGACCACCGCCGAGCGCGCGCCGTCGGCGAGTGGGATGTCGTCGGTCGGCTCCGGAGATGCGTCGGCGTCGGGCGTCCACCATGCCGTGGCCGAGCGCGCTACGCGCCCCATGGCGCTACCCGTGACCGGATACGAGCGTCCCGCGAGCGAGTCTCCCAGCCCCGCTGTAATCGCGATCCCGACCCTGTCCCCGTCGAGGAGCCCGACCGCGCCGCCCTCCACGCGCAGCACGTCCATCGCGGCCTCTATGAAACGTCGCAGGACGCGCTCCGGCGCCAGCTCCAGAGCGATCTGCTGCCCGAGCGTCCACATGCGCTGCATCACGCGGTGGGCTTCGGCCAGCTCCGCGGTGCGTGCGGCCACGTGCCGCTCGAGGAGAAGCGACTGCTCACGCTCGGCCAGCGCCGCATGCTCCAGCACCGTGGTGGTGCGCTGCTGCCCCCAGAGCGCGTAGCCGGCGCGCAGCGCGAGGAGGAGGCCGAAGAGGAGGAGCGCGAGCCCCAGCGATTCGCTCCGCTCGCCGCTCAGCGCGAGTCCCGTTGCGCTCCCGATCGCGATGACGATGGCTATCACGATCGAGAAGGTGCGCACACGAGCCGCA